>NZ_JBHSBN010000041.1:0-38824 GCF_042650605.1 Micromonospora zhanjiangensis | reverse complement strand
GCGCCTACACGGCGAGCTCGGCCACGTCCCGCCCGCCGAGCACGAAGCACTACACACGATGACCCACCCAGTCACCGCACCCCTGAAAACCAGCTAACCAACTCTCCATCAAACCCGGGGCTTGACAGTGACCTCAGCGATCACCCGCCCAGCCACCGCCAACCCATGCCGGTCCGGGTCGCGGACGTCCCTCGTTCGGATGCCAGTCACAATCACCCCTTCTAAGCACGAACGTTCGTGCGCATATTGGAGACCGTACCACGACGCACGCCGAGACGGCTATCGTCAACCGAACGTTCGTATGCAAAGGGGTGGAGATGGCGGGGCGGCCGCGCGACGACCGAGCACGCAACGTGATCCTGCGCCGGGCTGCGGACATCGCCTCCCAGGACGGGTTGGAAGGGCTGTCGATCGGCCGGCTGGCCACGGACCTCGGCGTGAGCAAGAGTGGACTGTTCGGCTACTTCGGTTCCAAGGAGGAGCTTCAACTCGCCACAATCCGCACCGCGACAGGCATCTACCTCGACGAGGTCATCCAACCCGCATTGACCGTGCCACCGGGCCTGGGACGGGTGCGCAGGCTGTGCGAGAACTGGCTGAGCTACTCGCAGCGGCGGGTGTTCCCCGGCGGATGCTTCTTCTTCGCCGTCACTGCCGAGTTCGACGCCCGTCCTGGCCGGGTACGCGACGCCGTCGCCGCGGCCAGCCTCGACTGGAGCCGCCTCGTCACACGCACCATCGACGACGCCCGCCAGCTCGGCGAGCTCGCCGACGATACCGACGCCGACCAACTCGCCTTCGAGCTGATCGCCTTCCTGGAGACCGCCAACGCCAGATCTCTACTACACGACGACCCCAACGCCTACGAGCGAGGCAGAACCGCCATCCGCAAACACCTCGACGCCGCAACCGCGGACCCCGGGAACACAGCTTGATGCGGACTGTCGAACGCCGAGAGCGGTGCCGAACTCGGGATGAGCGTGCCGACCGTCAAGGGACACGTGTCCCGCCTGCTGACCAAGCTGGGATTGAACAACCGGGTCCAGGTGGCGCTGCTCGTGTACGACGCCGAACTGCCGAGGTAGGAGATTTCTGTCGGCCGGGGATGGCAGGGTGGCCGGCGTGAACCCGACCGGCACGAACGGAGCAGCCCGATGAGCCGCCACATCCAGGTCACCTTCGACGCCCACGACCCGCGAGCGCTGTCGTCCTTCTGGCGGGACGTCCTGGGCTACGTCCACCCCGGCCCGCCCGGCGTCGACCTGCCGGCGGGCGCCGACCCGCTGGCCGCGTGGGACGACTTCCTCGCCCGGATCGGCGTACCCGAGGATCAGCGGAACTCGCGGTCGGCCATCGAGGACCCGGCCGGGACCGGCCCCCGGGTGTTCTTCCAACAGGTGCCGGAGGACAAGGCCGGCAAGAACCGGGTCCACCTCGACGTGCGGGCGGCTCCCGGCCTGCGCGGCGAGGAGCGGATGGCCGCGCTGGAGGCCGAGTGCGCGCGGCTGGTCGGGTTGGGTGCGACCCGGGGACGCCGGTACGAGCCCGAGCCCCCGATCGGCGCCGGCCACATCGTGCTGACCGATCCGGAGGGCAACGAGTTCTGCCTGGACTGAGCGGATGCGTGATGGCCGGAGCGTTTTGCCCGGACATACCCGACACGGGCGATACGTTTTTCCGGGGTGCGCCCGGGTAGGGCACGAGGAAGCCCCACCGTCCGCTCCGTGAACGAGGTACCCGATGGATTCCAGCAAGCCCGCCAAGGTCGTCAAGAACGTCGTGGAGGCCGCGGCCGAGAAGGTGACCGACCCGGTCAGTCCCGACGTCCCCGGTGCGCCGGGTAGCGCACCACCCACCCTGGCGGAACCGACCACGCCGCACGACCCGCTGCCGCCCAAGAAGGAGCAGGGAGCGCCGCAGACGCGTACCCCGACCGGCGCGGCCACCGGCGCGCCGAGCACCGCCAACGGCCAGCAGGGCGAGTTCCTCACCACGTCCCAGGGCGCCCGGCTGCGCGACACCGACCACTCCCTCAAGGCCGGACCGCGCGGACCGATCCTGCTCCAGGACCACCACTTCCGCGAGAAGATCACGCATTTCGACCACGAGCGCATCCCCGAGCGCGTGGTGCACGCCCGGGGCACGGGGGCGCACGGCGTCTTCACCGGGTACGGCGCCGAGGAGATCACCCGGGCCGGCTTCCTGCGCAAGGGCAAGGAGACGCCGGTCTTCGTCCGGTTCTCCACCGTGCTCGGCTCCCGGGGGTCGGCCGACACGGTCCGCGACACCCGTGGCTTCGCCACGAAGTTCTACACCGACGAGGGGACCTTCGACCTGGTCGGCAACAACATGCCGGTCTTCTTCATCCAGGACGCGATCAAGTTCCCCGACATCATCCACGCCGCCAAGCCGCACCCGGACCGGGAGATCCCGCAGGCGCAGAGCGCCCATGACACCTTCTGGGACTTCGTCTCCCTACACACCGAGGCGCAGCACCACACCATGTGGAACATGTCCGACCGGGGCGTGCCCCGGTCGTTCCGGATGATGGAGGGCTTCGGCGTCCACACCTTCCG
Organism: Micromonospora zhanjiangensis; assembly: GCF_042650605.1. Taxonomy (NCBI): domain Bacteria; kingdom Bacillati; phylum Actinomycetota; class Actinomycetes; order Micromonosporales; family Micromonosporaceae; genus Micromonospora; species Micromonospora zhanjiangensis. The sequence continues at coordinate 36,248 of NZ_JBHSBN010000041.1, read as the reverse complement.
GCTGGTCAACGCGGCCGGCGAGACGGTGCTGGCGAAGTTCCACTGGAAACCGAAGCTGGGCGTGCACTCGCTGGTCTGGGAGGAGGCCCAGCTGATCGGCGGCATCGACCCGGACTTCCACCGCCGCGACCTCTACGACGCGATCGAGGCCGGCGCGTACCCCGAGTGGGAACTCGGGTTGCAGGTCTTCCCGGACACCCCGGAGGAGACCTTCGCCGGCATCGACCTGCTCGACCCCACGAAGATCGTCCCGGAGGAACTGGCGCCGGTGCAGCCGGTCGGCCGGCTGGTGCTCAACCGGACCCCGACCAACTTCTTCGCCGAGACCGAACAGGTGGCCTTCCACCTCGGTCACCTGGTGCCCGGCATCGACGTCACCAACGACCCGTTGCTGCAGGGCCGGCTCTTCTCCTACGTCGACACGCAGCTGACCCGGCTGGGCGGGCCGAACTTCTCGCAGATCCCGGTCAACCGGCCGCACGCGCCGGTCAACGACATGCTGCGCGACGGCTTCCACCAGGACGCCGTGCACGCGGGCGTCGCGCCGTACCGGCCGAACTCCCTGGACGGCGGCAACCCGTTCACCGCCGGGGACGCCGAGCACGCCTTCCTCGACGTGCCGGTCACCGTGACGGAGGCGCCCAAGATCCGCGCCAACCCGGTCTCCTTCGACGACCACTTCAGCCAGGCCCGGCTGTTCTGGCTGAGCATGTCGCCGACCGAGCGGGAGCACATCATCCGCGCGTACACCTTCGAGCTGGGTAAGTGCTACCACCAGGCGATCAAAGAACGGCAACTGCGCTGCCTGGCCACCATCGACCCGGTGCTCTGCGCGCGGGTCGCGACCGGTCTGGGCCTGCCCGCGCCGGAACCGACCGAGCCACCGGCCGACGTCCGGCCGAGTCCGGCACTGTCCCAGGTGGGTCGGGAGTGGCCGACCGACGGGCGGATGGTCGGCATCGTGATCGACGCCGACCACGACCTCGACGGCGTGGTGGCGGTGCGCAGCGCGGTGTTCGCCGCGGGCATGGTGCCGCTGCTGATCGCCGCGCACGGCGGCAAGGTCGGCGAGTTGCCGGTGCAGCGGACCTTCGCCACCGGCCGCTCGGTCGAGCTGGACGCGCTGCTGCTGGCCGGGGCTCCCGTACCGGCGCCGGACGCCCTGCCGGCCCGGGACGCCAAGGCCGGCGCGGCCGACGCCACGGCGGTCGACCCGCGGGTGCTCCTGCTGGTGCAGGAGAGCTGGCGGCACGCCAAGGCGATCGGCGCCTGGGGCGCCGGCGTCACCGTGCTGGAGCAGGCCGGCGTGGCCGGCACGCCGGGCGTGGTCACCGGCGGGTCGGCGACCGAGGTCCTCACCGACGTGCAGCGGCTGATGGCCCGGCACCGGGTCTGGGAACGCTTCCCGGCCTCGGTCTCCTGACGCCGGCCCTGCTCACCGGTCGCTGACCGCCCGATCCAGCGCGTGACCCAGTTCCTCGTCGGTGGCCAGGTCCGGGGCGAGCAACGCGAGCACCTCGCGCGGCGCCCCGGCCCGGTCCCGGTAGGCGCCGGCTCCCGCGTCGTCCACCGGGGTTCCGATCCCGCGCAGGTGCTGGATCCAGCCGGCGAGCGTGCGTACGGCGCCCGCGGGGAGCCGGCCGGCGGCCCGTTCGCCGCGCAGCACCGGCAGCAGCCGGATCGGCAGTTTCTGCGAGCCGTCCGCGGCGATCTGCGCCAGCAGGTGGCGGATCCGAGGGTTGGCGAACCGCCGGAGCAGGGCCGCCCGGTAGGCCGCCACCTCGGCGGCGGGCAGCGGCACGTACCGGGCCGCCTCGTCCCACCACCGCTCCAGCCAGCCGCGGCACACCGGATCGGCGACCGCGGCCGCGACGGTGTCGTGCCCCCGCGCGCCACCCGCGTACGCCAGCAGGCTGTGTGCGCCGTTGAGCAGCAACAACTTGCGGGTCTCGTGCGGGGTGACGTCGTCGACGAATCGGGCACCGGCCGCCTCCCATGCCGGTCGGCCCGCCGGAAAGTCCCCGCTGAGCACCCATTCGCTGAACGGTTCGGTGACCACCGGGACGGCGTCGACGTACCCGGTCAACTCGGCCACCGTCCGCACGTCCGCAGGCGTGGTCCGGGGGGTGATCCGGTCCACCATGGTGGTCACGAACGAGACCGAACCGTCGATCCACCGGGCCAGTTCCGGTCGCGCCGCCGCGGCCAGACCGCGCACCACCCGGGCCGTGGCCGCACCGTTGTCCGGCAGGTTGTCGCAGCAGACCACGGCGAGCGGACCGGCCCCGCCGGCGTGCCGGGCGGCCAGACCGGCCACGAGCCGGCCGGGCACGGTGGTCACCCGGCCGCCGTGCCGGAGCGCGTCGAGATCGGCGCGCAACTCCGGGTCGTCGAGGTCCGGACCGCCGTCGCGGTGCCGCCGGTACGCCGCCTCGGTCACCGTCAACGTCACCACCGCGACCTGCGGCCCGGCCAGGTACGCGCACCAGGCGTCCAGGTCGGTGCCCGCCCGCGCGACGGACACGGCGGACTGCACGGTTGCCTCGTCGTGGTCGGGACCCCGGACCACCAGCGTGTACAGCCCGTCCTGCGCGGACAGCCGGTCGGGCAGCGTCCGGGACCGGCCGGTGAACGCGGCGATCCCCCACCGCGCCGCGTCCGGCGCGGCCCCGGTGTACCAGGCCTGGTGCGCCCGGAAGAAGCCGCCCAGCCCGAGGTGGACGATGCGGACCGGCGCGGCGGCGGCACGCCGCGGCCTCACCCGGCCTGCCCGGGCACCTTGAAGACCTTCCGCGGCTGGTCGCTGACCAGGGCGCAGATGGTGTCGTGGGCCTCGTCCTCGGCCAGCCGATGCGCCGCCACCAGACCGGCGAGGAATCCGGCGTCGAGCCGGCGGGACATGTCGTGCCGGGCCGGTATGGAGCAGAACGCCCGGGTGTCGTCGATGAAACCGGACAGTCGGGAGAACCCGGCGATCTCCGTCACCGCCGACTGGTAGTGGCGGATCTCGGCCGGGCTGTCCAGGAACCACCACGGCGCGCCGGCGTACACCGCCGGGTAGAAGCCGGCCAGTGGACCGATCTCCCGGCTGTACACGTCGGCGTCGACCGTGAACAGCACCAGGTGGAAGCCGGGATGGGTGCCGAACCGTTCCAGCAGCGGCCGCAGCGCGCGGGTGAACTCGACGGCGGTCGGGATGTCGTGCCCGCTGTCCGGGCCGAACCGGGCCGCGGTGGGCCCGTGGTGGTTACGGCAGATGCCCGGGTGCAGGGTCATGACCAGGCCGTCGTCGCAGGACATCCGGGCCATCTCGAAGGTCATGTGCCGGCGGAACGCGGTCGCCGCGGCGGGTGAGACCGTGCCGGCCCGGGCGGAACGGTAGATGCGCTCCGCCTCGTGCCGGTCCAGCGGCTCGGTGCCCGCGTCGGCGTGGCCGTGGTCGGCCGACACCGCGCCGTGGGCCACGAAGTACCGGCGCCGCTCCCGCAGCGCGGCCAGGTAGCCGGCGTAGTCGCCGACGTCCCCGCCCAGCGCCGCGACCTGCTCCGACCAGTCCGGCCGGCCGACCTCCAGGTAACGGTCCGGTCGGAAGGTGGGCGCCACGGTGGTGCCGACGTCCGGGTCTGCGCGCAGTGCCCGGTGCGCGGCGAGGTCGTCGGCCGGGTCGTCGGTGGTGGCCAGGAACTCGATGCGGAACCGTCGCAGCAGGGCGCGCGGCCGGTTGCCCGGCTGCCGCAGCTGGTCGGCGATCAGGTCGTACAACGCGTCCGCGTTGGCCGCGCCGGGCCGTTCGGTCACGCCGAAGATCTCGACCAACTCGCTGTCGAACCAGTACCGGACCGGGGTCCCGCGGAACGCGTCCCAGTGCTCGCACAGCGACCGCCACGCCGCCCGCGCACGGTCCTCCGGAAGCGGCGGCGACCCGACGCCGAGCGTTTCCAGCGGTACGCCGGCGGCGTGCAGCAACCGGGTCACGTAGTGATCCGGTTGGATGAACAGGCTGGTGGGATCGGTGAACGGCGGGTCGTCGCGCAGCAGCCGGGGGTCGACGTGCCCGTGCGGGGAGATGATCGGACGGTCACGGACCGCCTCGTACAGGCGGCGGGCGATCCCGCGCACTCCCGGATCGGTGGGCAGCAACCGGTCGGGATGCAACGTCAAGGCGACCATGTGCCCGAGCCTGTGCGGCCGGTGACCGGTTGGGCAAGCGGTTGCCACCTGTTGCCGCCGGTACGGCGGCCCGGCGTGGCAACAACTGGCAACTCGTTGCGTTGATCGCCGATTGCGGAAACCATCCGGTAACCGTGATGCGGCTCACTCCGCGCCGGCCGACCCTTGAAGGAGCAGCAGATGCGAAACCGGAAGATGCGATCGGCGGTGGCGCTGGCCGGTGCGACCGCGCTGGCCGTCACGCTCGCGGCCTGCGCCGGCGACGGCGACGGCGGGTCCGACGGCGCCGGTAAGACTCTCGACGTGCTGATCGCGGCGAACACCCAGTATCCCCAGGAACAGCAGGAGTGGCAGAAGTCGATCGCCGAGAAGTTCAAGTCGCAGACCGGCGCCGAGGTCAAGTGGGAGACGTTCGCCAGCGCCAGCGACGAACTGACCAAGATTCAGACCTCGGTCGTCTCCGGCAGCGGCCCGGACGTCTACGCGGTCGGCACCACGTTCACCCCGACCGCGTACTCCACCAAGGCGTTCGTCACGCTCGGCGACAAGGAGTGGAAGCAACTCGGCGGTAAGGAGAAGTTCATCCCCTCGTCGCTGGGCATCTCCGGGCCGGACGAGCAGCACCAGATCGGCATCCCGTGGGTGGGTCGGCCGTTCGTCATGGTCTACAACACCGAGTTGCTCACCGCCGCCGGGATCGACAAGCCGGCCACCACCTGGGACGAGTTGACCCAGCAGGCCAAGCGGCTGACCAAGGGCGACCAGTACGGCCTGGCGGTGGCGTACAAGGACAACTTCGACCCGTGGAAGTTCATCTGGGGCATGGCGGCGCAGGCCGGCAACCCGATCGTGGACGGGAAGACGGCCCGGATCCAGGACCCGGCGGTACGCGCCGCGTACCAGACCTATTTCGGCTGGCTCACCACGGACAAGGTGGTGAACCCGGCCGCCGTCGGTTGGTCCAACTCACAGGCGATCGCCGAGTTCGCCAAGGGCAGGACCGGTTACATGGCGCTGACCTCGGCGCTCGCCGCGAAGTCGCTGGACGCCGGCGCGGTCAAGGGCAAGTGGGAGTTCGCCCTGCTGCCCACCGTGCCACCGGGCGCCACCGCCCGGCCGGCCGGCGGCGTCGAGGCGGCGAGCATCCTCTCCGGCGACAACCTGCTGGTGGCGGACTACTCCAAGAACAAGGACCTGGCTTTCGAGTTCGTCAAGCTGATCACCGACCAGGACGCGCAGCTGGACATCTACCGGCGGTTGGGACAGCTGCCGTCGAACGCCGCCGCGGCGCAGACGCTGCTGTCCGACCCGAAGCTGAAGGCGGTCGTCGAGGCGCAGCACAAGTCGGTGGCCACCCCGTTCACCGGCGCCTGGGCGGACATCCAGCTGGCGCTCACCAACACGGTGGTGCAGTCGATCCCGGACCTGTCCAAGGGTGCACTGGACGGCGCGCAGCTGGACGGCCGGCTGACCACGGCGCAGAAGGCCGCGCAGTCGGCCCTGGACCGGGCGAAGTAGATGGCCCCCGACGGCACCCTCGCGCCGCCGGCCCGGGCGGCGGCGCCGCCCGGACCGCCCCGGCCGCGCCGCCGCGGCGTGACCCAGCGGCAGCGACCGCTGTGGCTGCTCACCCCCGGCGGGGTGCTGATGGTCCTGGTCATCCTGATCCCGCTGGCGCTGGCCCTGTGGATCTCGCTGATCGACCTGGACCAGTACAGCCTGCGGCGGTGGGTCGAAGCGCCGTTCGTGGGGCTGGACAACTACGTCGAGTCGTTCGGGTCGGGCCTGCTGCACTCGACCTGGATCAGCGTCTCGTTCGCCGTCCTGGCCACCGCCGCCACCGTCCCGATCGGGATCGCCGCCGCGCTGGTCACCCAGAACCCGTACCGGGGGCGGGCGGTCGTGCGCGCGGTGTTCCTGATCCCGTACGTGCTGCCCTCGTTCGTCGTCGGCACGGTGTGGCGCACGATGCTGCAATCGGACGGCATCGTCAACACGACGCTGGCGAGGGTCGGCGTGGACGGCGGCCTGTGGCTCAGCGGGCCGCGGTCGTACTGGACGCTGGTGCTGGTGGAGATCTGGGCGGCCTGGCCGTTCATCTACCTGATGGCGCTGGCCGGGCTGCAGTCGGTGCATGTCGAGGTGCACGAGGCGTCCGCGGTCGACGGCGCGACCTGGTGGGCCAAGTTGTACCGGGTGATCCTGCCGTATCTGCGCGGGCCCGTGCTGCTCGCCTGCCTGCTGGCCACGCTCAACCACATCAACAACTTCACGCTGCCGTTCGTCCTGTTCGGGGCGCCCGCGCCGGACGACGTCAACGTGATGCCGATGCTGGTGTACGTCACCAGCTTCCAGGGCCTGCGATTCGGGCTCAGCGCCGCGATGGCTGTGGTCTCGCTGATCCTGATCGCCGTCCCGCTGTTCGCCTACCTGCGGGCGGTACGGCTGGACGTGCACGAGGAAGGAGCCCGTCGATGAGCGCCTCGACCGAGGCCCACCGGCTGCTCCCCCGGCCGCTGCTGGTCACCCTGACGGTGCTGCTCTGTGCCCTGGTGCTGGGGCCGCTGCTCTACATCGTGCTGGCGTCGCTGAACACCGACGTGGGAGTGGCCGGCGGCGAGTTCTGGCCGAGCACCTTCTCCGGCGAGAGCTACTCCCGGATCTGGACCACGGCCGACCTGTCCGGCGGCATCGTCAACAGCATCGTCGTCTGCGCCCTCACCGCGGTCGCCTCCTCGGCGCTCGGCACCATCACCGCCTACGTGCTGGTCCGTTACTCGTTCGTCGGGCGGCTGACGGTCCTGCGCGGCCTGGTGGGACTGCAGAGCATCCCGGGCACGCTGATGCTGCTGCCGGTGTTCGTGCTGTTCTCCTCGGCCGGCAACTACCTCGGCCTCACCGTGATCGGTACGCGGTGGGGCCTCTTCGTCGCGTACCTCACCTTCGCCCTGCCGTTCTCCACCTGGGTGATGGTCACCTACCTGCGCGGTCTGCCCCGCGAACTGGAGGAGGCGGCCCGCACGGAGGGCGCGTCCACCCTGACCATCCTGTGGCGCATCGTGTTCCCGTTGAGCCTGCCGGCGATCGTCGTCTCCGGCATCTTCGCCTTCCTGCTCGGCTGGAACGACGTGCTGTTCGCCTCGGTGCTGACCCGACCCGAGACGCACACCGCCGCGGTGGCGCTGCAGATCTTCGGTGCGGCGCAGGAGGGCGGCGCGCTGCCGGTGTACTCGCAGCTGATGGCCGCCGCGCTGACCTGCGCCGCGCCGGTGGTGCTGCTGTACCTGGGCTTCCAGCGTTACCTGGTCGGTGGTCTGACGGCCGGCGGGGTGAAGTGAGTGGCGACCGCGGCGCTGATCGGTTGCGGTGACGTGTCGGTGGTGCACCGTGCCGCGATCGAGCGGCTCGGCGTCGACCTGGTCGGCGTCTGCGACATCGACCCGTCCCGGGCCGGGACCGGGTACGTCGACCACCGCAGGCTGCTCGACGAACTACGACCCGACGTGGTGCACGTCTGCACGCCGCACGACCGACACGTACCGATCGCCCTCGACGCGTTGGACCGTGGTGTGCACGTGTTGCTGGAGAAGCCGGTGGCACACACCGTCGCGGAGGCCGACCGGCTGATCTGGGCGGCCCGGGAGCATCCCGACGTCAAGGTCGGCATCTGCCTGCAGAACCGGTACAACCTGGCCGCCCGGGCCGCCCGTACGCTGCTGACGTCCGGGGAACTCGGCGCGGTCCACGGCGGTTCGGCAACCGTGCTGTGGCACCGGGACCGCGACTACTACCGGGCCCGACCGTGGCGTGGCCGGGTCGGGCGCAGCGGCGGCGGGGTGCTGATCAACCAGGCCATCCACACGGTGGACCTGCTGCAGTGGCTGCTCGGTGACGTGGTCGGGCTGCGCGGCCACATCGGCCGGTACGGGATCGACGACGGCACCGGTGACGCCGGCAGCGACGGCGGCATCGACGTCGAGGACACCGCCAATCTGCTGCTCGACCACGCCGGTGGGGCCCGCAGCGTGCTCTTCGCCACCGTCACCAACGTCGTCGACACGCCGGTGACCATCGAGATCGCCACCGATCGGGCGACCCTGCTGATCCGCGGCGATCTGACCGTCAGCTACCGGGACGGGCGCACCGAGGTGGTCCCCGAACGGCGGGCCGGGCCGGACGGCCGGGACTACTGGGGCGCGTCGCACGAGTCGCTCATCACCGACTTCTACCGACGGCTGACCGAGCCGGCACCGTTCTGGCTCGGGCCCGAGGAGGGCGCCCGGTCCCTCCGCCTGATCGAGCAGGTCTACCGACAGCACACCTGAGCAGGAAAGGGCCGGCACCGATGTGGACTCTGTCCGGATTCTCCGACGAGATCTCCCCCGACTTCACCGAACAGTGTGTGGTGGCGGCGGGGTTGGGCCTCAGGTACGTCGAGATACGCAGCGCCTGGGACGTCAACATCCTGGACCTGGAACCCGAGCGGCTCGCCCGGATGCGGGAGATCCTCGCGGCACACGGCCTGCGGGTGTCCAGCATCGGTTCGCCGATCGGCAAGATCTTCGTCGACGAGGACTTCCCCGCCCACCTGGACCGGATGCGGCACGCCGCCGAGGTGGCGCGCTTCTTCGACGCGCCGTACATCCGGGTCTTCTCGTTCTTCCTGCGTCCCGGCGCCGACCCGGCCGCGCACCGGGACGAGGTGATCGACCGGATGCGGGCACTCACCCGGGTCGCCGAGAACGCCGACGTGACCCTGCTGCACGAGAACGAGAAGGGGATCTACGGTGACGTCCCGGCCCGGTGCCTGGACGTGGTGCGGTCGGTCGGCTCACCGCACCTGCGGCTCGCCTGGGATCCGGCGAACTTCGTCCAGGTCGGCGTCCGGCCGCACACCGAAGGCTACGCCGCCCTGCGCGAACACCTGGCGTACGTACAGATCAAGGACGCCCTGGCGGCGGACGGCACGGTGGTGCCCGCGGGCCAGGGTGACGGCGAGGTGGCCCGGACCATCCGGGCGTTGCGGCACGACGGCTTCGACGGGTTCTTCTCCCTCGAACCGCACCTGACCGTGGGCCACGCCGCCGGTGGCTTCTCCGGTCCCGAGCAGTTCCGCCGGGCCTGGCGGGCGTTCACCGACCTGTTGTCGAGCGAGGGGATCGAGTACGCGTGACCAATCGGAGGAACTTCGCCCTGGTCGGGGCCGGCGTGATCGGCGGGCACCACGGTCTGGTGATGAGTCAGCTCGCCGACCGGGTGGAACTCGTCGCGGTGGTCGACGTCGACCGGGGCCGCGCCGAGCGGCTCGCCGCGGCGCGCGGTGGTCGGCCGTACGGTTCGTTGGCGGCGGCGCTGGCCGCCGAGGACATCGACGTCGTGGTGGTGTGCACGCCCACCGGCCGGCACGGCGAGATCGCCGTGCCGGCCCTGGACGCCGGCAAGCACGTCATCGTGGAGAAGCCGGCGGAGATCACGGTGGCCCGCACGGACGAGATCATCGCCGCCCAACGCAAGGCCGGCACGCTGGTGACGGTGATCTCGCAGCACCGGTTCGACCCGGCCACCGAGACCACCCTCGCGGCGATCGGCCGGGGTGAACTCGGCCGCCTCACCTCCGGCATCGCGTCGATCGACTGGTGGCGCGGGCAGAGCTACTACGACTCGGGTGACTGGCGCGGCACCTGGGCGCTGGACGGCGGCGGGGCGCTGATGAACCAGGGCGTGCACACGGTGGACCTGCTCGTCGCCGCGTTGGGCCGGCCGGTCGAGGTGTTCGCGTACGCCGAAACCCTGGCGCACGAGCGGATCGAGGTGGAGGACGTCGCGGTCGGCGTGGTGCGGTTCGAGAGCGGGGCGCTCGGCGTGCTGCACGCCAGCACCGCGGCCTATCCGGGGTTGAGCGCCCGGCTGCAGGTGCACGGCGACCGCGGCTCCGCGGTCATCGACAACGACCAGTTGGCCTTCTTCCAGGTCACCGCCGAGGGTACCGTCCCCGAGGAGAGGTTGATGGGTGGCACACAGAACCGGGCGGTGCCGACCGCCGGCAGTGACCCGGGGCAGCTGTCCGACGCGCACCGGTCGCAGTACCTGAACTTCCTCGGCGCGTTGGACGGCACCGAGGAACTGCGCGTCGACCTGGCGACCAACCGGCAGTCGATCGGCGTCATCACCGGGGCGTACGAGTCGGCCCGGACCGGACGGCCGGTGCGGCTGACATGAGTGCGATCGCCGCGAATCCCATCCCCTACTGGGCTCGGACGGGCAAGACCCGCGAGGTCCTGGACGAGGCTTTCCGAGACTTCCAGGAGATCGGCTTCACCGCCGTCAAGGCCGACGTGCCGGACGGGATGACCCCGGCCGAGTACCTGGACTGGATCGGTGGGTACGGGCTGTCCCCGTCGCTCAGCCTGTTCAACTCGGCCTTCGACGAGACCGTCGACATGGCCGCGGAGGCGGACCGGGCACGCCGGTTCGCCGCCGTCCAGACCGCCCTCGGCCTGGACCGTACGATGATCTCCTCGATGTCGCTGCCGGCCCGGATGGCGCGGCCAGCCGTCGGTGCCGGTTTCGACGCGGACCGGCTGGCCCGGGCGATCGACAACTGCGGCACGATCTGCCGGGTGCTCCGGGCCGAGGGACTGCGCCCGCTGCACCACTCGCACGTGGGCGGCGTGTTCGAGACCGCCGACGAGATCACCCGGCTGCTCGACGACCTCGGCCCGGACGTGATCGGTTGCGGCCCGGACACCGGACACCTGCGCTGGGCCGGCGTCGATCCCGCGGCGTTCATCACCCGGTACGCCGACCGCGTCGGCGGCATCCATCTCAAGGACTGCTTCCCCGACCTGCTGCCGCCGTCGACCCGGGACGGCATGACGTACCACGAGGTGCAGGCGACCAGGCGGCTCTGGGCCGAGCCCGGTCTGGGCGTGGTCGACTTCGATGCGGTGCTGGCCGCGTTGCCGGCCGACTACGACGGTGATTTCATGATCGAGGTGGATGAGCCGAGCGTGCCGTCGAAGCGGGAGTCGCACCGCATGTCGTTCGACTGGGCGACGCGGGCGCTGGCTGCCCGGCTCGGCTGATGGGTCCGACCCCCGGGCGGTGAACCCGGGCTACCGGGATCCGGCCACGATCGACGTCGCGGCGTTCGTGGCCGACCCGGACACCCTGGTCGTCCCGCGGGCCGGCGAGATGCTCTTCCGTCTGCGCCGAGCGGTCGACTGCCGGACGACCAGGCGGACCGGCAGAACCAGGGGCCTCCCACTGGGGCGGGCGCCCTGCGCCACCGCGATGCAGTTCTGCACGCCGGTGAGGCCCATCCGGTACAGCGGTGAGGCGATCGTGGTGAGCTGGGGCTCCACCAGGTCGGCGAAGACGATGTCGTCGAAGCCGACCACGCTGACCTCCCCGGGCACGCCCAGGCCCAGCTTGCCCAGCCCTTTCATGATGCCGATGGCCAACTGGTCGTTGTAGGCGAGCACCGCGGTGACGTCGAGGTCGACCAGCCGCTGGGCGGCGCCGAACCCGGCCAGGACGGTGGGCTCGTGCGGACCGATCCGCTTCGCCTCGATTCCGAGTTCGGCCGCCGCGGCGCGCAGCCCTCGCCACCGGATCCCGTCCGACCAACTGGTCTCCGGCCCGGCGACGTAGGTGATCCGGTCGTGCCCGAGCGCCGTGAGATGTTCCACGGCGTGGTGGATGCCGCGTTCGGCGTCGTTCAGGACGCAGCTCGCCTCGGGGATGATGCGGTTGAGCAGGACGACGGGCTTCTGTTTGGCCACCATCCGCAACGCCGAGTCGGTCATCCGGGAACTGGCGATGACGATTCCGTCGACCTGCGCCAGTTCGTGCTCGATGGTCTTGCGCTCCACCTCGGGCGACTCGTTGGTGTGGCTGAGGATGAGCTGGTGGCCGGCTTCGCGGGCGGCCTCGTAGGCGCCCTTGATGATGTCGCCGTAGAACGGGTTGGTGACGTCGGCGATCACCAGCCCGATCGCCCGCTGCGGAACCCGGTCACCGGGTTGTCTGCCGTCGGGCCGGCCGGACCGGTAACCGAGTCGTTCCGCGGCTCGGAAAACCTCCCGGGCGGTGTCCGCGTTGACCCGCCCGGGCCGTGAGTAGGCCCGGGACACCGTCGAGGCCGCCACGCCGGCCTCGCGCGCCACGTCGTAGATCGTCGGGCGCCGCTCCATGGCACGCGATCATAACCGCACGTCACAGCGCCCGGGAAGGGTCTCGATCTTGTCGGCCGGAAGGCCGCCTCGGCGTGGCCTTCTCCGGCGGCGGCGACTTCGCCCGTCCCGCTCGTCCCGGCGACCCATCAGACCAATCGGGTTGAGCCAGGTCGCCGCACCGGCCCTCCGTCCAGCTAGATCGATGGCGCCCCGGACGCCGGCATTGACATTCATCAGATGACCCTAATAGCGTCGACAACGACATCCTTCGATGGCAAGCATGGCGACTGGGCCGGCGCCGTGTCCACCGGGCGACCTCGGGCAGGGTCGCCCGGCGGGCCCTCACGGGTGGCTACCCAACTCGCTGCTTGGAGAGATCACGATGTCCGAAGTGACGCGACGCAGGCTTCTCGCCGCCGGGGCGGCCGGGGCGGGAGCCGTGATGCTGCCGGCCGGCTGGACCGCCCTGGCGCACGCCGACTCGGTGGCACCGCCGCAGGTGCTGGCCGCCAACGACATGGCGCTCTGGTACAACCAGTCGGCCGGGACCGACTGGCTGCGCGCACTGCCGATCGGCAACGGGCGCCTCGGCGCGATGGTCTTCGGCAACGTCGACACCGAACGACTCCAGCTCAACGAGGACACCATCTGGGCCGGCGGACCCTACGACTCCGCCAACACCCGGGGCGCGGCCGCGCTGGCCGAGATCCGCCGCCTGGTCTTCGCCGACCAGTGGAGCCAGGCGCAGAATCTGATCAACCAGGCGATGATGGGCACCCCCGGCGGACAGTTGGCCTACCAGACGGTCGGCAACCTGAAACTCGCCTTCGGCAGCGCCAGCGGCTCGTCGCAGTACAACCGCACGCTCGACCTCACCACCGCGACCACCACCACGACGTACGTGTTGAACGGGGTGCGCTACCAGCGGGAGGCGTTCGCGAGCGCGCCCGATCAGGTGATCGTCCTGCGCCTCACCGCCGACCGGGCCAACTCGATCACCTTCAGCGCCACCTTCGACAGCCCGCAGCGGACCACGGCGTCCAGCCCGGACGCCACCACGATCGGCCTGGACGGCATCTCCGGCAACATGGAGGGCGTCAACGGCTCGGTGCGCTTCCTCGCCCTGGCCGGCGCCGTCGCCACCGGGGGCACGGTCAGCAGTTCCGGCGGCACGCTGCGGGTGTCCGGCGCGACCAGCGTGACGGTGCTGATCTCGATCGGCTCCAGCTACGTCAACTACCGGACGGTCAACGGGGACTACCAGGGCATCGCGCGCACCCGGCTCGCCGCCGCCCGGACCGTCGCGTACGACGAGTTGCGCAGCCGGCACGTGACCGACTACCAGGCGCTGTTCAACCGCGTCTCGATCGACCTGGGCCGCACCTCGGCCGCCGACCAGCCCACCGACGTGCGGATCTCGCAACACGCCAGTGTGAACGACCCGCAGTTCGCGGCGCTGCTGTTCCAATTCGGCCGGTACCTGTTGATCTCCTCGTCCCGGCCGGGCACCCAGCCGGCCAACCTGCAGGGCATCTGGAACGACTCGCTCTCCCCGTCCTGGGATTCGAAGTACACGATCAACGCCAACCTGCCGATGAACTACTGGCCCACGGACACGACGAACCTGTCCGAGTGCTACCTGCCCGTCTTCGACCTGATCAAGGACCTGACGGTGACCGGGGCGCGCACCGCCCAGGCTCAGTACGGCGCGGGCGGCTGGGTCACCCACCACAACACCGACGGCTGGCGCGGCTCGTCGGTGGTGGACGGCGCGCTGTGGGGCATGTGGCAGACCGGCGGGGCGTGGCTGTCCACCCTCATCTGGGATCACTACCAGTTCACCGGGGACGTCGAGTTCCTGCGCGCCAACTACCCGGCGATGAAGGGCGCCGCCCAGTTCTTCCTCGACACCCTGGTCACCCACCCGTCGCTGGGCTACCTGGTCACCAACCCGTCGAACTCGCCGGAGCTGCCCCACCACTCCGACGCCAGCGTCTGCGCCGGCCCGACGATGGACAACCAGATCCTGCGGGACCTGTTCGAGGGCGTCGCGCGGGCCAGCGAGGTGCTCGGCGTGGACAGCGACTTCCGGACCCGGGTACGCAGCACCGCCGGCCGGCTGCCCCCGATGAAGGTCGGCTCCCGCGGCAATATCCAGGAGTGGCTGGCCGACTGGGTGGAAACCGAACGCACCCACCGGCACGTCTCCCACCTCTACGGTCTGCACCCCAGCAACCAGATCACCAAACGCGGCACGCCGCAGCTGTACGAGGCCGCCCGCAAGACCCTGGAACTGCGCGGCGACGACGGCACGGGCTGGTCGCTCGCCTGGAAAATCAACTACTGGGCCCGGTTGGAGGACGCCCCGCGCGCCCACAAGCTCTTCAAGGACCTGGTACGGACCGACCGGCTGGCGCCGAACATGTTCGACCTGCACCCGCCCTTCCAGATCGACGGCAACTTCGGTGCCACCTCCGGCATCACCGAGATGCTGCTGCAGAGCCACAACGGCGAGCTGCACCTGCTTCCGGCGCTCCCACCCGCCTGGCCGACCGGTCGGGTGGTGGGCCTGCGCGGCCGGGGCGGCTACACGGTGGGCATGGCGTGGACGAACAGCCAGGCCGACGAGTTCGTCATCCGGGCCGACCGGGCCGGCACGCTCACGATGCGCGGCCGGTTGTTCACCGGCAGCTTCGCGCTTACCGACACCACGGACGGCAGCACGCCCGCCACCACGCGGCCGGAGACCGACGTGGTGCGGCTGACCGTCCAGGCCGGCCACACGTACCGGGCGGCACGGCCCGGGGTGACGCCGTCGCCCACGCTGAGCCCCACGGTGTCGCCGACCGTCTCGGTCTCGCCGACGGACAGCCCGACCGTCGCACCCCCGACCACCACACCGCCGACCACCACCCCGCCGCCGTCCGGGGCCCGGGCGACGTACGCGGTGACGGGGTCCTGGTCGGGCGGCTTCCAGGGCGAGGTGACGGTGACCGCCGGGTCGACGCCGATCCAGGGCTGGACCGTGTCCTGGACTTTCCCGAACGGACAGACGATCACCCAGATGTGGAGCGGCACGTACACCCAGAGCGGGGCGAACGTGACGGTGAAGAACGCCTCCTACAACGGTGCGCTGCCGGCCGGCGGCTCCACCACGTTCGGCTTCATCGCCTCGGTGGGCGGCACGAACAACCCGCCGACCAACATCACCTGCACGACGACCTGAGCCGTCGGGGCGCGCGTCTCCAACCCGCCGATCCCCGGCGGAGGCGCGCACCCCGTCTCGCGTACCTGTCCGGCCCCGGCCGGATCAGGTGGTCGGCCGCCGCGGGAAAGGGAGTCTCCCGCGGCGGCCGCCCAGGTACGACGAAATGCGGCTACCGAATCGGTGCGGGCGTTCCTGGTCGCCCGGCGCCCGCACGCCCGACCGCACGCCGGTCGACTCGTACGCGGCTGAACCCGCCGCCGGGCGGTCAGCCTCCGGCGGTGTCGGCCCGCTGCCGGGGCGCGGCGTTCGCCCGCAACCGGTGCAGAAGCTCGCCCCGCAGCCCCACACAGTCCAGCGCCCAGAAGGTGTCCGAGTACACGAAGGTCCCCGTCATCCACGTCTCGTACCCGGACAGGGTGGCGACCTGGAACGCGCCGGGCGGGTAGCGCAGCGTCGGCGGACGGAATCCCAACTCCGTCGCCTCGGCGAAGCCACGCCTGCCGTAGTAGTCCGGCGCCCCCTCCAGGAACACCAGCGGTATGCCCCGACCGTCGGCCTCGGTGAGGGCCCGGGCCACGAGTCGGGTACCGATCCCCCGGCGCTGGAACTCCGGCAGTACCCCCAGCGGGGACAGCGACAGCACGTCCACGAGCCGGGGCGGGGCGTCCAACCGGCAGGCACTGAGCAGCACGTGACCGACCACCCGGTCGTCGACCGTGGCGACCAGCGACACCGGCGCCACCGGTGCCACGGCGGCGCGTAGCGTGTCGACCAGTGTCGGCACCCGCTCGCCGTCCCCGAACGCCCGCGTGTGGACCTCCCGCACCGCCTCGTGATCCTCTGCCCGCTCCGGTCGGATCACCGGTTCGCCAGCACGTCCGCGAAGATCGTCACCCGAGGTCATCGCGTCAAGCTAACGCCGAAACGATCAGGTCGCGACCCGATTAACGGCGGCCCGGCACCTATCCTCGGGACATGACAATCCAGCGCATGGACAACGTCGGGATCGTCGTCGACGACCTCGACGTCGCCGTCGCCTTCTTCACCGAACTCGGCATGGAGTTGGAGGGCCGGACGCCGATCGAGGGAAGTTGGGCGAGCAGCGTCGTCGGGCTCCGGGACATGCGCAGCGAGATCGCGATGATGCGGATCCCGGACGCACCGGGCCGGCTCGAACTGGCCACGTACCACCGACCGGCGCTGATCACCCCCGAGCCGGCGGTCTTTCCGGCGAACGCCGTGGGCCTGCACCGGGTCATGTTCGCCGTCGACGACATCGAGGACACCATCGCCCGGCTCCGCCAGTTCGGCGCCGAACTCGTCGGCGAGGTGGCCCGGTTCGAGGACAGCTTCCTGCTCTGCTACCTGCGCGGGCCGAGCGGCATCATCGTCGGGTTGGCCGAGCAGCTGAACTAGGAACCTGTCGGCCCGGCGCGGTCGCCGAGCAGCAGGGCGGCGGCCTTCACCGGCATCGTCGGAACGACCCCGGGGCACTACCGGACCAGACCCGCGGGGTGATCGCGCCGGTCCGGCCGATCACGTCTGAACGGTGCAGCCCGGAGAACTTGTAGGGTGTGGCCCGTGGGTTGGGATGCGCTCGGGCGATGGGGTGACGACGCCGTTCGCCTCGAACCGCTCGCCGGCGGCGTCGCCAACGACGTGTGGAGCGTACGCGTCGACGGGCGCCTCGCGGTCGGTCGTCTCGGCGCCAGGAGCGACGCGGATCTGGCGTGGGAGATCGCGCTCCTGCGACACCTCGACCGGGCGGGTCTGACCGTCCCGGTGCCGATCCCCACCAGGGACGGCCGGCTGTTCGCCGACGGTCTGGTGGTGATGACCTACCTGGCGGGCGGGCCGCCCGAAACGCGGGCCGACTGGCGTCGCGTGGCCGACGCGCTCCGCGAGCTGCATCGGTTGACCCGTGGCTGGCCACAGCGCCCGGGCTGGCGATCGTCGACCGGCCTCCTGCACGCCGGGACCGGAACGAGGATCGACCTCGGCGCCATGCCCACCGAGGGTGTTGCCCGCTGCCGGGCGGCGTGGGCACGGCTCGCCGGACGTCAGACCTGCGTCGTGCACGGCAACCCCAACGCCGGCAACATCCGGATGACCGCGGGTCGGGTCGGGCTGATCGACTGGGACGAGACGCACGTCGACGTGCCCGACCTCGACCTGGTGCTGCCGGACAACGCCGCCGGCCTCGCCGACGACGCGTACGACATCGCCACCCAGGCGTCGGCCGCGTGGGAGGCCGCCGTCTGCTGGGGCGACGAGTACGCGGTCAGGCGCCTCGCCGAGGTCCGCGCGGTCTGAGAACGCCCTGATGAGCAGGCGGCCACACCGGCAGGCTGTCGCCGCGCGACGTCACGGCCCGGTGTAGGTCAGCGCGTAGCCGCCGTAGGTCGGGCAGGTGCCTTCCGCCGTGACGCCGGGCGGGTTGAGGTGGCGGATCTCGACGAACCCGCCCGAACAGGCGACCCACAGCGTGGTGTCTTCCTTCTTGATGACGCAGTCCAGCCGGATCTTCGTGCCGTTGCGCGTCGCCAGGCAGCTCCCCCGGTCCGGCTCGTGCGGTGGGGGCAGCACCAGAGCCTGCACTCCGGCCTGACCCCAGGAGATCCTGAGCGGAGCGGCCGACCCGCCGGCCGGCGCGGCCGAAGCGGGAGCGGCCCAGACCGAACCGACGGCGACGGCCGTTGCGAACGCCGAGAACAACCGGACCAGGCGGCGACGGTCAGCGCGGACACGCATCGGGGTTACCTCCACGAGACGGGTAAACGGAAACGCCAGCATACATTTACTGACATCGATCTTCAATCCTGCCGCGCCCACCGTCCCTTGGAAGGACCGTTCGAAGTCCTGGCTCGCTCAATCACTGTGTCCGCTCCGCGGCGTCCCACAGGTACTCGATGTGCGCGGCGAACTGGTCGAAGATTCCATTCGGGTCGCGGCGCCGAAGATGGAGCGTCGGGCTGGCGTGTCCCAGTCGGTCGGCCAGGTGGGTCGCGACCAGGAGGTCGTCGTCAAACAGCCAGACCGACATAGCGATGTGCCGGTCGGTAACGCGAACCGCCGGCCGGGGGTCGATCCACTTTAGCTCCGACATCGTCAGGCCGATCCTTGTCGACACGGACAGCACCGACGCCTCCACCTGCTCGCGGGTCGTCGTGGTTCGTGAGTCCGTGTCGCCCAGGAGGAACCGAACGTCAACCCCGCCAGACGTCTTGGCCCGCAACACCTCGCGTATCCCCGGCACCTCGGTCCACAGGAAATACGACGTATAGCCGGCCAGCCAGATCCGCTTCCGGGCACGGGAGAGCAGATCAGCCCACAACGTTCGAGGGAGAGCGGACCTGGTCGGCCAGGCCCCGATGATTTCCCGATCATGCCCGCGCTTCACCAAGCCAGACCAGAGCATGCCCTCATCTTGCAGCGGCGCCCGAACCATCCGTGCACGTTGTCCGTATGCCGACCGGTCTCCGGTTGATCACCGCGTGCTGGGCGGGCAGGATTGCCGAGTGATCGCGAGTGTGTTCTTCGACGTGGGTGAGACGATCGTGGACGAGTCCCGGGAGTACGGCACCTGGGCGGACTGGCTGGGCGTACCGCGGCACACCTTCTCCGCCGTCTTCGGAGCGGTCATCGCTCGTGGCCTGGACTACCGGGAGGCGTTCCAGGCCTTCCGGCCGGGATTCGACCTGGCCGAGGAACGCGAGCGCAGAGCCGCAGCCGGCCAGGCGGAGCATTTCGCCGAGGAGAACCTGTACCCGGACGCTCGGCACTGCCTGGCGGCGCTGCGCGCAGATTAGCTTCCGGCATGGGCCGCATCTGCCGCGCGTGGATCCGATTCGACGTTCGTCGGCGCTTCTGGTAGCCACAGAACGAGAATTTCCATCGGTGGAATGTTGGGTGGATGGGCGACAGCGACGGGTTGCCATCCCCAGCGGTGATAGATCTGGCGAGCAGGAGCGGCGGGATTCGAGCACAGCGTTGCCAACTGTTCCGGCCGCCCGTCGATCAAGGCACCCATCAGGCGGGTGCCGACTCCTCTGCCGCGGCATGGCCTACGTACGGCAAGTTCCATCACTGCGAACTTGGTGCACCCTTTGGTCTCTGCGGGTTCCTGGTCAGCGTCCTGCCACCAATCGTCAGCGGCGAACGAGTGCCCGTAGGCGTAACCCGCCAGCTCGGTACCACTCTCCGCGACGACGACGGCGAAACCGGACCGAGCGGACTCCTCGACGAACCGTTCTGCGTAGGCAGCGACGTGTTCCTCGGTCTCGGAGTACGGCGGTTCGGAGTAGACCTCTCGGTAGAGGTCCAGGAAACGCGGACGGTAACGTCGCAGGTCGGCGGGACCGAGCCGACGCACACACAGTTGGGCATTCATCGGGCCGGCCCGGTGACCTGGAGCGCGCGAGCTTGTCCAACAACGTCACGGGCCGCCGGTGAGGTGGAGTCCCGAATCTGATGGCAGAACTCGCGTAGACGGGCCTGCGCCCGGCCCGAACGCACCTGCTTGAACAGCGGCAGCACAGGCACCACGACCTGGCAGGCACGATCCTGGTCACCTTCTGCCAGTAGCGACAAGCCGAGCCGGACGCTGTAATAGGCCCGGTTGCGCTGGAACTTCGCGCCCAGACCGTCCACTGCCGACTGCATCGCGGCGGCGGCCCGGTCGGGTCGGCCGAGGTAGTCACTGGCGGTGGCGCGACGGGCGGAAAGCTCCGCGGAATCGAAGAACGCGAGCCAGTGTGGGTCTTCCGCACCGATGTCGGGCCGGAACACGTGAAATGCACGGTGCATCGCGTTACGTGAGGCAGCGGCATCGCCCAGTTGCGCCCAGCAGACCGCCTCGCGGGCGGAGAGCAAGGCTTCCAGGCGAGGTGGCGCCCAGCCTGCGGCACGGCGTTGTGCGAGTTGGACGAGCTGGATGGCTTCGCGCGGTCGGCCCTGGTAGCGCGACAGCGTGTTCATGCTCGCGAGGGTAAGGACTTCCAGGTTGAGGTCATTGGCCAGCTGGGCGGCTCGCAGCGCTTCCCCGTAGTAGTACCGAGCCTTCTCGTAGCGACCGGCGTCGAAGTGGAGCCAGCCCGCCATCTCGGCCGTCTCGCCGTACGCGGATTGGAGCTCCCGCCCGGTCGACTCGCTGTATTCGACCTGATTGAGCAGCGCGTCCACTTTACGAAGACACCATTGGGCGGCCTGGCACACGGCCTCACCGCCGACCTGGTCGTCCAACGTGTACAGCTCGGGCACCATGAGGCGGATCTGACGCGCTCCATCGGCGGTGACATAGGCCTGAACCCCGCCGAACACCGCCGCGAACGGTGCGGCCAGCGAGGCACCAACCAGGGCCCGTCGCTTCATCGTCTCGACCTCCTCGTCCCGCTCGGTGCCCAGGCTATCCCCGGACCGGTACGAAATGGGAGCAAGGCCGGCGAGCACCCGGGGAGCGCCGAGGCCGTCAACGATCTGGCCGATGGTGCGGATGTCGAAGCACTTGCTCGTGCCACTCATCAGTCGGGAAATGTGCGCCTGCGACATGCCGGTCAGCTCGGCCAACTGTGTCTGGGATGCGCCCGTCTCGTTCACCACTGTGGACAACACGGTCCGCCAGTTCCATTGGCTCAGCGCCCGGCGCATCTCGGCGGTGAACCAGATCTGAGGCGAGATCTGCACGGTCAGCGCGGGCAATACGCGCTGATTCGAGGCACATCCAGCGCACTGCGCTCCGGCATTGTAGCGGCTCAGACGCACTCCACAATTCCCGCAAAGGCGGTCACTTCCTGACATAGGCGTCCCTTCGTGGCCGGACTCTATACGACGGTGCATAGCGCGCCCACCATCGATGTGTAGCGCTGTGTAGAGAAAGTAGTCACCGTATGCGTTGCATCGTGAGCCTAACCGATGCACTACCCCGATCCCGACCACCACCAAGGAGGTGAGACCACTCGTGCCAATCGGAATCTCGTTGATCGTGCTGGGCGGTCTGCTGCCCGGATTCCTGGTAGGACTCTTCGCGTTCCGGGTCAAGTCGCGATGGTGTCCGCGCTGCGGCGGGTCCACCGACGCGCTGCACCGGGCGGTCCGCCGATGACCACCCCGGACACCGGTGGCGCCGTCCTGCCGATCGGCCGGCGGGTGGCCCGGCTGCGGACCCGGCTCGGGATGAGTCAACAGGTCTTCGCCGACCGGGTCGGCCGGTCGACGAGCTGGGTCGACAAGGTCGAACGCGGCGTGCGGCAACTCGACCGGCTCTCGGTCATCGAGCTGGTCGCCGACGCCCTCGGGGTCACCCCGACCGTGCTGCTCGACCACGACGACCGGCGCGGACCGGCCCTCGCGGTCGCGGCCTCGGTGGAACGCGTCCGCGCGGCGCTGGCCTGCTACGACACCCCGACGGTCGGCGGTGGGCGGCCGGCGCCGGAGGAACTGGTCGGCCAGGTGGGTTACGCGTGGGCGGCGTACGCCCACGCCCAGCACCTCCAGGTGGTCACGATGCTGCCCGACCTGCTCGGTGCGGCCCGGCACGCCGCGCCGTCGACCCGCCCCGGGCCGGCCGTCGACCTGCTGGCGCGGGTGTACCGGCTCGCCGCCCAGGTGCTGGTCAAGCTCGGCGAACCGGAACTGGCCTGGCTCGCCGCCGACCGCGCGATCGCCGCCGCCGGGCACGATCCCCGCCGTACCGGCCGGGCGGTGGTCCCGCTCGCCCAGGCACTGCGCGGCCTCGACCGGGGACGGCTCGCGATGACCGCGGCCGTCACCGCCGTACACCGGCTCTGCCCGCCGCCGTCGCGCGAGCCCGCGCCGGGCGACGCGCCCCTGGCCGGCACCCTGCTGGTCCAGGCCGCGCTCGCCGCCGCGGCGTGCGGCGACGCCGGCTCCGCCCACGAGCTCACCGCCCGCGCCGCCCGGCTGGCCCAGGGGTACGGCGATCAGCCCGACGGTGGCAGCGGTGAGATCGGGTTCGGGGCCACCGTGGTCGATCTCGGTCGAGCGCTGGTCTCGCTCGAACTCGGCGAGAACGAACGGGCCGTCGCCACCCACCTCGACGTCACCGGCGGCGACGCCTGGCCCCGGCTGCCCGCCGAACACCGGGCGGCCCACCTGATCGACGTCAGTCGCGCCCACCTCAATGTCGGCGACCACCGGGCCGCCGGACACGCCCTGGTCACCGCCGACCGGCTCGCCCCGGCCGAGACCCGACTCCGCCCGGCAGCCCGGGCCGCGCTGACCGCCGTACTCCGAAGTGGCCCGCCCCGCGCGGACGTCGCGGGCCTCGCCGCCGCCGTCGGACTGGCCCCGGGATGACGGGGTCCGCTCCCGCGCCTCGGGGTGAACGCGGAAGATGTGCGGGCGCGTTCGCGGTGTCGGCGCCGATCGGTCAGGTCCGGGGTGCGTCCTGTTCCCCGGGCCCGGGGGGACGGAGGGCGGCGCAGGCGCGCGCCGCGGCGCGGTCGAGCAGCTCGGCGGCGTCGTCGGACAGGCCCCGCTCGGTCGCGGACCAGGAGATCCAGGCGTGGGCGACGTCCGGCAGCAGCCGGCTCACCACCGGATCGTCGACCTGGTCGGGCGCGAGGCCCGACAGGCCGAGGGTGACCTGGACGCGGCGCGGGCCGAGCTGCAGCGGATGACAGCCGGCGTGTCCGACGAACTGCTCGAAGAGCAGGTCGAGCGCCCGCCGGGTCGCGTAGGTCGCGGGCAGGGCGGCCGCGGCGCCGGAGGTCAGGAACGCCCGCTTCAGCAGCTCCAGCTCCACGCTGTCGGGGAACGGCTCCGCCGGCGCGGCGACGTCGCTCAGCGCGCGGGCGCGGGCCAGGGTCAGGGCCCGCATCTTCCGGTACGCCCTGGGCAGCCGCATCACCTTGTACTCCGGGTTCCCCAGCACCTCGTCCGAGGTGGCGACGGCGTCCTCGAACAGGCGCCGGGCGTACGCCGGGTCGAGCGGCTCCCCGATCAGCCCCTCGTCGCTCTTCTCGGCGTGCCGGAGGATGTCCTCCCAGGGGTCCGGGTCGAGACTGAGCGTCAGCTCCCGGAACAACCCGTCGCCGATGGTGCGGTCGATCAGGGCCAGGACGCCGTGCGCGTCGGCCCCGTCGTAGGAGAACGCGCACCGCACGAGAGCGGTCTCGCCGAACGCGTCGTGCGCCCAGTGGCAGCCGTCCACTCGTACCCGGCCGATGCGGGACGCCCAGTCCGGCTCCGGCAGCCCTTCGCCGACGAGCCGGTCGGCGTGCAGCCGGGCGAGGTCGCGTTGGGTGTCGACGGTGCTCATGGCCGCGTAGCCGCGTAACGCCGCGACCGCGGTCGGGGTACGCCGGCGGCCGAGTTCGTGGATGAGATTCGCGTCCTCCCGCAGTCCGACGTCGAGGGAGAGCGCGAAGCCCTCCGCGCTCTCGTGGGCGAGCAGTTGCGTCATGCCCTCCTCGATCCGCCAGGGCGACGGCGACCCGGCGGCCATGACGGTGAAGTTCCATTCCAGGAAGTCGGCGCCCTCGACGGCTCGCCGCACGCTGTGATCGTCACTATCCACTCGGTGATTGTGGCAGCTCGACCCTGGTCCTACCTACCCGGCAGCACGGACAATTCAGTCAGTCGGCGACGCGGTTTCGCCGACGGCGGGCGGGGGTACGGACAAACTTCACATGCTCTTCACAGCGACCGGTCGTACCGTCGCGCTGGTCGGAGGTGATCCGGGTGACCCTGATGACGGCGGTGGCACGACGGTCGGTGTTCGGTCTGGCCGCCCTGGTGGGCTGCACCTCGTGGGGTCACCAGGCGCCCCGACCGGCGACCGCGGCGCCACCCGCCGCCCCCGCCCCGGCGCCCGCCACCCCCACGCCGTCGCGGTCACCGTCGCCGGAGGCACCCGCCACCGGGGTACCGGCCGACGACGTCGTCGTCACGTTCGGCGACTCGGTGCCCGCCGGTACGGCATGCGACTGCGTACCGTTTCCCGCCCTGTACGCCCGCCAACTCTCGACCGGCGCGCGGTCGACGAACCTCGCGCGGTCCGGCCTCACCTCCGCCGACATCCGCTCCCAGGTCGAGGACCCGGCCACCGCGCAGACCATCGAGTCGGCCACCGTGATCATCCTAATGGTGGGCGCGAACGACCTCGCCGAGCTGTTCGACCACGCCCGTGACGCCGACTACCAGGCCGCCGCCGACCAGGTGGAGGCCAACGTCGGCGCGACCCTCGACCGGCTCCGGCTGCTCGACGGCGAGGACGTCCCGATCCTGGTGCTCGGCTACTGGAACGTCGTCCGGGACGGCGACGTGGCCCGCGACGCCTACGGTCCCCGCACGGCCGAGGCCGACGTGATCACCGGGTACGTCAACGAGGCCCTCCGCGACGCGGCCGCCGCCCGGTCGGCCCGGTACGTGCCCACCCTGCCGGCCCTCAAGGGCGACGACGGCAGCGGGGACCCGACCGACCTGCTCGCCGAGGACGGCGACCACCCCAACGCCCGCGGACACGCGGCGATCGCCGCGGCCGCCGTCGCGGCCCAACCGGCGTCCCATTGACCGACCCCGCTGGCGGCCCATTGCTACTTTCCGGGCCATGGAAGCCCGCGTCAGGATCCTGTACCTGATCGCCCTGCTCGCGTTGATCGTCCTCGGGGTGATCGTCAATCTGCCGGTCTGGCAAGCCGCACTGGTGGGGTGCGCGGTCATGCTGCCGGTCGCCGCCATCGACCTGTGGACCACGCGACGGCGGCGGGCTCAGGGTTGACCAGCCCCGGGCGCTCAGCCGGCAGATGGTTCGTCGACGAGGGCGTCCGGTGCCCGCATCCGCCAGGCGTCGGTGACCAGTTCGGTCAGCCGGGCGACGTCCACCCTCGGCAGCCGCAGCATCACCAGCGGCAGCCCGTCGTAGCCGGGCGTGGTGAAGAACAGGTCTGGCTCGCCGAGCACCAGCGCCTGCTTCTCGGCCTCGTCGCCGACGTACAGCACCGCGATGTCGGTGCGGATCACGCGTGGCTTGCCGGGTCGGCGCTCCGGGTAGGACCAGACGAATCCCTTGTCGGCCACCCGGAAGTCGAAGCCGTCACTGTCGATCTCCACCACGTGCGGCAGCGCCAGCGCCAGCCGCCGCACGTCGTCCGCGTCAGCCATCGGGATTCCACCGGGACACCTCGTTCCGCATCCCGACAGGCTAAACGGTGCCTGTGACGTACGGCCGTCCCAGGCTGCGCTCGATCTGCCTTCCGGGGTGGTCGCCCGACACTCCCACTAAGCGACGACAATCGATATGATGTCGGCGGATCGCAAGCGGAGATCGACTTCGGGGGACGCGTGGCGGACGTGACCGGCGGCTACCGCAATCCCGTGCTGCCCGGGTTCCACCCCGATCCCAGCGTGTGCCGGGTCGGCGAGGACTACTACCTCGTCTGTTCGAGCTTCGAGTACGTCCCCGGCGTACCGATCTTCCACAGCCGCGACCTGGTCGCCTGGCGGCAGATCGGCAACGTGCTCGACCGGCCCGGCCAGCTGGAGCTGCCGGCGGACACCGACGCCTCGTGCGGCATCTTCGCCCCCACCATCCGGCACCACGACGGCCGGTTCTGGGTGGTCACCACCAACGTCTCGATCGGCCGGCACCTGATCGTCACCGCCACCGACCCGGCCGGACCGTGGTCGGATCCCGTTCACCTCGACCTGCCGCACGTGGACCCCTCGCTGGCCTGGGACGACAACGGGGACTGCTGGTTGACCACGTCCGGGGTGGACGCCTACCGGATCGACCCGGCGACGGGCACCGTCCTGGAAGGCCCGCTGCCGATGTGGTCCGGCACCGGCGGGCAGTACCCCGAGGCGCCGCACCTCTACCGGGTCGGGGACTGGTGGTATCTGCTGGTCTCCGAGGGCGGCACGCACACCGGTCACGCCGTCTCGATCGCCCGGGCCCGCAGCCCGCGCGGCCCGTTCGAGCCCGGCCCGGGCAACCCGTTCCTCACCCACCGGTCCACGGACCGGCCCGTGCAGGCCACCGGGCACGCCGATCTGGTGCAGGCCGTGGACGGCGGCTGGTGGATGATCCTGCTCGGCATCCGGGCCAAGGGCCAGTGGCCGCCGTACCACGTGCTCGGCCGGGAGACGTTTCTCGTTCCGGTGCGCTGGGTGGACGGCTGGCCGGTCGTCGACCCGGTCGAGGAACTCACCGCCGTGCCCGCCGGCAGCGGTCCGGTCGAGGTGCCCACCGCGCCGTGGGTCCGGCGGGACGACTTCGACGAGCCGCGCCTCGCACCGGAGTGGATCTCCCCGCGTGGCCGGCCGGACACCGCCTGGTCGCTGACCGACCGGCCCGGCTGGCTCACCCTGCACGCCGCCGGGTCGAGCCTCGACCGGGCCGGCGCCACCCTCGTCGGCCGCCGCCAGCAGCACCACGACTGCCGGGCCGGCGTGCTGGTCGACGCCGGGACCGGCCGCGCCGGCCTGACCGTCCGCATCGACGAGGCACACCACTACGACATCGAGGTGTCCGGCGACACCGTCCGCGTCGTCGGCCGGGTGGGGCCGTTCCGCCAGGTCTTCGCCGAGCACCGGGTGGCCGCCGGGCCGGTCGTCCTGACCGTCGCCACCCGGACGCACGACCTGCTCCCGCCCACCGTGACGTCCGCCGCGCAGGCGTCGGCGCCGGGGGCGCCGTTCGGCGTACGGCCCGCCGGCTGCGACGTGGTGAGCTTCGAGGTGGCCGCCGACGGCGCGTCGGTCGTGCTCGCCGAACTCGACGGTCGTTACCTGTCCACCGAGGTCGCCGCCGGGTTCACCGGCCGGGTCATCGGCATGTACGTCACCGAGGGCAGCGCCGCCTTCGACTGGTTCGAGTACCGGGCCGAGCCCTCGCCCGACGCCTGACGGTCCGGCCCGGGATGACCGCGGTCCCGGATCGTCGCCACGACCACCCGCGATCCATCAGATGCGTACGTCCAGAAATGGGGACAACCACCCTCCCCGAACGGGGACGCCCGACCGAATCATCTTATGAATCAACCGGTTCGGCGCTCGGTCGGTCTTGACGGCGGCGCGTGGGAGAACGATAAGGTTTCTTGCCCGGTCGGCGCCCGCCGGGTGGAGGAGAGCCATGTCCACCATCCCGCTGTCCCTGCCGCAGCCCCCCGCGCGGGCACCGGAGTTCGGCCGGGACGCGCTGATCGTCTGCGAGAGCCTGGTCCGGATCTACCAGTCCGGCTCGGTCGAGGTGCAGGCGCTGCAGGGGTTGGACCTGGTGGTCGACGGCGGCGAGATGATCGCCGTGGTCGGCGCGTCCGGCTCGGGCAAGTCGACGTTGCTGTCCATCCTGGCCGGGATCGACGCCCCGACGGCGGGTCGGGCCCGCGTCGACCGGTGGGACCTGCTGACGATGTCCCGCGCCGACCGGGTGCGCTACCGGCGGCACACCGTCGGGTTCGTCCGGCAGCAGACGACCGCCAATCTGCTGCCGTACCTGACCGCGGGACAGATGGTCGACCTGCCGATGACCGCGGCCCGGGTGCCGGCCCGGACCCGGCGGGCCCGTACCGGTGAGCTGCTGGCCGCCCTCGGGGTGGCCGACTGCGCCGACCGGCGTCCGACCCAGCTGTCCGGTGGGCAGCAGATGCGGGTGGCCATCGCGGCGGCGCTGGCCAACACGCCGCGCGTCCTGCTGGCCGACGAGCCGACGGGGGAACTGGACACCGCCACCTCGGCGGAGGTCTTCGAGGCGTTGCGGACCGTCAACCAGCGACTCGGCGTCACCGTCGTCGTGGTGACCCACGATCCCGAGGTCAGCGGGCAGGTCCAGCGGACCGTGGCGATCCGCGACGGGCGGACCAGCAGTGAGGTGTTGCGCCGGACCGCCACCGACGACGACGGGGGGACCCACGTGATCGCCGAGGAGTACGCCGTGATGGACCGGGCCGGGCGGGTCCAGGTGCCGCGCGAGTACCGCGAGGCGCTGGCGCTGACCAGACGGGTCCGGTTGGCCCTGGAAGCCGACCACGTCACCATCCGCCCGGACACCGGCGGAACGCCGTGACCCGCGCGTCGACCGTGGATGGTCGCCGTGTCCGACGGTGACGACAAGGAACCGACGGGCCCGGCCGGCGCTCCGCTGCTGCGGGTGCGCGACGTGCACCGGCGGTTCGGCAGCGGGACCGCCACCGTGCACGCCCTGCGGGGCGTGTCGTTCGACGTCGCCGCCGGCACCATGGTCGCCCTCGTCGGCCGGTCCGGTTCCGGGAAGACCACCCTGCTCAACGTCGTCGGTGGTTTGGACCGCCCGGACGCCGGCAGCCTCCACGTCGACGGCACCGACGTCACGGCGCTGGACGAGGACGGCCTGTCCCGGTTGCGGCGCGGCCGGGTCGCCTACGTTTTCCAGACGTTCGGCCTGATCCCGGTGCTGTCGGCCGCGGAGAACGTCGGCGCCCCGTTGCGGCTGGCCCGGCTGCCGTCGGCCGAACGCGAGCGCCGCGTCGAGTTGCTGCTGGAACTGGTGGGCCTGGCCGACCACGCCCGGCAGCGGCCGGCGGAGCTGTCCGGCGGGCAGCAGCAGCGGGTGGCGATCGCCCGTGCCCTGGCCGCCTCGCCGCGGTTGCTGATCGCCGACGAGCCGACCGGCCAGCTGGACGCCGAGACGGGCCTGTCGGTGATGGCGTTGCTGCGTGGAGTGGTGGAGTCCGAGGGCGTCACGGCGCTGGTGTCCACGCACGATCCGGTGATGATGGCCCTCGCGGACCGGGTGATCCGGATCAGTGACGGCCGGGTGGACGGGTGAGGCCCGTGGCTGTCCGGGGCGGACCGTGCTGAGGCTGCTGGTTCGTCGGGCCCGGGTGCAGTGGCCGATGCTGGCGGCACTGCTGGTGGTCGTCACGATCGGCGCCACCCTGCTGGGCACCTGCGCGCTGCTGGTGGACCGCACCGCCGACCGGGCCGTTCGGGTCGCCGTGTCCCGGGCCGATCCCGGGGACGTCGAGGTCACCGCGTACACGGTCACCGTCCGTGGTCCGGACGCGCGGTCCGTCGTCGCGGACACCCGGGGCGTGCTGACCTCGACCCTCGCCCCGTTCACGGCGACGACGGCGGCGCGCGGTTCGTCCGCGATGCGGTCGCTGCCGGGCCGGCCGGACGGCGTACCGGCCGAGGCGTACCTGTCCGGGGTGGAGGATCTGCCGGACCGGGCGGTGCTGGCCGCCGGGCGGTGGCCACGCGCCGCGACCGGCACCGGGACTCCGGCCGCGCCGCACGAGGCCGTGGTGCTCGAACCGACCGCGCGGCAGCTCGGGCTCGCCCCCGGCAGCCGCGTGCACCTGGGACCGGAGCTGTCCGGTGGCCCGGTGGCCCCCGCCGCCGCGGTCGACGTGGTCGTCGTCGGGGTCGTGCGTCCACTGCCGAACGCCGGCTGGGACCGGGACCCGCTCGGCGCCGCGGGCTACGACCTCGCCTTCGGTGACGGCCGCTCCGCGGAACCGGTCCACGCCTACGGTCCGTTCGTCGTCGATGTCGCCGACCTGCTCGCCGGTGGCTCCACCGTCGACCGGTTGGAGATCACCGCCCGTCCCGACCTGTCTGCCGTCACCTTCCGGGAGCTCGACACCGTCGCCGCGGCGGTGCGCACCGCGGATCCCCGGCTGACCCGTGCCGTCGGCGACCGGGTGCAGATCGGCCGCGTCGCCTCCCGGCTGCCGTCGACCCTGCGGGCCGCCGAGGTGCAGCAGCGGATCACCACCGCCACAGTGCTCGCGGTCGCGCTGCTCGGTGGCGTCCTGACCGCGGCGGCGCTGGCCCTGGCCGGCCGGCTCACCGCCGGGGTACGCGCCGACGAGACCACCCTGCTGTCCGCCCTGGGCCTCAGCCGCGGCCAGTTCGCCACCGCCGCGATGGTCGAGGCCGGCGCGCTCGCCGGCCTCGCCGCCGCGCTGGCGATCCCCGCCTCGGCCGTCCTGCACGCCGGCCTGACCCGCATGCCGCCACTGGTGGGCGCCGGTCTCGCCGACCGGCCGACGGTGACCGGCGGCCAACTGCTCGCGGTGGCCGGTGGCGCGCTGGCGCTCGCCGCGGTGCTCGTCGTCCGCGCGGCCCGGCCGGCCGGTACGGTCGCGGACCGTCGCCACCGGTGGGAACCACTGGCCCGGTCCGGTGCCGACCTGCTGCTCGCGGCGTTCGCCGCCGTCGGTTGGTGGCAACTGCGCGCCCAGCCCGCCGGCGCCGACGCGCGCACCGACACGGTCCGGCTGCTCGCGCCCGCGCTGCTGCTCACCGCGGGCGCCGCGGTGGCACTGCGCCTGGTGCCGCCCGCGCTGCGGGTCGCCGAACGGCTGGCCCGCCGGGCCCGTGGGCTGGTGCTGCCGCTGGCCGCGTTCGAGGCCGCCCGGCGGCCGCAGACGGTCGCCGCGGGCCTGTTGATCGGTCTGGCCTGCGCGGCCGGGACGTTCGGGGTGGCCCTGGACGCCACCGTGGAACGTTCGCAGCACGACCAGGCCGACCTGGCCGTCGGCGGTGACCTCGCGGTCACCCTCGCCGCCCCGCCCGCCGCCGGACAGGGCGTGACCGTCAGCGCGGCCACCGGCGGCGTGGTGAGCCCGGTCACCGACCGGGGCATCGCCGTCGGGCAGTGGCTCGGCGGCGGTGACGACCCGCCACGGCTGGTCGCGGTGGACACCACCCGGTCCGCGAGCCTGCTGCACGGCCGGCTGGACGACGGTCGTGGTTGGCCGGAGGTGACCGCGACCCTCGCGCCGCCGACCCGCGTCACCGGAGTCCCCGTCCCGGTCGACGCGGTGCTCACCCTGACCGGGACGGCGACCGGCGCGTTCCCGCTCACCGTTACCCCTCGGCTGATGTTGCAGGACGCCACCGGCCTGCGGACGTTCTGCGCCGGCGCACCGCTGCCCCTGGACGGAAGGCCGTACCCGTTGCCGGCCTGCGCGACGGCCGACGGGCTCCGGCTGGTGGCGGTGGCCCTGCCGGTGCAGGTCGACTTCGCCGACGTCGCCCCCGATGCCGCGCCCGGCGTCGAGCCCAGTCGGGTCGCCGTCACGCTCACCGTGCCACCGGTGGCCGACCCCGCCGGCCCGGCGGCCGGGTCGCCGTGGACGGCCACCTCCGCCCCGCCCGCACCCGGGACGCTCTCCGGTCCGGCCGTCACCGTGACCCGCGCCCCGGCCGGCACCCGGCTGACGATGACGGCGGGGGTGCGGCTCACCGGCGCCCAGGAGGCGGCGCGTACGCTCGTCGCCACCGCCTTCCCGGCCGCCGGACCGGTGCCGGTGGCCGTCTCGGCGCGGTTCGCCGACGAGTTGGGGCTCGGGCGCGGCTCCGGGCTCAGTCTCACCCTGGGCACCACAGCCGTTCCGGTCCGGATCGTCGAGGTGGTGCCCTCCGTACCGTCCGCGCCCGGCGCGGCCGCCGTGCTGGCGGACCTGGACACCCTGTGCCGCGGCCTGGCCGCCAGCGGCGACCTGACGTGCCCGGTGGACGCCTGGTGGGTGGGCCGGCCCGACCGGGCCGACGCCGTCGAACGCGTCGCCGCCCTGCACCTGGGCACGATCGTCACCCGCGCCGGTGAGACCGCCCGGCACACCGATGGTCCGCTCGGTGCCGGGCTGCCGGCCGCGCTGCGGCTGCTGGTGGCCGCGGCGGCCCTGCTGCTGCTCGCCGGTGTCGCCCTGCACGTG
Source organism: Micromonospora zhanjiangensis (assembly GCF_042650605.1). NCBI lineage: Bacteria > Bacillati > Actinomycetota > Actinomycetes > Micromonosporales > Micromonosporaceae > Micromonospora > Micromonospora zhanjiangensis. Next base: position 4,029 of record NZ_JBHSBN010000041.1, on the reverse strand, counting down.
ACCTGCGACCTGCTGATCCGCGGTCGCGAGGTGGCGCGGCTACGGGCGCTGGGGATGACCCGCCGCGAGGTCCGCGCCGTCCTGCTCGGTCAACACGTCGGCGTCCTGCTGCCGCTGCTCGCCGCGGGTGCGGTCGTCGGCGCGCTCGCCACCCGATTCGTCGCGCCCCTGCTGGTCCGCTCGGACACCGGGGCGGCACCGGTGCCGCCCGCCCTGCCCCGGTGGCCGTGGGCCGTCGAGGCGGGCCTGCTGGCCGTGCTGCTGGTCGGCAGCGCGCTCGCCGTGGTGGTCGGGGTCACCGTCCGGGCCCGCCGCGCGGACGCCGCCCACCTGAGGGAGTCGTCGTGAGCCGGTCCACCGTGGACTCCCCCGCCGCCGGCCGGTCCACCCCGGCGGCCGATCCCGCGAACCGGTCCACCGCGCGTCGGGTCCGGTGGCCGCGGTGGGCGCCGGCCCCGCACTGGCCCAGCGTCCGCGGTCGGGCCCGCGCCGACGCCGGGCCGCTGCTGCTGACCGCCGTCGTGGTCGCGGTCGTCACGATGCTCGCCGCCGCCGTACCGCCACGGCTGCGGGCCACCGCCGACGAGGCCGTCCGGGACGCGCTGCGCGGGTCCGGCGGCGCCGCCGACCTGCTGGTCCAGGCTGCACTGGAGGGCGACGACGGGGAGCACGGCGGGCGTACCCGCAACCCGCTCCTGGCCGATGACGTGACCGCCTTCCGCGACCGGGCCGCGGAGGCGCTCGGGCCGGTGCTGGGTCACGTGGTCCGGCCGCCGGTCGCCACCGTCACCAGCACCGTCCTGAAGGTCGCCGACGGGAGTGTGCAGCGCGCCCTTCAACTGGCCTACCTGGCCGGCGGTCCCGGCGCGGACGACGGTCCACGCGTGACCTGGATCGCGGGCGGCGCCCCGGGGGCGAGCGTCGCGCCGCTGGACGAGCGCATAGAGGTCCCCCCGCGGGGGCCGCCCTGGCCGGTGCAGATCGGCCTGTCCGAGGCGAACGCCGACGCCCTGGGGGTACGCCCCGGCGACCGGATCCCCCTCCGGGACGATCGTTCGAACGCCAGGGAGGTCCGGGTCAGCGGCGTCTTCCGGGCGGTGGACGACACCGATCCCGGCTGGCGGTCCGTCCCCGGGTTGCTGCGCCCGGCCGCCGGCGTCGACGGTCTGGGCAGCAACCGGTTCGCCGGACTGCTGTCGCGCGGCTCCCTGCCCGACGCCCGGCTCGCCGTCGACCAGGACCAACTGCAACGTACCGTCTGGTTCACCCCGGACCCGACCGCGTTCGACTCCGGGTCCGCCGGGGCGATCGCCGCCGCCGTGGTCAACCTGAAGGCCCGGTCCGGTTCCTCCAGCCGCCTGGACGGCTCGCTGAAATGGCAGACCGGCCTCGACACCGTGCTGCGTGACGTCCGGGCCCAGGTGGCCACCGCGTCGACGCAGGCGTCCGTCCTGCTGATCGGCTTCCTGACCGTCGCCGTACTGGTCCTGCTGCTCACCGCCGACGCGGTGAACCGCCGCCGCGTACCGGCGCTGGCCGCCGCCCGGCAACGCGGCGCGGCGCTGCCCGACATCGGCGCCGAGCTGCTGATCGAGTCGGTGGCGGTGGCGGTGGTCGCCGCCGCGGTGGGGCTGGCCGCGGCCCGTACGGTCGCTCCGGGTGCCGCCTGGGGATGGACGCTGCCGGTGCTGCTCACCGTGGCCGGCGCCGGGCCGGTTCTCGGCGTCCGCACCGCCGCCGACGCCACCCGCGCCCGGGCCGTCCCGGCCAACCGGGCCACACGCGCCTGGGCCCGGCGCACCGGCCAGTTGCGGCGCGCCGCCGCCGAGGTGGCGCTCCTGATCGCGGCGGTCGCCGCCTTCGTCGCCCTGCACCAGCGCGGCCTCCTGCCGGCCGCCGACGATACGGCAGGTCCGGGGTCCGGCCAGGACGGTGGCGCGACGCTACCCGCGAGCGCACCCACCCTGGCCGTGCTCGTCGCGTCGCTCGTCCTGCTGCGGCTGCTGCCCGCCGCGGTCGACGTCGCCCTGGCGCGGGCCCTGCGCTCGCGCCGCCCGTTGGCGGTCTTCGGTGCCGCCCGCGCCGCCGCCACCGCCGGGCGGATGCTGCCGCTGCTGGTCCTGGTGACCGCGGCCGCGCTGGCCGGGTTCGCGGTCACCGTCCGCGCCACGGCCGAGCGGGGCCTGTCGGACGGCGCCTGGCGCACCGTCGGCGCCGACGCCCGCGTCGAGGTCGCGCCCGCCGCCGAGGCGTCCACGCCCGAGCTCGCGCGGCGCATCGCCGCCGCACCGGGCGTCCGGCGGGCCGTCGCCGGCCGGGTCACCGACGGGGTACGCGTGCGCGCCGCCGGAACCGTCGTCCGGCCGCGCCTGGTCGTGGTGGACGCGGTCGCGTTCCGGCGGCTGCGGTCCGGCACGCCGTTGCCGGACGAGCCGGCGCTCGATCGGCTCCCGGCGCGCGGATCCGGTGACGTACCGGTGCTGGTGGGCTCGGACGACGGCGGCCTGCGGCCGGGCATGGCGCTGGACCTGCTGCGCGACGCCGCGCCCGCCGTCCGGCTCGTCGCGGTCGGTACGGCAGCCGCGATCGGCCTCACCGGCGACGTCGTCCTCGTCGACGCCGCGACCGTGGCCGCCGCCGGAATCCCCACCGACCCGAACACGGTCTGGGTGACCGGTCCCGGGTCGGCGCGCGCCGTCACCGCGAACGCCGTGGCCGGGGACACCGTGCTGCGCGCGGACGTGCTGCGGGACCGCCGGGCGGCGCCGTTGACGTCGGGACTGCTGTGGCTGACGTTCGTCACCGCTGCGGCCCTGCTGGCGCTGGGGTCGCTGGGGCTCGTCGTCGGTACGACCGCCGCCGCGCCGGACCGGTGGCAGACCGTGACCCGGCTGCGCACCCTGGGCCTGCGGCCACGGGACACCCGCTGGATCGTCGCGGGTGAGCTGCTGCCGCCGGTGGCCGTCGCCGCGCTGGGCGGCCCGCTGCTGGGGGCGTCGCTCGCCTGGCTGACCCTGGACCCGCTCGGGCTGCGGGTGCTCACCGGGCAGACCACCGGTCCGGCGCCGGCCCTGCCGTGGTGGGGACTCGCGCTGGTGGCGGGCGTGCCGCTGGTGACGGTCGCCGTGGTGGTGCCCGTGGAGTCGGCGCTGCGGCGCCGCCGGCGGTTGAGCGAGGTGCTCCGGATCGCGACGTAGCCTCCGGATTCGGAAACTTCCGGAAGTTGTTGACAGTCCGGCAGAGCCGGACCGAGACTGGCGCCATCGATGGATTTCGACCATCGTCGATCCGGGCCCCCGCCGCGAGGCGGTCCTCCGGTTGTCGGCCGCGCGACGACCGGATCACACCTCCACCGCCTGTCGACGCCGCTGCACCGTGCCGTCGGCCGGCCGCCGACACGCTGTCGGACCGCGCCCGCCCGGCGCTCCGGCCAGCCCATCCGAAGAGGAAACACACCGATGAACGACGTTCCCGCCCCGCCGACGGGCCGCGGCCGCGGCCGACTCCGGTTACTGCTCACCGGTGCCTGCGCGGTCGCGCTGGTAGCGGCCGCGACGGTGCTGCCCGGCACCGCGTACGCGGCCGTCACGACGAACCAGACCGGCACGAACAACGGCTACTTCTACTCGTTCTGGACCGACAGCCAGGGCACGGTCTCGATGAACCTGGGCTCCGGCGGCAACTACAGCACCTCCTGGGGTGGTACCAACAACTTCGTCGCCGGCAAGGGCTGGAACCCGGGTGGGCGGCGTACCGTGAACTACTCCGGCAGCTTCAACACGTCCGGCAACGCCTATCTCGCCCTCTACGGCTGGACCCGCAACCCGCTCGTCGAGTACTACGTCGTCGACAACTGGGGGAACTACCGGCCCACCGGCACGTACAAGGGCACCGTCACCAGTGACGGCGGCACGTACGACATCTACCAGACCACCCGCTACAACGCCCCCTCGATCGAGGGCACCAAGACGTTCAACCAGTACTGGAGCGTCCGACAGTCGAAGAAGACCGGCGGCACCATCACCACCG
>NZ_JBHSBN010000040.1:0-40454 GCF_042650605.1 Micromonospora zhanjiangensis | reverse complement strand
CTCAAGAACTGGAAGATCCTCAAGACCGGCTACCGCCGGTCTCTCCACGACTTCCCACGAGTGCTACGCACTGTTACGAAGCTGGAGATCTATCGATGGTCCACCCGACCCTTTTGAAAAAGGCTCCAGGATGCCCGAGAAGCCGACCGACGCCGTGCGGGACAGGATGACCGTGCCCGCCGGGTGCTTGACCGCCGACGAGTTGGCGATCCCCAGTGGACTGATCTTCTCCTTGGTCTCGCGGATGACATCGACGGTTCCGCTGCGCAACTGCCACACGTCGGCGAGGGTCACCCACGGGACCGTGCAGTTCTCCCAGTACTCGGGGTGCTGCCGGCTCGGGGTGTGGCCGGTGCCGAGGCGGGCGACGTAGCGGATGGGGACGGTCGGCCAGCGGGAGTTGGCCAGCCACGGCGCGATCCTGTCGCTCATCCGGTCACCTCCGCCAGCAGCTTCTGGATTTCGGCTTCTAGTTCGCGGAGTTCGGCGTCGATCTCGGCGAGCGGTCTCGGCGGCGTGTAGACGTAGAAGTGGCGGGTGAACGGGATCTCGTAGCCGATCCGGGCGCGGCTGGTCGTACCCGTCTTGGGGTCCTTGATCTCGGCGATCCAGGCGTCCGGGACGTGCGGGCGGACCTCGCGGTCGAAGTAGTCGTCGATGTCCTCGACCAGCGGGACGTTCTCGTAGTCGCGCAGGTCCGGGTCGGGCAGCGGGTTGCCCTTGCGGTCGGTCTGCGTCTCGCCGTCCGGGTCGCTGACCGCGACCGCCGCCCAGATGGCCTTCTCAACCGCCGGCACCGGCCACAGCACGCCGGCCGCCGCCACCGTCGACATCAGCGCGTCCTTCGCCTCGGCTTTGGTCCGCCAGACCGTGCCGCGCAGCGGCTTCACCGCGTCGAGGAAGGCGTCCCGGTGGGCGTACCGGGAAAGGGGTTTGGCCTCGGCGAGCGCGGCCAGGGTCTCGTCGGTGATCTCGAAGCGTTGCCGCAGCGGACGGTCCACCGCGATCCGCTGGTAGCCGAAGTCCTCGTTGCGGAAGACCTTCACCTTGCCGTGCAGCGGATCGTCCGGGTCGTCGGCGACGGTGAGCGCCCGCGCGTACAGCTCGGTGATCTCCCTGATCTGGTCCTCGGTGACGAGCTTGCGCTTCTCGCCGAGCGACTTGCGCATCTTGGCCCAGTAGCCGCGGGCGTCCAGGAGCACGACCCGGCCCTTGTGCTCGGGCGCCTTGCGGTTGGTCAGGATCCAGAAGTACGTGGAGATGCCGGTGTTGTAGAAGAGCTGATCCGGCAACGCGACGATGGCCTCCAGCCAGTCGTTCTCCAGGATCCAGCGGCGGATCTCCGACTCGCCCGAGCCGGCCGCCCCGGTGAACAGCGGCGAGCCGTTGAAGACGATGGCCAGCCGGCTGCCGCCGCTGCCGTCGTCCCGGACCGGCTCCATCTTGGACAGCATGTGTTGCAGGAACAGGAACGAGCCGTCGTTGATCCGGGGCAGGCCCGCGCCGAACCGGCCGGCGTGACCCTTGTCGTTGTGTTCGTCGGTGACCTGCTGCTGGACCTTCTTCCACTCCACTCCGAACGGCGGATTGGCCAACATGTAGTCGAACTTTCCGTCGGCGTGCCGGTCGTCGCTGAACGAGTTGCCGAGGGCGATGTTCTCCTCTTCGTGGCCGGTAATCATCATGTCGGAGCGGCAGATCGCGTAGGACTCGGGATTCAACTCCTGGCCGAACAGGAAGACCTTCGCCTCCGGGTTCTGGCTCTTGATCTTCTCCTCGGACGCGGACAACATCCCGCCGGTGCCGCAGGCCGGGTCGAGGACGTTGATCACCGTGCCCCTGGTGTTGAACCGGCCGCCGTCCGGGGCCACCAGCAGGTTGACCATCAGCTCCACGACCTCGCGTGGGGTGAAGTGCTCACCGGCGGTCTCGTTGGAGATTTCCGAGAACTTGCGGATCAGCTCCTCGAAGACGTAGCCCATCTGGTGGTTGTCGACCAGCTTGGGAGACAGGTCGACGTCGGTGAAGCTGCGCACCACCTGGTAGAGCAGGCCGGCGGCCTCCAGCCGGTTGACCTGGGTGTGGAAGTCGTACTTCTCGAAGATCTCCCGGGCGTTGGGCGAAAAGCCGTTGAGGTAGTCGTTGAGGTTCTGGAAGACGTTCTCCGCCACGGCACCGACGTCGGCGAAGGTCTGCTGCGACAGGTTGTAGAAGCGCAGCCCGGCCGCCGCCCGCAGGACGGAGTCCTTGTTGGCGAACGTCAGCGATCTGTCCCGCTCCCACACCGCCTCCCGGGTCGGCGCCATCACGCAGTCGAGCCGCCGCAGCACCGTGAACGGCAGGATCACCTTGCCGTACTCGGACCGCTTGTAGTCGCCGCGCAGCAGGTCGGCGACCTTCCAGATCAGGTCGGCCAGTTGATTGTGCGTGGGCACGCGTCAGTCGCCTTTCGTCTCGGAGGGGTGGACCTCGGTCGGCACGAAGACTCCCGAGGTGAGGCCGTCGACGGCCAGCCGTACGACATCATCCCCAACCGCCGCGGCCCGGCGCAGCAGCGCGGAGAACTCGGCGAGCCGCCGGAACTCGGCAGCGTACCGGCGCTGGTCGGCCAGCGGCAGCCGGGGGACCTGGGCCCGGCGTACGTCGTACCGGAAGTTGCCGGTGCCCGTGACGGCCTGCCGGGTGTTCGCCTCGGCCTGGAGGAACCCGGCCAGGAAGTACGGGTCGAGCTGGTCGGGGTCGCAGCGCAGCAGGTGCCGGTCGGGTGTCGGGTCGCCGCGCTCGTCGGTGACCACCAGCGGTGCCTCCTTGCGGTCGTGCACCGGCACCAGCACGTCGCCCGGCCGCAGCCCGCCCACGTCGGTGCGGGGGATCTCGCGGTTGAGGATCACCGCGACCGCCCCGGACCGGGCCAGGTCGGCGATCGACACCATCGGCAGCCGGGCCGGCCCGGCGACCGCCGTCGCGGCGCGCGGCCGGCGCTGCGCGACGCCGGCCAGCAGCGGCTCCAGCGCGGCCAGCGCGCGGGCGTGCTCGGCCGGCAGATGGTCCGGCGTCCGCTGTACGTGCCGGCCGGGGGAGAGGTCGACGTCGTCGTCCAACAGCTCGATCAGCGGTACGTCGGCGGTGACGCCCGGCTCGTCGCGGAACTCGTGCCACCAGTCGCCCTCGATCTGGCGCAACCGCTCCCGGTCGAACCGGGTGCCGTCCACCATCCGTACCGAGTTCGCGGGAGATCGGCCGTCACCGGGTCGGGACAGGATCCACAGGTGCGGGCCGAGACTGTGCCCACCGGCGACTCCGGTCGGCAGGGCGACCACCTGCCGCAGTGCCCCGCGCCGGAGCATCTCCTTGCGGACCCGCCGGCCGCTGCGGCGAGACGCCACGCCTGGCGGCAGCACGACGATGGCCGTGCCGCCGGGGCGTAGGTGCGCGTAGCAGTGCTGCACCCAGGCCAGCTCCGAATCGGCCCGGGTCGGCAGGTCGAACTCCCACCGACGGTCGTAGGCGAGATCCTCGTGCCCCCAGTTGCGGTCGCCGAACGGCGGGTCGCAGACCACCAGGGCGGCGCCCGCGTCGGGTTCACCGGCCGGCGGGAGCGGGAACTGGTCGTCCCGCAGCGAATCGCCCTGCCGGATCGTCGTCGCCGGACCGTGCTGGCCGGACCAGTCCAGCCGGTAGGCGGCGATCCGGGCCAGCGCCGGATCGAGTTCCTGACCCGCCAGGTGGGCGCCCGCACCGAGCCGGCGTTGGAAGGCGCGCAGCAGGTTGCCGCTGCCGCACGCCGGGTCGAAGACGACACCCTCGGGTATCCCGCCGACCATGCCGGTGATCATCGCGGCGAGGTCGAGGGGGGTGACCCCGGTGCTGCGTCCGGCCGAGTCGACGTACCGGCCGTGCAGCTCCTCGAAGACGATTTCCGGGCCCTGGGTGCCGGCGGCGTCCGCCACCGATCGCCAGAACGGCACCTGGCCCGGCTGGAGGCCCGCCGCGAACGCGCGCCCGCCGGGCATTCCGACCGACTCGGCCCAGAAGGCCACCGCGTCCGGCAGTCGTCCGGCCAGGTCGGTGTCCGTGCCGCGGGCCAACGGGCGCCAGCGCGCCGGCTTGTCCTGGAGGAATGCCAGGAACGCGGCCAGGTCGGCGAGGGTGTCGACCAGGCGGCGCTCGTCGGTCAGCGCCCGCAGCTCCTGCCAGAGCCGGTCCTCGGCGGCGAGCGCGTTGAGCTTGCCGGTTGCCCGGAGCCAGCTCTCGACGTCGGTCAGCCGGAACGTCGGGCTCGCGGGAGTGCCGCCCACCGGCTCCGGAAAGTCGGTGTGCCGCCTGCGCCAGTTGGACACGGCGGCCCGGCCGACCCCCGCGAGTCGAGCAACCTGGGCGGCCGTCACCTCTGCCGCGCTGTCCGTCTGCCTGGTCACACCACATCCTAAGCACGATCGGTGGATCTTGTGAAGCGTAAGTAAACCGACAGTGCAGCGTGTGTACATAGTTTTCAGCTTGACTGAGTCGCCTGGCTAGTTCACTCTAGATGTGCCATACCCGTCCTCACTCCACAGGGGAGCGACCGTGACCACCGTGAGCATCTACCGCCTCAACTGGCCCGACCTGGACGCCGCGATCCGGCCCGGCCTCGAATCCGTCCAGGCCCATCAGCTCGACCTCGCCGGGCACCGGGCGCTGCGGCTCGACCGCGTGTCCGGTGACCACCCGCCCGACTGGGCCGACACCCTCAACGAGATGACCGGCCTGCCGTTCGACCAGGCGGTCCGGTCGGCCAGCGCGCTGCTGCTGGTCGACCTCGGCGACGCGTCCTTCGCGATCAGCTTCGGCCACGGCCGGCACCTGCTGGACCGGTACGCCTGGGAACGGGACTTCGGGCTGCGGGTCGCCCTGCGGACGCTCAGCCCCCGCCGGGTCGCCGAGGTGACCCGTACCGCGCTCGACACCGGCGCCCGGCTCGACCTGACCTGCGTGCCCGCCGGCGCGGGCGTCCGGGAGTTCGGCATCGAGCAGCACACCGACCTCGTCAAGCACATCGGTGGGCACGCCGACAGCCTCGACCTCGGCTGGACGGGTGGCCGCGGCGGTCGGGTCCGGCTGGACGGCCGGGACGCCCTGAAGATCCGGCTCACTCCCGACCCGGCCGGCCTGGTCCGTGACCTGCGGGCCATCCAGGCCGCCGCCGAGTCGGAGCCGGTGCCGGACCTCGCCTTCATGGAGGGCATCCGGCCGCTGACCGGAGGGTCGCGGCTGCGTACCGCCGAGGACGCCCTCGCGGCCCGGATCGCCGCCCCTCCCGACGGCGGCCGGACCGGCGACCCGGTCGGTGTCTCCCTGCCGGTCGAACTGCTCGGCGCGGACGTGACCGGCCTGACGGTGCTCTTCCAGGGCCGCACCGAGCAGGTCGAGTCCGTCGACCTGCTCCTGATCCGCCGGCTGCTCGCGCCGGTCCGGCTCGACCAGCGGTACGCCGCGCTGCGCGAGGCCACCGTGCTGGCCACGGTCGACGGGCAGACCGTCCCGGCCGAGACGTCACTCGGCCAGTGGCTCGTCGCCGACCTGACCATCGACGGCGAGCGGTACGTCTTCCAGCAGGGCCGGTTCTACGTCCTCACCGACTCCTACCGGCAGGCCCTGCGCAAGGAGGTCGAGCGGCTGATGGCCCAGCCTATCGGCTGGACCCTGCCGCCCTGGCCGGTCGGGATGTCCGAGCGTGACTACAACGAGAAGGAGGCCGGTGGCCGGGGCTTCGTCTGCCTCGACCGGGGGTTGGTGACCAGCCGTGTCCACCCGCAGGGCATCGAGGTGTGCGACCTGGTCAGCCCGGACAACCAGTTGATCTGCGTCAAGCGGGCCGGTCGGTCCGCCGCGCTGAGCCACCTGTTCGGCCAGGCCATCGTCGCCGCCGAGGCGATCGTGCAGGGTGACGAAACCTGGTCCGGCCTGCTCGACCGACTGCCCGAACCGCGTCGCGCGGCGATGCCGCGCCGGCCGGACTTCGTCTTCGGCATCCAGCTCACCAAGGGGGAGCTGACCCCCGACTCGCTGTTCACCTTCTCCCAGGTGACCCTGCACCGCGCCGCCCGGCACCTGGAGCGGCTTGGCATGGAAGTCGCCGTCGTCGGCATCCCCACCCGCTGACCTTCGACCCGTCGGTGTCCCGCACAACGAGGTGCGGCCCACCACGGTGGCCTTCGTGACCGTCTGACCGGGCCGGCAGCGGTTCGGTCCGACCACGACCCGGTTCGGCTGCGCCCGGTGCTACTCCTCGGGTGTCCAACTCAGCCACTCCCGACCGTGACTCCAGCCGTTGCGCTCGTAGAAGGGCACCGCCCGGCTGCTGGAGTGCACCGTCACGTGCTCCAGGTCCAGGCGACGGGCCTCGTCCAGCACGGCCGACATCAGCAGCGCGCCGACCCCCTGGTCGCGCATCTCGGGAGCGACCAGGACGCACTGCACGTCGCCGCCGCGCCGGGCGTACTTGTCGGCCGTGGGCACCCGATCGAGTACCGCCAGCCACGCCATCCCGACCGCGTCGCCGGCGGCCTCGGCCACGAACGCCCGGTGTTCGGGGTGGCCGCGCATCCAGTCGCCGAGCGTCGCGACGAACTCGTCCAGGTTGTCGCCCTGATATCCGCGCTCCTGGGTGGCCCGCCGCCAGCGCAGCCCGGCCAGGGCGGGCGCATCCGCGTCGGACGCCCGCCGCACCCTCACCCCGCCGTCAATCACCCAATGATCATAAAAGCGAAGCAGCAAAATCGGGGATTTTGTTGCTTCCAGGACCGCGCGATGCAGCAAAGTCCCCGACATTGTCGGAACGCCTGGCAGTACACCCACCACTGTCTGGACGTCAGCAAGTACGGCGTGCGGGACGTCGGCTGCAACCCGATGGCGTACCCGCGCTGGAAGGCTGGTCACCATGCGGTGGTGGGACGACCTCTGGCTCAGCGAGTCGTTCGCCGAGTACATGGGCTGGCGGTTGGCGGCGGAGACGGACCGCCACCGCGACGCCTGGACGGGCTTCAGCGTCCGACGCAAGAGCTGGGGGTACGCCGCCGACCAGCGCCCGTCGACGCACCCGGTCGCCGCCGAGGGCGTGCCGGACACCGCGCACGCGCTGCAGAACTTCGACGGCATCTCGTACGCCAAGGGCGCGTCCGTGCTCCGGCAGCTCGTCGCCTGGCTCGGTGACGAGGCGTTCCTGGCCGGTGTACGGCGCTACTTCCGGGCGCACGCGCACGGCAACGCCACCCTGGCCGACCTGCTGGCCGCGCTCGGCGAGGCGAGCGGCCGGGACGTGACCGGCTGGGCCGAGGCGTGGCTGCGCCGGCCGCAGGTGAACACGCTGCGCCCCGAGGTGACGGTCGGCCCGGACGGCCGCTACCAGCGGGTGACCGTGGTGCAGACCGCACCGCCGGAGTATCCGACCCTGCGACCGCACCGGATCCGGGTAGCCGGTTACGGCGGCGACGGCGACGGCGACGGCGCCGTCGAGGTCGAGTTGGACCCGGCGGTGGACGGCGGGCGGACCGAGGTGCCCGAGTTGGTCGGGACCGGACAACCACGTGTCCTGCTGCTCAACGACGGCGACCTGACCTTCGCCAAGGTGCGCTTCGACCCGGCGAGCCGGGCGGCGTTGACCGGCTCCGGCGCCGCCCCGATCAGCCATCGGGACGACGCGCATGCGGCCGGTTCCCGGTCCGCGCTGGACGGGCTGGCCGATCCGCTGGCCCGGGCGCTGATCTGGGCGGCCGCCGTCGACGCCACCCGGGACGCCGAATGGTCGCCGGCCGAGTTCCTCCGGCTCGCCACGGCCGCCCTACCGGCGGAGACCGACGGGCCGGTGTTCGAGGAGGTGCTCGGCTTCGCGTACGAGCAGGTGGTCCGTCGTTTCCTGCCGGCCGCGGCCCGGCCGCGGGCGCTGCGGGACCTGGCCGCGGTGTGCCGGACGGTCGTCGAGGCGGCCGGGTCGGACGGCGACGGCCGGCGGCTGGCCGCGGCCCGCGGTTGGCTCGGTTGTGCCGCGGCCGCGGACCTGGCGGGGGTGCACCGGATGACCCGGCTTCCGCTGGGTGGCCTGGAGCTGGACGTCGAGTTGCGCTGGGCGGCGCTGCGCCGGCTGGTCGTCCTCGGCGGCGCGGGGGAGCGGGAGATCGCCGACCTGCGGGGGTCCGACCCCAGCGCGCAGGGCGCCTTGCACGCCGCCTGGTGCCGGGCCGCGATCCCGGACCCGGAGGCGAAGGCCCGCGCCTGGGGGACGGTCGTGAACGACCGGACCACCCCGGTCCGGCTGGTCGCCGCGACCGCCGCCGGTTTCTGGCAGCCCGAGCAGGCCGACCTGACCGCCGGCTACGTCGCGCGGTACTTCACCGACCTGCCGGCCGCCGACCGGACCTGGTCGGTGGCCGCCGGCCAGTTGGCCGCACAGGCCTTTCCCCGGTACGCGGTGGAGCCCGCCACGGTGTCGCGGGCGCGATCGACACTGGCCCGCGCCGACCTGGACCCGACGCTGCGCCGGGTCATCGGGGACGCCACCGACGACCTGCGCCGCGCCCTGGCCGCCCGGGCCCGCACCTGAGCCGGTCGGGGTCCGGTCTGGTCGACGGCGGGGGTTTGGTGTCGCGGGGATCCGGATAAACCGTCAGCACCCCCCGATTGAAGGAGAACACCCCGATGGAAATCACGAACTTCCTGCTCGCCATCGTCATCGGTCTGATCATCGGCGCCCTGGGTCGCCTGGTCGTACCCGGCAAGCAGAACCTGCCGATCTGGCTGACCATCGTCATCGGTATCGTCGCCGCGCTGCTCGGCACCATCGTCGCGGGCGCGCTGGGCGTGGGCGACACCGCTGGCATCGACTGGATCGAGCTGCTGATCCAGATCGTGTTCGCCGCGATCGGCGTGTTCCTGGCCGCCAAGCTGTACACCGGCCGCCGACACGTCTGACCGGCGCCGCACACATACACGCACCAGGCAAAGTGGCCGACCGGTTTCGGATCGGCCACTTTTCCGTGTCCGTCTCATGTCAGGCGGCAATTGCGGTACGTCGACCGTCCGCGCGCTTTCAGCAATCTCCCAGCCGGCGTGGATAGCATCCGGACTCGCGTCGGGCACTCCATGATGGAGCGCGGTGGCGCGATTCTCAGTCGTAGCCCCACCCCGTCAGGAGTAGCAGTCCAATGGTCTTCAAGAAGATGCTGAGCGCGTTCGGCGTCGGCGGACCGAGCGTGGACACGGTGTTGGTCAATCCCAACACCCGTCCCGGCCTGAGCCTCGACGGGCAGGTCAACATGCGTGGCGGTGACAGCGCCGCGACCATCGAGCAGGTCACCATCTCGCTGGTGACCCGGGTCGAGGTGGAGAGCGGCGCCGCCGAGTACGCGGGACTCATGGAGTTCCACCGGATGCCGGTCAGCGGGCCGTTCCAGCTCGCGCCGGGCCAGCAACTGTCGCTGCCGTTCCAGTTGCCGGTGCCGTGGGAAACCCCGATCACCGACCTGTACGGGCAGCGCCTGCACGGCATGACGATGGGCCTGCGGACCGAACTCTCGGTGGCCCGCGCGGTCGACAAGGGCGACCTGGACCAGGTGGCCGTGCACCCGTTGCCGGTGCACGAGCGGATCCTGGAGGCGATGCTGCGGCTGGGCTTCCGGTTCAAGAACGCCGACCTGGAGCGTGGCTACATCCAGGGTGTGCAGCAGACCCTGCCGTTCTACCAGGAGATCGAGTTCTTCGCCTCGCCGCAGTACGCGCAGAGCGTCAACGAGGTCGAGCTGACCTTCGTGACCAACCAGTACGGCGTGGACGTCATCGTCGAGTGCGACAAGCGCGGCGGCCTGTTCACCGGCGGGCACGACAGCATCGGCCGGTTCACCGTCCAGCACGCCGACGCCGACCGGGTGGACTGGGTGGCCCAGGTGGACGGCTGGCTGAGCCAGACCATCTCCCGCTACGGCCAGCACGGGCACGGCCTCGGCCACCCCGGCTACGGCCAGCCCGGTTACGGACCCGGCTACGGTCAGGGCCCCGGCTACGGCCAGCCCGGTTACGGACCCGGCTACGGCCAGCACGGCCATGGGCACGGGCACCACGGTCGTGGTGCGGGGGTCGGTGGCATGGTGGCTGCCGGTGCGCTCGGCGTCGCGGGCGGCCTGGTGGCCGGCGAGGTGCTGGACGAGGTCTTCGACGACGACGGTGGCGACGACGGCGGCTTCGGCTTCGACGAGGAGTGAACGACACCCGCCCGGCGCGGCGGATGTCGGACGAACAGGGGCCGGCTCGCGGTCTCCGGGAATCCCGGGAACCGCGAGCCGGTTCACGCTGTCATCGGTCTACCGCGTCCATGCCGGACACTCACTGCTCGTGCCGGTCGGAGTGCCGCCAGGAACTACCCGCCTTGGCGATACCACGGCTCACCAGGTAGGCCGCCGTCAGCACGGTGATCATCTGCCAGGCCTGCGGGGCACGGAAGATGTCCACACCGAAGGCGTTCTGGCCGACCAGGTACGAGGCGAGCAGCACCGCACCCACCGAGGCCAGATAGATCCAGAACTCGGTCGACAGCACCGACGGCTTGGTCTCGTTACCCAGTACCCGCCTGGCCCGCCGGCCGTCCGGCATCTGCCGGGTGCTCGGCGCCATGTTCTGCATCTGGCGGGTCTGCATGTCGCCCATCTGCCGGGTCTGAGTGTCTGGCATCCGCCGGGTCTGGGTGTCTGGCATCTGCCGGGTGCCCGGCTGGTTGGTCGCAGTGTGCGTGCTCATCTTTTCCTCCTCGGATTCGATGAGTTCCATCTGCGGTCCGCCCGCACCGTCCGCCGCGCTTTCCGACTACGGCGTGAGCACCCGCTGACTACCCTCCGCACTCTCCGCCAAACACCCGCCCAGCCCCCCGCCGCCCCGGCCCCCACCGACCTACTGCCCCCCACCACCCCGGGCCACCGCTGCCCCCTCTCCCACCCCCACCTGACGCCCCACCCGCGCCTGAGGCGCACCAAGATCACAGCAATGTCCCGGATTTTGCTGCTTCATCCCGAGGTCGAGACAGCAATATCCGGGACATTGCTGTCTCCGGCCTGGGTATCGCGCCCTGGGCGGTCACTTTTGGCGTTGTTTGTCCGATCTCTGAAGGTGGGCGGTTGGGATCTTGGCGCGAGGTGGCCCATCCGAGGGCCAATTCGCGCCAAGATCTCGCGTTTCCGGCCAACCACACCCCCGCGCCCACTCCCACCCCGCCCCCACGCGATCCGAACTCCACCCCGGCGCCCGCACCGGGAGTGGGGCGGGGTGGGCGCCAGGGTGGGGGGTGGGGCGAGGGTCTGGGTCGGGGGTGGGAGTGGGGGCGGATGGGGGTCTGGGGCCGGGTCTGGGGCGGGGGCTGGTTATGGGGTCGGTGCAGGGCCGGGTGTTTATTGCTGGTTCGGTCGGGGAGTTGGCGGGGAGGACGATCTGGGAGGTGAGTGGGCGTGCGCGAAGATCGCAGGCCGGCGCGCGGCGCCGACGAACAGCTCGACCCCGCGGACTACGGTCCGGACGCGGCCGAGGAGGTGACCCTGCCGGCTGAGGACGTCCGGCGGGAGCGGCGGCTGGCCGAGGCCATCCCCGCCGACGAGGACCCCGACGTGCTGCGCGACGGCGGGCCGACCCGCAACCGCGGCGTCGCCACCACCACCGGCGGTCGCCGGGCCGGCCCGGCGAGCGTCCACCGCCGCCCCCGGCGCGGGGCCGCGCCGACCACCACCGGCGACGCGACCACCGGCGGCAGCGGCACCCCGGCCGGTGGCTCGACCAGCGACCAGTCCGGCGAGGCCAGCCAGATCGGCAACTTCACCGACCGCTGACCGGCTCCGGCGTGGCACGCAGGACGGTGAGACGTTGGGTGGCCCGGGTCAGCGCCACGTACAGGTCGCGGTGACCCCGGGGTGACTCGGCGACGATCCGGTCCGGGTCGACCACCAGCACCGAGTCGAACTCCAGCCCCTTGGCCTGCCGCACGGTCAGCACCACCACCGGGCTCGCCAGGTCGGCGGCGTTGCCGGTCGAGGCGTCGGCGACGGCGTCGGCGACCGCCCGGGCCAGCTCGTGGACCCGGCCGGCCGGGACGAGTACGCCGAGCCGCCCGTCG
Organism: Micromonospora zhanjiangensis; assembly: GCF_042650605.1. Taxonomy (NCBI): domain Bacteria; kingdom Bacillati; phylum Actinomycetota; class Actinomycetes; order Micromonosporales; family Micromonosporaceae; genus Micromonospora; species Micromonospora zhanjiangensis. The sequence goes on along the minus strand of NZ_JBHSBN010000040.1, from coordinate 28,330 downwards.
TCGAGGCGGGTGGCCTCGTCCCGGACCAGCTCGACCAGCCGCCCGGCCAGCGCGGCCGGGCGTACCGTCTCGTCGCGGGGCTGCTCGCCGGTCTCCCGGACCGAGCGGGGTGGCTCCAGCGTCGGGTCGATCTCGGCCAGCACCTTGGCGGCGAGCGCCATGATCTCGGCCGGGGTCCGGTAGCTGACGGTGAGCTGGGCCAGCCGCCAACGGCCGCCCACGTACGGCTCCAGAGCCGTGTCCCAGGCGGCGGTGCCGGCCGGCGACCCGGTCTGCGCCACGTCGCCGACCAGCGTCATGGACCGGCTCGGGATCCGCCGCATCAGCAGCCGCCAGGCCATCGGGGACAACTCCTGTGCCTCGTCCACGATGATGTGCCCGAACGCCCAGCGCCGGTCCGCGGCGGCCCGCTGCGCGGTGCTGAGGCCGTCGCCGTACTCCTGGCGGTCGGCCAGCCGGTCGGCGTCGATCAGGTCGGTGGCGGTGAGGATCTCAGCCTCATCCTCCGGCGCGTCCTCCAGGTCGATCGACTGCGAGCCGCGGGCGATCTCCAGCGCGCCCTCGGCGTACTCGATCCGTTGCCGGCGCTCCCGCTCCTGCCGGGCTTGGATCGCCCGTTCGTCCTCGCCGAGCAGTTCGGCCGCCTCGTCCAGCAGCGGCACGTCCGCCTCGGTCCAGCCGGTCCAGTCCGGGCCACGCAGCAGCAGCCCGCGTTCCGCGTCGGTCAGCTGCGGCGCGGCGGTGGCGAGCCGCTCGGCCGAGCCGAACAGGTCGGTCAGCAGCCGTTGCGGGCTGAGCACCGGCCACAACCGGTCCAGCACGGCGCGGACCTCCGGGTCGGCGTGCAGCTCGCGGCGGATCTCGGCGAGGTCCGCCTCGGCCAGGATCTGCGGGTCGCCGGGCGCGTCGTCGCCGCCGAGCGGGTCGTCGGCGTACGGGTCGATGCCGATCCGGTCGGCGACCAGCTCGGCCAGCGCGTGCGCGATCTCCACCTCGAACAGCGGTCGGGCCAGATTGTGCACCTTGCCGGTCCGGCGTACCCGGTCCCGCGCCGCGGCGCAGGTGGCCGGGTCGAGCAGGTACCGCTCCTGGTCGAAGACGATCTCCAGCGGCTCGTCCGGCACCACCTGCCGGTCCCGGACGGCCGCGGCCAGCACCTCGGCCATCGCCACCCGACCCTTGATCTCGGCGACCTCGTCCGGCTCGGTCCGGTCCGCGCCCACCCCCGGGAACAGATCCCCGACGGTACGCAGCAGCACGCCCGTCTCCGCCAGCGCGGGCAGCACCTGCGAGATGTAGTGCAGGAAGGTGGGGTTCGGGCCGACGATCAGCACCCCGCGCCCGGCCAACTGCTCCCGGTAGGTGTACAGCAGGTACGCCGCCCGGTGCAGCGCCACGGCCGTCTTGCCGGTGCCCGGGCCACCCTGCACCACCAGCACCCCGGCCAGGTCGGAGCGGATCACCCGGTCCTGCTCGGCCTGGATGGTCTCGACGATGTCACCCATCCGGCCGGTACGGCTCGCGTTCAGCGCCGCGAGCAGCACCGCCTCGCCGGTCAACTCCTCGTGCCGGCTGGACCGCGGCGCGTCCAGGTCGAGCACCTCGTCGTCGAGCCCGGTCACCGTGCGCAGCCGGCTGCGGATGTGCCGGCGCCGACGTACGCCCTCCGGCGCGGCGGCGGTGGCCAGGTAGAACGGTCGGGCCGCCGGGGCCCGCCAGTCCAACAGCAACGGTTCGTAGTCGTGGGAGTCGTCGAAGATGCCCAGCCGGCCGATGTAGAGCGGTTCGCCGTCGTGGAAGTCGAGCCGCCCGAAGCACAGCCCGTTCTCCACCGCGCCGTACCGATCCACCTGCTCGGCGTACATGCCGACGTTGCTGTCGCGCTGGGACTGTTCCTGCCGGGTGCCACCGGTGTTCCGCAACGCCGTGGCCAACCGCCGGGCCGCCTGCCGCCGTAGGTCGTCGAGCCGGTCGTAGAGCATCGAGACGTACTTCTGCTCGTGGCCGATCTCGTCGGCGTGCCGTCCGTCGTCCCCGGCGCCGGAATGCGTTGACAAAACTGTCTCCCCATGGCTAAGCTGCATTCGAACGGCTTATTGTGCCGTTCTTTTTTATTGCTCAGGACTGCTCAAGATAGCGCGTTTTCGGCCCGTGGACCAAAACCACGCCCCACAAACACGCTTTCGCCCGCGCTGGGCCGACGAGCGGCCCGGCGCGGGTGATCGGCCGGGTCTCAGCTGGTGACGTCGCGGGAGCCGAACCGGGCCCACGCCGCGGTCAGGAACACCAGCGCGTACGCGCCGGCCGACAGCAGCCCGGGGAGCAGGGCGCCGAGGTCGACCGGGTCCCGCAGCAACTCGCCGTAGTCCTGCCAGTGCCGGGTCAGCAGGTACGGGTGCAGCCAGTCGAGCTGGGGGATCTGGCCCAGCACCCAACTGGCCACGGTGAGCATGGTGACCGCGATGGTGGCACCCATCGGCTGCTCGGTCAGCGTGGAGACGAACAGCCCGAGCGCGCCGAGCGCGCACAGGCAGACGGTGAGGTACGCGCAGATGCCGAGCAGCCGCAGCAGCCCGTCGCCGAGCCCGACCTGGGTGCCGGACAGCAGGGTCACCGGCCCACCGCCGAACAGCGCCAGCCCGATCCCCACCCCCACGGCCGCGACCAGCAGGGTGACCGAGAGCGCGAAGGTCGCGACGGCGGCGTACTTGACCGCCAGCAGCCGGTTGCGGGTGACCGGCACGCCGAGCAGGTAGCGCAGCGTGCCCAGGTTGGCCTCGCCGGCCACGCTGTCACCGGCGATGGCGGCCACCGCGATCGGCAGGAACAGCGGCAGCTCGACGGTCAGGGCGACCAGCGCCACGAAGAAGCCGTTCGAGGTGACCGATCCGACGAAGTCCGACGGACCGCCGCCGCCACCGTTGTCGGAGCCGGACATTCTGATCGAGACGGCGATGACGATCGGGACAGCGGCCAGCCCGGCGAGGCCGACCTGGTTGCGCCGCCGCCCGTAGATGAGCCGCAACTCGGACCGGAAGAACCGGCTGCTCGGCCGGCGTGCCCGCCGGACCGGGTGCGCCGTCGTCGGCCGGTCAACCACTGACATCGAACCCCTCCCCGGTCAGCGAGACGAACATCTCCTCCAGGTCCGGCGCGAGCACGCCGAACTCGCGTACCGGCACGTCCGCGTGCACCAGCGCGGCGACCACCCGCTCCGGCCGTACCGGCCCGAGCACGCCGGACGCCTCGTCGGCCCCGGTCGCCACCTCGGTCAGCCCCTGCTCACGCAGCACCCGCGCGGCGTCGGCCGGCCGGCCGGTCCGGACCCGGGCGCGGGGCGCCGTGCCGGCGCGGAGCCGGGTCAGCGGCGCCTGCGCCACCAACCGGCCCTGGTGCATCACGCCCACGTCGGTGCAGATCTGCTCCACCTCGGACAGCAGGTGGGTGGAGAGCAGCACGGTGGCGCCCTCGGCGGCCAGCGCCGCGATCAGCGACCGCACCTCGCGGGTGCCCTGCGGGTCGAGGCCGTTGGTCGGTTCGTCCAGGATCAGCAACTCGGTCGGGGTGAGCAGGGCCGCGGCCAGCCCGAGCCGCTGACGCATGCCGAGCGAGTAGGCGCGGACCCGCTTGCCGGCCGCCGCGGTCAACCCGACCCGGTCCAGCGCCGCGCCGATCCGGGCCGCCGCGCTGCCCGGATCGGCGGTACGGTCGGCCGCGTCCAGCCGGTGCAGGTTCTCCCGCCCGGTCAGGTACGGGTGGAACGCCGGCCCCTCGACCAGCGCGCCGACCCGGGGCAGCACCGCCGTGGCCGCCTCCGGCATCGGCTCGCCGAGCAGCCGGTGCCCGCCCGCGGTGGGCCGGACCAGGCCGAGCAGCATCCGGATCGTGGTCGTCTTGCCGGACCCGTTCGGCCCGAGGAAGCCGTACACCGCGCCACGCGGAACCGCCAGGTCGACGGCGTTCACCGCGACCTGGCGTCCGAACCGCTTGGTGAGCCCGGTGGACTCGACCGCGTACGTCACTTGTTCGCCTGGGCGACCTCGTACAACCTCTCCGGCGCGACCGCGCCGACCAGCACCCGCCCGTCGTCGGTCAGCAGGGCGGTGACCAGCTTGCTGCTGAACAGGTGACCGCTGCCCCAGGCGCCGCTCACCTTCGGCAGCTTGTCGAGCAGCCCGGTCAGCTGACCGATGTCGCCCTTGTCGGCGCCGGCCGTGGCACCGGCCTTGTCGGCCTTGCCGGCCTTGTCGCCGGTCAGCGTGCCGTCCTTGGGCAGGTGGGCCACCAGCACGGTGGTCCAGCCGGTGCCGACGGTGGTCGGCCGGGCCTGCTTCGCCGCGGCCTCGGCCTGCTGCCGCTGCGCCGCCGTCGGGGCGGACTCCTTCGCCTCGACGGCGTCGGACTCGGTGACCTTCGCGCCGGGCGGCGGGTTGAACGCGAACTGCGCCGCGTCCGGCCGGCTGAAGTCGACCTGGGTGAAGGCCATCTCGTACGCCGGCTGGTCGGTGCCCTTGGCGTACACCTCGAACCGCAGCGGCACGTGCTCCTTGGCGTCGATCGCGATCCGGACCTGCCCGACCAGGGAGGTCTTGTCCCGCGGCCCGAGCACCAGTTCGTACGCGTCCCGGCCGGCGATCCGGGCCGACCGTCCGACGGTGACCTCGGTGGTCGGGTTCACCGCCGCGAGGGCCCGCTCGGCGGCCTGCTGCGGGGTGGCCGGCAGCCCGTCCGGTACGGCGTGCCGGTCGGCGGCGCCGTCCTTGCCGGTCATCGTCCGGTGGGTCGCCTCGTTGCGCTGGCTGTTCCAGGTCCAGACGTCCTTGCCGTTGTGGATCACGTCGGTCTCGCCGAGCGTGCCCATCAGGGCGATCCGCTGGCGCTCCGGACCCGCGTACCAGACCCGCAGGGTATGCGTGCCGGCCAGCAGCGAGGTCAGCTCGGTGCCGCCCTGGCCGACCTGACCGGCCAGGCCGACCACCGCCGGCAGGCCGAGGTCGGCGCGCTGCACGACCGTGCCGGACAGCCCGTCCAGCCGGGCCGTCTGCAGGTCGACCAGAAGCTGTGCGGCGCTGCGGGCCGGCAGCGGCGGCTCGGCCGCGGCGGCGAACGTGCCCACCGCCGCGCCGCCGCCGATCACCACGGCGGTCGCGGCGACCGGTACGGCCCACCGCAGGGCGGGTCGGTTGGTGAAAATCGACATCTGCTGCACCCCTCCTGGAGCCGGTCCCGGCGGACCGCGCTCCACCCCTCGTGGAACCGGTCGCGGGGACCGGTTCTCGGCTTACTGGGACGATCCTGCCGGATCGGCACTGTGAGGCGGCTGAGAAAGGCTGTGTCCGTTCACAGGACGGTGGCAGGCTGGTCGGGTGCGGTTGCTGGTGGTGGAGGACGAGGCCCGGATGGCCCGGGCCCTGCAACGTGGCCTGCAGGCCGAGGGGTTCGTCGTGGACCTGGCCGGCGACGGGCCGACCGGGCTGGACCTGGCCCGGCACGGCGGCTACGACGCGATGGTGCTGGACGTGATGCTGCCCGGCCTGTCCGGCTACGAGGTGGTCCGCCGGTTGCGGTCCGACCGCAACTGGCTGCCGGTGCTGATGCTGTCGGCCAAGGACGGCGAGTACGACCAGGCCGACGGCCTGGACTGCGGCGCCGACGACTACCTGACCAAACCCTTCTCGTACGTGGTGCTGCTGGCCCGGCTGCGCGCCCTGCTGCGCCGGGGCGCGCCGGAGCGCCCCGCGGTGCTGACCGCCGGCGACCTCAGCCTGGACCCGGCCCGGCGACGGGTCACCCGGGCCGGCGCCGGGATCGACCTGACCGCCCGCGAGTACGCCCTGCTGGAGTACCTGATCCGCCGCCCCGGCCAGGTGGTGTCGAAGATCGAACTGCTGGATCACGTCTGGGACGCGGCGGTGGACACCGCCCCGAACGTGGTCGAGGTGTACGTCGGCTACCTGCGCCGCAAGATCGGCCGGGAACGGCTGGAGACGGTCCGTGGCGCCGGTTACCGCCTCACGCCGTGACCGCGTCGAGGGCTTTTCCGCGGTTGCTGCCGCGCGGATTGCGGGCCCGGCTGATGCTGCTGGGCGTCGCCGGGCTGACGGTCGGGCTGCTGGCCGGCGGGGTGCTGCTGCTCGGCGCGCTCGGTTGGGCGTTGCAGCGCAACGTGGACAGCGAGGCGTTCAAGACCGCCGACGCGGTGGCCCTGCTGACCACCGCCGACGCGTTGCCCGACCCGCTCCCGGTGGCCGGCGGCGACGTCCGGGTGCAGGTGGTCGACGCCCAGGGCCGGGTCCAGGCGGCCTCGATCGATGCCGACCGGCTGGTCCCGATCCTGTACCCGGCCGAGCTGCGCGACCTCACCGCGGCCACCGCCGAGCAGGGGCGGCTGCGCACCTTCGTACCGCCGCAGCGGCTCGGCATGCGCGGCCCGGTGCGGGTGGTCGCCGTACCGGCCGGGTCGCCGGGTGATCCGCGTACCGTTTTGGTGGCCAAGTCGATGGCCGACGTACGGCACAGCGTCGACCTGCTCCGGACCACCCTGCTGATCGGCTTCCCGCTGCTGGTCGGCGCGCTCGCGGCGGTGGCCTGGCGGGTGGTGGGCGCGACCCTGCGCCCGGTCGAGGCGCTGCGCACCGGGGCCGAGGAGATCACCGGCAGCGGCCTGTCCCGTCGGCTGCCGGTGCCGGCCTCGCGGGACGAGATCCACCGGCTGGCGGTCACCCTGAACGGCATGCTCGACCGGCTGGAGTCGGCCCGGGCCCGGCAGCGCACCTTCGTCGCGGACGCCGCCCACGAACTGCGCAGCCCGCTGGCCAACATGCGGACCCAGCTGGAGGTCGCCCAGCGGCTCGGCGCCCGGACCGACTGGCCGGCCGTCGCCGACGACCTGCTGGTGGATGCCGAACGGTTGAGCCGGCTGGTCGACGACCTGCTGCTGCTGGCCCGCTCCGACGACACGGAACCCCGCCCGCCGCTCGCCGACGGACCGGTCGAACTGGGCGACCTGCTCGCCGAGGTGGCGCAACGGTTCCCGAGTCCGCCGGTGCGCCTGGTCCATCCCGGGCGGCCGTTGTGGACCGCCGGTCAGCCCGACGAACTGCGCCGGATCGTGGCGAACCTGCTGGACAACGCCGTCCGGCACGCGACGAGCCGGGTGGTGCTCACCGCCGCGACGGCGGGCGACGGGGCGTACCAGGAGGTGACGGTGACCGACGACGGGCCGGGCATCCCGCCGGCCGACCGGGACCGGGTCTTCGACCGCTTCACCCGCCTCGACGACGCCCGCGCCCGGGACGCCGGCGGCGCCGGCCTGGGGCTGGCCATCGTCCGTGAGCTGGTCCGGCGGCAGGGCGGCACGGTGCAGCTCGCGGACGCCGGCCCGGGCCTGCGCGCCGAGGTCCGGCTCCCGTTCCGCCCCCCGCCGTCCGGGCCGGTCAGGCCCGGCGCAGCGCCGTCCGGGCCGGTCACGCCCGGCGCACCGCCGTCCGGGCCGGTCACGCCCGGCCCGGCGGTGGCGACCGCCGATCAGCCCACGTCGGCCTGATCGCGGGTGGGCCTAATCGATGGACGCCGTCAGCGGCCGGGGGAGCGGGCCGCCCGGCTGGTGCAGACGGCCGGGCTGCGGCCGATCGTGTCGGCGGAGTAGACCACCGCGACCGTGAAGCAGTAGTCCTGGTTGCTGTTCAGGCCGTAGACGGTGAAGCCGTTGCTGCCGGCCGGCAACTCCTGGAAGGCGCGGGGCTCCTGACCGCTGCGGCCGCCCGCCACGACGACCGGACCCTCCGCGCCGGCCGGATACGTCCAGGACAGGGTGACGCTCTGCCGGTTGTCGCTCACCGTCACATTGGTCGGTGGCGAGCCCGGTGGCGCGGGTGGTGGGCCGGTCGTGGGGGCCGGGCCCGCGGTGCCCGAGGCGGCCGGTCGCGGCGGCGGTGACCCGTCGTCCAGCAGCGCGAAGCCGGCGATCACCGCCCCGGTGCCGAGCAGTACGACGACCGCGCCGGCGAGCACGATCGGCAGCATCCGCCGGCCCGACCGCTCCGGTCGGTACACCGCCGGCAGCCGCCGGTCGGCCGGTTCCCGTACCGCCGGGAGGCCGACGGATTCCGTCCCGCCGGACTGTTCGGGCCGCCAGACCCCGCCGGTGGACCCCTCGGGCCGCCAGGCCCTGCCGCCCGTCGGGTAATCGGCTCCCGACGCCGGGCCGACGTCGTAGGGCGCCCCGATCCCGGTTTGCGACCAGTACGAGTCATCCGCCGCCGACGGCGTACCGCCGGGGGTTGTCTCCCCGGGCGGCGGCCCGTGATCCGGCGGCGTCCCGGCCACGGCGGTCCCGAACGCGGCCGGGTCGTCCGGCCAGGCCGGGTCGGGATCCGGTGGCCACCACCGCTCCTCCGGTCCTCCCGGCAGGTCGTCCCGGTCCGACCCGGTCGGGTACGGATTCGTCTGTTCGGGGTGGAGCGTGGCCTCCCGGTCGGTGGCCTCCGGGTCCGGGATGGTGGCGTCGTCGGGAGGGGGCGGCTGCGGCGGTGTCGCGTCCGGGTGCGGGTGCGGGTGCGGACCGTCCGCCGCCGGATCGGGTACGTCGGTGCAGACGTGCCCGGGATCGGCGGGTGCCCGGGACAGGGCGGCGATCTGCGCGGCGAGCGGATGGTCGGCGGGCAGGTGCGTCCGGCAGAACTCGCGGGCCAGTTCCAGGTGTTCGTGCGCCTCGTCGAAGCGGCCGCAGTCCCGTTCCATGGCGCCGAGCCGGGCGAGCATCTTGATGCCGCTGGGATGGCCGTCGCCGTACACCTCGCGGTGCAACTGCCAGGCGTCCTCCAGTCGGTGCCGGGCCAACCGGCACTGACCCTGCGCGTACTCGACGGTGGCCAGGTCGGCGTGGGCGGCGAGCACCCGCAGCGACTCCGGACCGTCGATCGCGGTCAGCTCGATGACGACGTCGCGGTAGAGCAGGGCGGCCTCGGGATCGTCACCGGTCCGGTGCAGGACCGCCGCCAGGGTGGCCGCCGCGGCGATGGTCCGTTGGTCGGACGGGCCGTACAACCGGGTCGACGCCGCGTGGTGGAACAGCGCCCAGCCGTGGGCGGCGTGCGGCTCCCCGAGGGTGAGCAGCACCCGGGCCTGCAGCCCGGCGGCGTCGGTCAGCTCCGGGTCGGCAACCTCCGGTCGGGGGTCGGTGTCGGCCAGCGCCTGGCCCAGCAGCTCCTGGGCGGTGGCCAGGTCGCCGGCGACGACGAGGTCCCGCGCCCGTCTGGTGAGTTCGTCGAAGCCCGAGGACACGCCTCATCGTGCTGTTCCGGCGACGTTGAGTACAAGAGGCGATCACCGGACAGTTTGGTCAAGATGTGGCGCGGTTCGGGTCGATGTTCGCGACCATCGTCTCGGTGATGTCCCGTAGCTGGTCGACCTGTGCGGGGCTGAGCAGGTCGAACAGGTTCTCCCGGACGCTCTCGACGTGGCCGGGCGCGGCGGCGGAGAGCACCCCGAAGCCCTTCTCGGTCAGGACGGCGATCTGGCCGCGCCGGTCCGTGGGGCAGTCCTCGCGGCGGACCCAGCCGGACTCCTCCAGCCGGGCCACGGCGTGCGACAGCCGGCTGCGGGAGGAACTGGTCGCCTCGGCCAGTTCACTCATCCGCAGCTGGCGCCGGGGGGCCTCGGAGAGCCGGACCAGGATCTCGTAGTAGGCGTGCGGGATGCCCGCGTCGCGCTGCAGTTGTCGGTCCAGGGCGTCCATCAGGGCCCGGGTCGCGGCGACGAAGGATCGCCAGGTGTGCTGTTCGTGGGGTTCGAGCCACCGGGTCATGGGTGTGATCCTATCCGCCTGTAGTTGAATGTTCAACTAAATCGCGCTACGGTCGGTGCATGGGCATCCATCGACTCAACCACGCCGTGCTCTTCGTCAGTGACCTGGCCCGGAGCGTCGCCTTCTACCAGGACGTGCTGGGCTTCCGGCCGGTCCCGATGACACCGGACGGCTTCGCCGGAGCCGCCTTCCTGCAGGCCGCCGGATCGACCAACGACCACGACCTCGGCCTGTTCGAGATGGGCGCCGGCGCCGGCCCCTCGCCGGCCGGCCGGCAGACCGTCGGCCTCTACCACCTGGCCTGGGAGGTGGACACCCTGGACGAGCTGGAGGCGACCGCGACCCGGCTGGCCGAGGCCGGCGCGTTGGTCGGCAGCTCCGACCACGGCACCACCAAGAGCCTGTACGGTCGGGATCCCGACGGTCTGGAGTTCGAGATCGTCTGGCTGATTCCCAAGGACCTGCTGGACTCCTCGGCGCTGGCGGGCCGCAAGCGGATCGGCCGGCTCGACCTCGCGGCGGAGAAGCAGCGGTACGGCGGACAGACCCGGGGCGGCGTCGGGATCTCCGTACCGGCGTGACCCGGTCGTCGCGGCGACCCCGCGCGTCCGGTAGAACTCCGGGCATGGCCAACCCGCGGATCGCCGCCGTCCGACGTGAGCTGCTGGTGCGTTACCTGGACGCGTGGGCGCCGGCCGCGCTGCACCGCTCGCGGCGGGTCACCGTCGCGCTGGCCCACGCGGGCGAGGACGACGGCGGCCTGGCGGAGGGCGCCCTGCGCGCCCTCGCCGAGTTCGACGACCTGCTGGCCGGGCGGCGGCTCACCCTGGTGGTGCTCACCGCCACCGACGACGGCCTCGCCGGCCGCCTGGACGCCGTCCAACGCGCCCTGCGTACCCCACCGGACCTGGCCGTGCACGTGGTGACCGGCGAGGTCGGCCGGCTGCCGGCGGTGCTGGCCGCGGCCGGGGCGGCCGGCGCACCGACGCTGACCGTGCTGGCGACCGCCGACCGGCCGGCCCCCGCCCCGGCCGCGTTCGCCGCGTTCGCCGCCGGCCGCGCGGCCGAGGCGCTGCTCCTGCTCGGTGACCCGGCCCGGACCGCGCTCGACCCCCGCGCGGTGCTGCGTGAGCGCGGCCATCCGCTGGTCACCGCCGTGGAGCTGGTCGCCGACGGGGACGTCGAGCTGGTCGCCTTCGGCACCTCGTCCGGTCGGGGCCTGGACGCGTTCAAGGACGCCATGTGGGCGGTCGACGAGTTCGCCGGCGTCCGCTACCGCGACCCGCGCGACCCGGCCGGGCACCTGCTGGACGTCTCGCTGACCCCGCACCCCGGCCCGCTGCGCCGCGAACTGCTCGCCCACCTCGCCGCGACCGGTCCCGGCACGGTCACCGAGCTGCGCTCGTTCACCGGTACGGAGACCGTCTACCGGCCCGCCGACACCAACCGGGTGCTGACGGCGCTGCTCGCCGCCGGCCTGGTCACCCGGTCCCCGGAGCACGGCCGGCTCGCCGGCGACGTGCTGATCACCCCCACCGCCGCCCCCGCCGAGAACTGACCGGGCGGGGATCCGTACGACGAAAAAGATGATGCCCGGCGGTTCGCCGGGCATCACCTACGTCCGCCGGGCCGGGTCAGGCGCGGGACTTGTTCTTGTCCTGCTTCCAGGACAGCGGGCCGGGCAGGTCCACGCGGTGGGCCTTGGCGCGCGAGTTCCACGACCAGGGACCGACCTTGAAGCTCCACGACGAGAAACCGTTCTCGGTGAAGTTGAGGATCAGCGGACCGATCTTCTTACGCTTGCGGAACATCAGACCCATCGCTGTGCTCCCTTCGTCAGCATGTCTACCGGGGCTGGCCCCACAAGTGCCCGGAATGCCGGTTCGTCAAACGTCCTGATCGGACGCGCGGGCCAGCGTCGGCCGTCCGATGCCGACCGCCGGCGGACCGGCCGGCGTGGGCGGGCGCTGCCCCGGCAGGTGCGCGGCGGCCGGCCGGCCCCGGTCGGCGCGGAACGCGCCCGGGGTCCGACCCACCTGACGCTGGAAGAACCGGCCGAAGTTGGTCGGCTCGGGGAAGCCGAGCTGCCGGCCGATCTCGGCCACCGACCGGTCGGTCGCGGCGAGCAGCCGCATCGCCTGCAACGCCACCCGGTCGTCGATGACCTGCTTGGCGCTGCGGCCGGTGGCCGCCAGGCAGGCCCGGGTCAGGGTCCGGACCGAACACCCCAGCCGCTCGGCGTAGTCCTCCGCCCGCCGGGTCCGCCGGTACGTCCGTTCCAACTCGCGGCGCAGCCGGTGGAAGGTCACGCTCTCGGCGTACGACGCCGGCGGCTCGTACCGGCCGCCGGGCAGCAGGTCGAGCCGCAGCAGCAGCACCGCCAACTGGTGGCGGAGCAGGTCGGCGGTCCGGCCACCGTCGACGTGCCGCTGCCGGTCGACCACCAGCTGACTCACCTCGCTGATGACCGCGTCCTCGTCCTCGCCGGCGAGTTGCCAGTGGGTCCGGCCGGCCGGCTCGTCCACGTCCGGGCCGAGGCCGGTCAACAGGTCGGCGTCCCAGGCCAGCAGCACCGCGTCGAGGCCGGGCTGGCCGCCGTACCGGACGGCCTGCCCGGGCCGGGCCCGGATCAGGGTGCCGGGTCGACACTGGTACGTCTGGAAGTCCACCTCGTGCGTGCCGTGCCCCACGGTGACCAGCAGCAGGGCGTGCCGGTCGAGCAGCAGCGGGCGTCCCGGCCGGGGGGACACCTCCCGCAGCGTGGTCGTGTCGAGCCCGGGACCGGTCCGGTCCGACGCGGACGGCCGCCCGTCGACGTCGGGGGAGAGGCGACCTGAGCTGACCATCCGCCCGACGGTAGCCGCCGGCCGGCGCCCCCGCAGCGGATCGCCGACCGAACCGGGCAGGTCCACCCGGACGGGGCACGTCCGGTCCGGACGAAAGCGTCCGGTAATGTCCGGACAGCTTGTCCGGGCCGGCCGCCCGGACTAGGTTACCGAGCGGTAGTCGGAGTTCCGGCGGACCGACCACCGCCCGCCCAGGTCGCCGGTTCCACCGGGTCGCCGGTGGTGGAGAGAGGGTGCGCATGCCTGGCCTGTTCGCGGTCGACGGCAAGACGGTGCTGGTCACCGGCGGGTCCCGCGGGATCGGACTGATGATCGCCCAGGGTTTCGCCGAGGCGGGCGCGCACGTCATCGTGTCGTCCCGCAAGGCGGAGGTCTGCCAGGCCGTCGCCGAGCGACTGTCCGCCGTGGGGACGTGTGAGGCGATCCCGGCCGACCTGTCCACCGTCGAGGGCGCCGGCCGGCTCGCCGAGCGGGTGCTCGCCCGGCACGACCGGCTGGACGTCCTGGTCAACAACGCCGGAGCGACCTGGGGCGCGCCGCTGGAGGCGTACCCGGAGAGCGCCTTCGACAAGCTCTGGGCGGTGAACGTCAAGGCGGTCTTCACCCTCACCACGGCCCTGCTGCCGGCGCTGCGGGCGTCGGCGAGCGCCGACGACCCGGCCCGGGTGATCAACATCGGGTCCATCGACGGGATCCGGGTGCCGTGGATGGAGGTGTACGCCTACTCGGCGACCAAGGCGGCGGTGCACATGCTCACCCGCAGCCTGGCCCACCAGTTGGCGCCGGAACGGATCACGGTCAACGCGATCGCGCCCGGACCATTCGAGAGCAAGATGATGGCGTTCGCGCTGGACGACCCGAGCGCCCGGGCCACCATCGAGCACCAGGTCCCGCTGGGCCGGATCGGCCGACCGGACGACATGGCCGGCGCGGCCATCTTCCTGGCGTCCCGGGCCGGCTCGTACCTGACCGGCGCGGTGATCCCGGTCGACGGGGGGATCACCACGCACGGCTGAGAAGGGTCAGCGACCGGCCAGCAGGCGGTTGACCGCCGTGTCGACGTCGAGGTGGTCGGCCTCGCGGCCGCGGGGCACCACCACGTAGGTGCGCCGCAGGAACCGCACCAGCACGCTGCGCGGCACCTCGAACAGGGCGTTCCCGTCCGGCGAGGACAGGGCCAGCGCGACGAAGTCGCCGCGCGGGGTGGCCCACGGCCAGACCCGGACGTCGCCGATCCCGGCCGGCTCGTCGAGCCCGGTGACGAGCAGCTCCCGGGCGAAGGACCAGCTCACCGCCTCGCCACCGGCCGATTCAGCATGAAACAGGACATGAACCGCATACGGATCAGAAGGATCGTAGCGTAGACTGGCGCGTACCGGCAGCGCGGTAGCGTCAGGCGCGACAAGCCTTAGCGACGTCTCGACCTCGACGGTCGTCGGTCGGATGACACTCATGGACGTTCTCCCCCCGGCACCGCTGCGGAACGCGCGTGTTCCGCGTTTCCATACTCAGGTGATACTCGTGGCTACGCTCCGCCATGCTCTGATCTCACCCGGTGGTGGGATGGCGGTCCGGAAACGCCGTGCGCATGGAAAGAATCATGTAAAGTATCTGTTTTGCCCAAGTTGGTGAGCCCGCCCGGAGTGGGTGGTCCGGACAGTGACTCACTCCGGTAACGTCCAGTCGTCCCGTCGAGTGACGGGCGCGGCCGACACTGGCCTGGGAAATGGCGATGAATCTCCTCAATGGAGCATTTACCTAGAGTCACGCGGCCCGCGAGCGGCGGTTGGGGGCGGGGGAGACGTGTCGAATCATGAGCGGGCCGACCGGGGCGAGCGGTCGACGCCGCCCCCGGACGGCGCCGGCTCCGGCACGACCGTCCGGGACGCGCCGGGCCGGGAGCCCCGCCGGGGCCGGGTACGGATCACCCTGGACCTGCTCCGGGCCAACCCGACCGGCCGGGTGGTGCTCAAGATCACGGTGGCCGTCCTCGGAGCGTTGGTGGTCGCGGTCGGCCTGGCCCTCATCCCGTTGCCCGGTCCGGGCTGGCTGATCGTCATCGCCGGCCTGGCCATCTGGGCGGTCGAATTCATCTGGGCCCGCCGATTGCTCGAATTCACCCGACGAAACGTGCGCGGCTGGACAAAATGGGTGGGTCGACAGTCCATTCCGGTCCGGGCGCTGCTCGGTACCGTCGGTCTCGCCTTCGTCGCGGCGGTCGTCTGGGCATCCCTGAAGTACAGCTTCGGCATCGACGTGGTCCAGCGCGCGCTGGCGTACCTGGCAACACACTGACCCCCGGATGTGCGCGCGGGCGGGGCGATCGGGTAGAGTTCCCGGCGCTGAGGGCGATTAGCTCAGCGGGAGAGCGCTTCGTTCACACCGAAGAGGTCACTGGTTCGATCCCAGTATCGCCCACCGTGCATGTATGCAGGTCAGGAGCCCGTCACCGGAGTAGCCGGTAACGGGCTCCTGACGTCTTACCCCTTAATTGGAAGCAGATTGGGAGCAGGGCCTCCGGCGCTGGTGTGCGTTGCGTTGGACCCATCCGGCAGCCGGGCGTTACCCATCAGCGCGCCGGTTGGTCTCTTGAGGAGTCGGACTACCGCTACCGGCGCTCATCATGGGGCGCCAGTTGTGGCTTACGGGCCTGCTGGCGGCCGCCGGTTCGGTGGATTGTCTATTCGCCGCTCCAGACGGCGGGGTCGTGTATCGAGCTATGGGGCGAAAGGCAGCGTTCGGGGATCAGAGCACCATGACGGACCCGTCGCGCGAGGGCATCGGTCGTAGACTGTGCGACGCCTGTTCGGACGGCGCGCGGGCTCGCGCTGGGCGTCCAAGATTTCGTTGAGCGAGCCTCGTGAGCACCCTCGGTAGTTTCATCTGGTCGATCGCGGACCAGCTTCGGGGCCCCTACCGCCCCAACCAGTACGGCAAGTGATCCTCCCTCTCACGATCTTGCGCCGCCTCGACTGCATCCTCGAGCCAGACCGGGAAACGGTGCGGGAGTTGGCGGCGAAGTACGACAACCCGAACCGGCTGAGGGTCGAGGTCAAGAAGGCGACCAGCCGGCCGTTCTACAACACCTCGAACTACTCCTTCGCCAACCTGCTCGCACCCGTCTCGTCG
Organism: Micromonospora zhanjiangensis; assembly: GCF_042650605.1. NCBI lineage: Bacteria > Bacillati > Actinomycetota > Actinomycetes > Micromonosporales > Micromonosporaceae > Micromonospora > Micromonospora zhanjiangensis. The sequence goes on along the minus strand of NZ_JBHSBN010000040.1, from coordinate 12,547 downwards.
ATCAACAGGACACCGTCGGGGTGCCCGAGACGAGCCACGACAAAGTCCTGCACGTCCGCGCGAACCATGGCGTCGTCCCAGCTTGCCCGACCGATGAAATCCTGCATACCGCCCGGACCGTCGTCACCGGCGTGCTCCGCGATCGTCCAGCAATTCTTGGTCGGCAACGGCGCCAGCAGTCCGGCCAGGAAGTCCCGCACCCGCCTGCGGGGCTCAGACCGGCTAGAACGCGACCCGATCGCATCCATCAGCTCGTCGAACAGCCCAGACCACCGTGCAGCGTCTACTCTGTAGGCGGCCGCCACCGCCGTATCCTGTTTGGTCCACACAACCTCAGGCTCGACGGTGGCTGCTTGCCGTCCACGGACAAAACCACACCGTCAGAGCAGGCCAGAACGGATCTCCTGCTGGATTAATAGTCTGGTCCGGTCGGCTGAACGGAGGAGGGCGCGGTGGGTGCAGGTCAAGATCCGCACCAACTCGTCAACAGAGTGATCGAGCTCGCCGGCCGGATCAATTTCGGCCGCCGCTACTACGAGCGTTTGGCCAGCCTGGATGAACGGGCGGGCAGGCAGGGCCACCATCCCGACCGGGCGGAGCTCGCGGCGGTGTTGGCGGAGACCGGTCTCGACTTCGTCTACTCCGCGCGGGAGTGCTTCTTCGAGCACGCTGAGACGCACGGCGGCTTCGAGATCGTCATGACGGCCTCGTTCCGGACTTCGTCGGCCGAGTTCATGCTCTATGTGACCGCCGGTGACGTGGTCGCCGGCGGCCCGTACCCGAGGCTCGCCCGACAGGTGGTCCAGGCGGTGGATCCGGATTTCACTCCGGAGCCCTTCTCGCCCAAGCTTCCATTCGCGAACGCGGAGCAGCTCCGCGAATGCGTGCGCTTCGCGGCCGCGCTCTTCGAGGATTTCCGGGACGAGTTCATCAACAAGACACTCGGATAGCGGAGGAGTGCCAGTCCGAGCCCTGCCCACGGCACAGCAGCGGAGCACACCGGCATCGGGCCCAGCCGAGGCAATCAGACCAACGATGCCGTTAGCGGCGAGCCGTACAGCAGCGAAGCACAGCGTGGCACGGCGTCGGAGGGGTAGGGCTACCACACGAACCGGTCGTACTCTTGCCGGATGGACGGGTCGGCGAGCTTCGATGAAGCCCTTGCTGCGGGGCGTGACATGCTTGACCGTGCCGACGATATCGAGGCTGTGCTCTCGCTGATGCGATCGCGGGGATACCCGATGATCCCGTGCATCAAGGCCGTCCGCGAGCTGCTGAGCGTGGACCTGGGCGAGGCCAAGCGCCTCGTGCATCACAGCCGTACCTTCGCCGATGAACGGCCGGCCCATGAAGCTTTCCACGGGAGCCTGCTGGCCTTGGTGGAGAAGACCGATCACCAACGCGCGGTACAGCAGGGAAACGAACGCCCGCAGATCGGCTGACTGCGTACGCGACCACCTAACGGCGACACCACGCAGCGGCTGGCAGCCCTGAAGCCAGGGTCGTACCGTGCGAAGTAGAGGGACCGGGCCGTGCGGGAGCCGGTCCACCATCGCAGGGAGCGTGCGCCATGCCGACGATCGGCGAGAACCTTGCCCGCATACGAAGGGCACTACCACTCACCCAAGAGCAGTTGGCCGAGAACGCCGGCATCTCCGTCGAGACGATCCGCAAGCTGGAGCGCAACGAACGCACCTCGGCCCGGATGGAAACCCTCCATCGGATCGCCCGAGCACTCCACGTCCCCACCACGGCCCTGATCGGCGACGCGTCCTCGGCCGCCGCCCGAGCCGAACCGACCCAGCGACCGCTGGCACTGCTGGAACTGCGCCGCGTCCTGATGCCCGCACGCGGGCTTGCCGGACACCGGCCGGCCGGCCCGCAGCCCGACCAGCCACCGACGCTCGACGCGGTCCGGGCCGAGCTGCGCCGCGTCGACCAGACGTACCACCGCAACGACTACGCGGCCACGATCACCGCGTTGCCCGGCCTGCTGACCGCCGCCCGGACCGCCGCCGGCGAGGCCGACGACACCCACCGCGAGCAGGCGTACGCGCTGGTCGCCCGGGCGCATCACCTGACCGGGAACCTGCTGATCCAACTGCGGGCCGGTGACCTGGCGTACGCCGCGTTGACCGCCGCCTTGGACGCGGCCGAACGGTCCGGCGACCAGGTCATCAGCGCCACGGTGCTGCAAGGCATGACGTGGCTGCTGCTGCGGCAGGGGCGGCTACGTGAGGCGGAGGACGTCGCGGTCAGCGCGGCCGACGCGATCGAACCGCGGTTCTCCCGTGCCCGGCCGGATGACTTGGCGGCGTGGGGGTGGCTGCTCATGAGCGCCGCTGCCGCTGCGGCGCGCGACAATCGGCCGGACGACGCGAGCACGATGATCGACTCAGCGGCCGCAGCCGCGGTACGGATCGGTGAACGGCATCCCGACGGCGCGCATCTGATGATGGTGTCCGGGTTCGACCGGCAGCGGGTCGAGATGCAGCGGGTCGAAACAGCGGCCGTCGCGGGCGAGCCGGGTCGGGTGCTGGAACTGGCCGGCGACGTCCGGGGCGGCACGGCGGTGACGTCGAGTTGGCATCGGCATCTGTTGGATGTGGCGTGGGCGCACGCCGAGATGGGCCAGCACGCTGACGCGACGGAGGTCCTGTCGGGCATCAAGCGCTCGGCGCCGGCGTGGTTGCGGCAGCAGCGGTACGCGCGGGACATCGTCGAGACGATTGCACGGCCTCGGCGGCGTGCGATGTCGACCGAGCTGACCGAGTTGGCGTCGCTGGTGGGTGCCGAGGCGTAACTGGTACGTACTGTACCGGCTTCGTAACGTTCAGTCCGGTCCGGTACGGCCCGTACATTCACTCTCTGTCGCCGCACCCGGACTATTGAGCCACGGCCAGCGGATAGGTGCGCTGGTCGCCCCTAGACCGGGTGCGGCGCCTCGCTTCGCGGCGTGACGCTCCGTGCCCGGCCGTCGGGGCGCGGCGGTGTGCTCCCTCCGTCTCGATCCGGAGTGGTCCTTTCCTCCACCGCCGCGCCCCCGGCTACCCGGGAGAGCGCGAGGGGACTGTTCAGCCGGCGACCCACGCCGGACAAGATCCTGCGAGCGGCCCGCCAGGCCGACGCCGAGGAAGCCGCCAAGGCCAAGGAACGCCTGCTGCGCCTGGCCCGCGCCGAGAACGGCGACCGGACTCCCACGCCGACCGGCCGGATCGGCGGCGACCGGTGACCGCGATGGTCGTGCCGGTCAGCATCACCGACCTGGTCGCCACCGCCAACGCCACCGTCGACGAACACTGGCAGCGACCGGGCACCGCCTGGCGACCGGTCTGCGGTGACTGCACCGACGACGGATGCCCCCGGCTGGAGTCGGCGCACCGGTACCTGGACCGGCTCGCGGCCCGGGTGTTGGCGTCGTGAGTGACCCGTCGAAGGTGCATGCCGACCTGGTCAAGGCGGCGAAGAAGATGGTCACCGAGCACTGGTCCGGGCCGGACGGCTGCCCGATCTGCAGGGTTCACAACTGCGAGGCCCGGGCCACAGCCCGGCGGTACCTGGAAGAGCATGCCGGTCCGGCACCGGCGGCGATCATCCGAACGGAGAGGCTGTGACGCGCGACCGGGTGCCGTTCTGGGTGATGTTGCTGATCTTCACGGTGCTGGTCGTGGTCGGCACCGTGATGGACGTGCGCGGTACCGGCGGCAGTCGGTAGGCCCGAAACGCGCCCACGGGGCCGGCCTGGACGAAGCTGGGTGGGCCCTGCGTCGTTCACCCCCACCGAGCGGAGGATACGAGCGACGCGAACGCCCACCCATCCGAACGGTGAAGCCGGCGCCTGAATTGGCAAGGCGGTTGCACTTTTTTCACTTCGAGGGATGATGGTGGTTGGCGTGGGATGAGAGGAGGGGCCATGGCCACGGACGCGGTTGTGCCAGCGGATGATGAAGGTGCTTCGCTGGCCGAGTTGGCCAGTTTGCTTCATGAGGGCTCGGGAGAGCTGGCCGTCCGCCGTGGTGCGGCTCAGGTTGAGGTTCCGGTGTCGGTGCGGGACGTGTTGACCAGGATTGCCGACGTCTTGGCGTCCGGGCGTGGGGTTGCGATCGTGCCGGTGGACCGGGAGTTGACGACCACTGAGGCGGCAGGTTTGCTCGGAGTGTCCCGTCCGACCCTGATCAAGCTGCTGGAAGCCGGTGAGATCGGCTACTCGCGGCCCAACTCGTCCCGCAGGATTCCGCTCGACCAAGTCTTGGCCTACCGAGACAGACGCGGTCAAGCCCGCCGGGCGATCCTCGACGAGCTGACCGCGGACGCGGTCGAAATGGGCATGTACGGCCAGCCCGCACCGGCCGAGACGGACGACGCGGCCTGACACGTGACAACGATCGCCGTCCTGGACGCCAACGTTCTGATCCCCAACGCATTGTGTGACTTCCTGCTGCGGCTGGCCGAGGAAGAGTTGTACCAACCGCGATGGTCAACGGCCATACTCGATGAGGTTCGACGGCATGTGCCGGTCTCGGTGGCGGCTATCGAACGGCGCATCGCGTTCATGAACGCCGCGTTCGAAGACGCCCTGGTCACCGGCTATGAGCCGTTGATCGACCAAATGCGCAACGATTCAAAGGACCGTCACGTGCTGGCCGCGGCGGTAGCCTGCGGAGCGGACTCGATCATTACCTGCAACCTCCGCGACTTCCCGCTTGACGCCTGCCGGCCCCACGGGGTGGTCGCCGAGCATCCCGACGCTGTTTTGCTGGATCTGTGGGCCCGTGAGCGACGGACCCTGCTGAGAGTTCTCGGCGAACAGGCGGCAAGCACCGGCCGTCGCGGTAACCAGCTGACGGTTCAGCAGGTGCTCGACTACCTGGCGAACGCTGGGGCGCGTCGGTTCGTTGCGGCGGTTCGGCAAGACGTGCCGCCTGTGGACGACGTCCCAGTCACGTCTCTAGGACGCCGCCCCGACAGGTGACCGACGAATCGGCAGCGCCTCACCAACTGCCCGGGACCTCCAGGAGGATCAGGAAGCCCGGGACGGGGTTCACCACGACGTTCACGTTGGCCGCCACGACCACCAGTGCGGCCACGGCCGCCACCGCCGCGAGCACGCTGAGCCACCGCCGGCGTCGGCGCCACGTCACCACCGACAGGCCGATGAAAAAGGCTGCCAAAAGGCCGACCAGCAGACCCTTCCACACGTGCCAACGCACGTACTCGTCCAGCATCACGGTCAGGGCCGGCGACGCCGGGCCGTTGGCGAGCTGGTCGTGGATCTGGGCCAGGGCGGCGGTCACCTCGGCGTCGGTTGAGCCGGCCAGGATCCACAGCAGCGTGCCGAACGGCGACACGGCCCCCTGGACGTTGGCGATCAGCAGCACCGCCGCGACGAGCGCGAGCACCCCGATCGGCAGCCGGAACCGCCGGAGCAGGACGGCCAGCGTCACCAGCACCGCGAGCAGCGGCACCGCGATCAGCACCCGGATCAGGTGGTAGGAGAACTGGTGGTCGACGAGGTGCTGCAGGTCGGCCGGGAAGTCCGGACCACCCGAGGACCAGTAGGCGACGAAGGCGCGCGGAAACTCGTCGAGCCGGTCGGGGCCCAGCAGCAGCGGCGGGGCGAGGAAGAACGCGGCGGTCAGGAACACGGCCATGGTGAGGAGCCCGGCGTCACGCCGCCGGGCGGTGGTGGTGAGCAAAAGGGGACTCCTAGTCGGATCGGCTGCGCAGGTACGCGAGCACGGCGAGCACCCGCCGGTTGGTGTCGTTGCTGACCGGCAGGTTCAGCTTGGTGAGGACGTTGCCGATGTGTTTGACGACACCGGCCTCGGTCAGGTGCAGGATCCCGGCGGCGGCGGCGTTCGAGTGTCCCTGCGCGACCAGGGCGAGGACCTCGCGTTCCCGGGGGGAGAGCTGTTTGAGCGGGTCGCGGCGGTGTTGCATCAGCTGCCGTACGACCTCGGGGTCGACCACCGTGCCGCCCTCGGCCACCCGGCGCAGTTGCCCGGCGAACTCGGACACGTCGCCGATGCGGTCCTTGAGCAGGTAGCCGATGGACCGGCCGGAACCCGAGGCGAGCAGCTCCCCGGCGTAGCTGTGCTGCACGTACTGGCTGAGGGCGACCACCGCGAGCCCGGGATTCTCGGCGCGCAGCGCGATGGCCGCCCGCAGCCCCTCGTCGGTGTAGCCCGGCGGCATCCGGACGTCGGTGACCACGAGTTCCGGGCGGTGTTCGCGGACCGCGGCCAGCAACGCGGGGGCGTCCCCGACCGCGGCGACGACCTCGATCCCGAACCGGGGCAGCATCGCGCTCAGCCCCTCCCGGAGCAGCACCGAGTCCTCGGCGATCACGACGCGCACGGCAGCTCCACCCGCAGGGTCGTCGGGCCGCCGGCCGGGCTCGACAGCAGCAGTCGGCCCCCGGCCGCGGCGGCCCGGTCGGCGAGCCCGGTCAGGCCGGATCCGCGTACCGGGTCGGCACCGCCGCCGCCCTCGTCGCGGACCTCGACCAGCAGCCGGTCGGCCCGGCGCCGGACGGTGACGGTGACCTCGGTGGCGGCGGCATGTTTCACGGCGTTGGCGAGGGCCTCGGAGATGGCCGCGTACGCGACCGACTCCACCTCCGCCGGGAAACGCGACGAGGGGATGTCGACGCGTACGTCCAGCGAACTCGCGGCGGCCAACTCCTCGACGGCGGCCCGCAGCCCCAGCTCCCGCAGCGTGCGCGGGCTGATGCCCCGAATCAGGTCACGCAGCTCGGTCATCAGCGTCATGGCCTGGTCGTGCGCGGCGGCCAGCGTGGCGGCGGCCGGCGACGACGGCGGCAGGTCGAGCCGGGCCATCCCGATCTGCATGGTCAGGGCGACCAGGCGCTGCTGGGCGATGTCGTGCAGGTCGCGTTCGATGCGCAGCCGCTCGGCGTCGAACGCGTGCGTCAGCCGGGTCCGGGACCGGGCCACCTCGACCAGTTCCTCGGACGGCTCCGGGTACAGCAGCGTCCGGGCCAGCGCGGCGTGCGCCCCGCCGAACAGCGCGGTCAGGTAGAGCAGGACCGGGATGAGGAGCAGCCCGCCACCGATCCGGCCGGCGATTCCGGCCGGGGAGTCCATGACCGACAGCCGGTAGTGCACGGAGATCGGCGTCGATGCGATGATCAGCCCGACGATCCCGAGCACCCCGAGCCAGATCGGGCCGACGACGCCGAGCAGCACCATGTAGGCCACCGCGCGCCAGGTGGCCGGGTCGGTGTAGAGGCGGCCGCCGGGCCCGGGCGACGGCGGGGCGTCGCCGACCAGCCGGAGCCGCCACCGTTCGGCCCGGGCCGTCGCGAGCGCCAGCCGCGGGCCGCACAGCGCGAGCAGACCCACCCCGACCAGCCCGAGGCCCGCCGCCACGATCAGATAACCAACCGTACGCCCGGCGAGCAGCACCACGACGGCCGAGAGCACCGGCGTCAGCGGCACCGCCAGCAGGAGCCAGAGCAGGCCGGCGGCCACCGCCGTCGTGGCCGAGTAGGCGACCCCACGCCACGGCCAGGCCGACACCAGGAACCGTCGCCCGGTCACCGCCCGCAGCAGCGTGTCTGTCATGTGCCCAGGCTAGGCGGCCGCCCATGATCTCCGACAGCATGCTGGATCGACCCCTGGGGTAGACCTGGCCCTACCAACCGGCCGGGACCGGGACCACCGCCCGCCCGGCGACGGATCCTGACGAGGTCCGGACCGCCAGGTCACACGGTGAGGACGATCTTCCCGGCGGCATGACCCGCGGCCAGATAGGTGATCGCGTCGGCCGCCCGGGCGAGCGGGTACGTGCGGTCCAGGTGCGGCGTCAGGGCCCCGGATTCGGCGAGCCCGGCCAGGAATGTCAGGTCCTCGGCGTTCTCCTTGGCCATCGCCCCGCGCAGCCGCTGTCCCACGAACGCGGAGAGCAGTGGCGCGCGCAGCGCCCGGTCGAAGCCGCCGAGCAGCGGGCCGCCGTGCTCGCCGCCCACCAGTACGAGGCTGCCGCGGCGGGTCAGGGCGCGGCGCAGCAGCGACAGGGGGCGGTTGCCGGCGGTGTCGACGATCAGGTCGTACCGGCCGGGGTCCCGGTCGATTTCCTGGCGGGTGTAGTCGAGGACGTCGACCGCCCCCAGCGAGCGGACCAGGTCGGCCTTGGCGGTGGAGCACACGCCGGTGACGGCGGCGCCGAAGTGCGTGGCGAGTTGGACGGCGAAGCTGCCGACGCCGCCGGCCGCGCCGATGACCATGACCTGCTGGCCGGCCCGTACCCGGCCGAAGTCACGCAGGGACTGCAGCGCGGTGACGCCGGAGACGGGGGTGACCGCCGCCTGCTCGAACGAGAGCCGGGCGGGCTTGGTGGCCAGGCGGCTGACGGGAGCGGTGGCGTACTCGGCGAACGAGCCGGTGTCGCTGGTCCCGTACACCTCGTCGCCGGGCCGGAAGCCGGTGACGCCGGCACCGACCGCCTCGACGACCCCGGCCAGGTCCCGGCCGCGGACGGCGGCCTTGGGGCGGCGCAGTCCGAAGCCCAGGGCGCGCACGAGGTACGGGCGGCCGGTCATCAGGTGCCACACGCCGGGGTCGACGCCGGCGGCGCGGACCCGGACGAGGACCTCGCCGGTGCCGGGGGTGGGCGGGTCGACGTCGCGGAACTGGAGGACGTCGGCGGAGCCGTAGCGGTCCTGGACGATGGCTTTCATCTCATTCCTCCCCGGGATCGGTGTAGGAGAACACGTTGTCGATGGGGACGCCGAAGACGCGGGCGATCTGGAAGGCGACCTCCAGCGACGGCGAGTAGCGGCCCTGTTCGATGGCGATGACGGTCTGGCGGGTCACGCCGATGCGCTCGGCGAGGTCGGCCTGGGTCATCTCGCCGTGTGCGAAGCGCAGGGCGCGGATGTTGTTGGTGACGCGGGTCGGTTTCACCACTGGGGGAGCCTGCCGTGGTACATGCCGATTTTAGCGATGGAGCCGAGCACCGCGGACAGGACGAAGCACAGGTAGATCACGTTGGCGATCCAGAACCGGTGCCATCCGGCCAGGGCCATGAACATGGCGGCCGTGGCGCCGATGACGACGAACGACTGTCCGATGTGCTCGCCCAGGCGGCCGATCTGCCGGTCCCGTACGTCGGTGACCCGGGCGCGGCGCGGCCCGGCGGTGACCATGTCGAGCACGATGTTGGCGAGGATCGCGGCGCCGATGCTCCACAGCATGGTGGCGGCGTAGGGCACGTCGGTCAGCGGCCGGCCGGCCGCGCGACCCAGAACGATGATCGTGTACGCGGCGTACGCGATCACCGCGACCACCAGCATGATCCATGCGCGTTTCTCCTGGTGCGTCATGACCCAGCCCTTCGATGTATAGAATCTTTGACACCACCAATGTAAGGCTTACTTGACCCGATGTCTAGCTTCTTTTACATCGACCGACCGGGTTGACATACTGCCGTGGTGACGGTCAAGGCGCTCATCTTCGACTTCGACGGCCTGCTGATGGACACGGAGACCACGCTGCTGGAGAGCTGGCGCTGGGAGTGGCGGCGGCACGGCCTGGAACTCGCCCTGGACGGCTTCTTCGCCGACCACGGCGGCGACGCGAACGAGTCGCGCTACGCCGCGCTCGCCGCGGCGGTGGGGCCGGCCTACGACCGTGCGTCCAGTCACGCGCTGCGGATGGCGTACCGGGCGGACCTGAACGCGGCACTGGAGCCGGCACCGGGCATCGTCCGGTGGTTGGACCGGGCCGGTGAGCTGGGACTGCGGCTGGCGGTGGCGAGCAGTTCCCCGCTCACCCATGTGGGCGCGATGCTCGACCGGGCCGGGCTTCGCGCGCGGTTCGAGGTCCTGGCGACCGGCGAGGAGGTGACCGCCCACAAACCCGACCCGGCCGTATATCTGCTGGCGCTGGAACGGCTCGGCCTGCCGGCGCCGGAGGCGGTCGCGTTCGAGGACACCGCGCACGGCGTGGCGGCGGCGCGGGCCGCCGGGCTGCCCTGCGTGGCGGTGCCGAACCCGTACGCGGACGGCGCCCGCTTCACGGCGGCGGACCTGCTGCTCACCAGCGCCACGGACCTGTCCCTGGACGTCGTCCTGGCGAAACTGGCCGGGAACGCCGGCCGGACCCGCCGACCGGATCCGGAAGATCTGTCCGGCACGGTGTCGAATCCGGGGCGGGCCGTTCGTAGCACGGGTGAGAGGCGGTCGGACCGGGCCGCCGGGACAGAGGGAGTCATGGCATGACGCGGTACGTGGTCTCGTTCAACGACGGCGCGATGGACCACATCCCCGCCGAGGAGATGCCCGAGGTGGCGAAGTCCGCGCACGCGGTGGTCCAGGAGGCCGTGGACGCCGGCGTGTGGGTGTTCGGCGGCGGGTTGGAACGGCAGCAGGCGAGCGTCGTGGGCGCGGACGGCACGGTCACCGACGGCCCGTACCCGGAGACCAGGGAGGTCATCGGCGGGTTCGCGATCCTCGACGTGGCCTCCCGCGAGGAGGCGCTGAGGTGGGCCGCCAAGATCGCCGCCGGTTGCCGCTGTGCGCAGGAGGTCCGGGAACTCATGCCCGACGAGGAGCAGGACGCGATGCTCCGCAAGGCCGACCGGCGATGGTGAGGACGGCGGGGCGGGAAGGCTGAGGCGCCGTCGGTCGGGCATTCCGGAGGCCCGACCGACGGCGCAACGCGGTGTCAGTTGTTTCTCATGATCGCTTTGATCTACCTACACCGGGATGAACCGGGTCGACACTAGCCTTCGGGTTGCCCACCACCCTGACGGAACTACCAGCACCGGCACGACCACGTATGTCAACACCACCACGTACTCTCCTACGCCGAGCCCTCGGTGGTCGGCCGCACCACCGCGGACGGCAAGTGGATCAAGCAGGAATTCTTCTACGAGCCCGGCACCCGCCGGTTGCAGAACGTCCGGGCGGCGACCCGCACCGCCGGCACGCTGAACTACATCACCGACACCACCTACAGCTACGACGCGGTCGGGCACGTCCTCAAGGCATCCGACGCCCCGGTCGGTGCCACCGCCGACCACCAGTGCTTCACCTACGACTACCTCAACCGGCTCACCGAAGCCTGGACGCCCGGTAACGGCGACTGCGACGCGGTGCGGAGTGTCGGCGCTCTCGGCGGCCCGGCGAAGTACTGGAACAGTTGGACCTTCGACACCACTGGTAACCGGCGCACCGAGGTCGTGCACGCCGCTGGCGGCGACACCACCTCCACGTACACCTATCCGGCGGCCGGCCAACCGCAACCGCACACTCTGACGCAGGTCAAGACCGTGGGCCCCGCCGGCACCAAGACGATCGCCTACGGCTACGACAAGACCGGCAACACCACCAGCCGCCCCGGCACGGGCGCGAACCGGCAGACCCTGACCTGGGACGCCGAGGGTCACCTGGAGAAGGTGGACGAGAACGGAGTCGTGAGCACCTTCGTCTACGACGCCGACGGCAACCGGCTCGCCCGCCGGGACGGCTCGGGCACCACCGTCTACCTCCCCGGGATGGAACTGAACTCCACCGGCGGAAGCAACAAGACCGCGACCCGTTTCTACACCCACGGCGATCAGACGGTCGGAGTCCGTACCAACGACAACAAGCTCACCTGGCAGTTGGCCGACAACCACGGCACCAACACCGTCACCGTCGACGCGACCAGCCAGACCCTGCAGCGCCGTTACTCCACGCCCTTCGGCGGTGACCGCGGCGCCGCACCGACGTTCTGGCCGGACGACAAGGGCTTCGTCGGTGGCACCAAGGACGGCACCGGCCTCACCCACCTCGGCGCGCGGGAGTACGACCCGCAAACCGGCCGGTTCATCTCCGTCGACCCGATCATCGACCCGTCCGACCCGCAGCAGATGCACGGCTACGCCTACGCGTCGAACTCGCCCACCAGTTATGTCGACGCGACCGGGCTGCGGGAACTGTGCGGCACCGGTAACGGCGACTACACCTGCGGCGGCACGACCACCGAGGTGAACGGGTCAAGCCCGGACCCCGGCACGGCCGCCACCCCGCCCACGCCTCAGCAGATCGCCAACGACCTCGCCAACGCCAAGGCGGAGAAGGAGCGGGCGGCAGCGGTCAAGAAGAAGTCCCTGCTCGACATGATCAAGGAGCAGGGCCTGGCGTTCCTGCTCGACTTCTTCGGCATCACCGACATCATCAACTGCTTCACCAAGGGCGACATCGGCGCCTGCGTCCAGACCCTGGTCGGACTGATCCCCTGGGGCAAGGTCTTCAAGGCCGGCAAGGCGATCATGTCCGGAATCAACCGGGCTTTCAAGACGTACAAGGCATGGCAGAAGGCGATCCGGCTGGCGGAGCAGGCCATCGCCCGAGCCGACGAAGCCATCGCCGCACTGCAGAGGAAAGCCGACGAGATCGCCGAGGGACTGTAAAAAGAACGGTGTAACTCCTGATCAAGGAGACGCACCTGATGACCGTGACGACTGACGCCGTGGATACTGCCGCGGTGGCGAAGAAGAAGCAGCAGGAGCCTGGCCTGCCGGCCGGGGTGAACGCCGA
>NZ_JBHSBN010000039.1:0-40573 GCF_042650605.1 Micromonospora zhanjiangensis | reverse complement strand
AGTGCCTTCCGCGCGTGGAACTCTGAACGACTCGACACCGGTCAGTTTTCCTTACGCGGCAGGCACTTCGCTGTCTCTACAGACCCTTCCCAACCCTCAAGATCACGGCCACCGTGAAAGACCGAGGATAGGGACAGCGCAAGTTGCAGGTGTACGCCGGAACGAAGACGAAACTTGGCGGCGCGGCTGCAAGGTCGGCTTCGTGGAGCAAACTCGCCACCTCGACCAGCAACTCGCGTTCCCGCTCCGCAGGAAGGTCGGTGAGGTATCCACGCTGGCGGAGCTGCTCCTCGACGGCGTCACCGTCAACCCAGGGTGGTGAGATCACCTCCTCACCGCGATGCTCGATCAGGTACGCACCGGCACGCGCCGTGATTTTGTCGAGACTGCCCTGCAAGCCGTGAAGAACAAGGAAGAATCGGTCGTCGGCGAGCGGCGCTCCGATGACATAGCTGCTCACTCGCATGGCCCACACACCTCACGGCCAGCCGTCGGGATCGATCGGATCGACCGGCAACGTGGCACACACATCGGAGGACCCTTCACATCGACGAACGGGGACGTGCCGTAAATCGGAAGTCCCGGCTGACAGATCGCGACGGACGACCGTTTCAGGCAGAAGTTACCTGGATCATCCGGCCAATACGGCGATATCTCCGATACGTCATCCGAACGGGGGTTCCACTGGTGGGAAGCCGAACCGCGCCGCGCTGACGATGATCGCCACTGGTGGTTGTGACTGTCGGCGCTCGCCCGCGCGGACCTGGTCGCGACACCGCGAGGGTGTTGCCGGTCCACCGGACGACCGATGCCCCTCCGTTGGGTCGCAGTCGCGCCCCGCGTCCCGCGTCCCGGTGCACCGGCCAAGAGGGCCCGAATATGATGCGAATATTTGGATGCAAGGAAGGACTGCCATGACCTTGAGTGCCGGACGTCGACGGTTGTGGTGGCTCATCGCCGCGGTCATGCTGCTCGCCGCTGGTGCCGGCGCCGCGGTCCTGCGGCCCGGCCCGGCGTACGCGGCCGCGGCGTTCGGGCACCTCGATGCCTCGCCATATATTCGCCCGGCTCGCCTTTGTCGATTACACCGACTCGACCAGGTTGAAGTTCCGGGACGTACTGCTGGTCGTTCCGGTCTCGGCCAACGGGGTGGACAATTTCGCGCCGTTCGACTTCAACCACGCCGACGGCGTGGTGTGGTACGGCAACACGCTGCTGGTCGCCAACGGCGGCCGGCTGCACGCGTTCAGCCTCAACCACCTGTGGACGATGTCCCGGTCGGCGGCGGAGATCGGGTTCGGCGTGAACGGCACCGCGGCACCGAGCGCGCGGTGGCACCGGTACGCGCTACCGATGGTCGGCGAATACTATCCGGACTACACCCCGACCGATGCCACCTACCTCCCGTGCGCTCCGATCACGGGCACCCGGCCCTGCCTGAACAGGCACCGCACCAGCAGACGCTGGTCAACGGCGGCCTCGAAAACCTCTCCTACCAGCCTGGCTACAGCGGTTCGGCGCCCAGGCTGTGGGGCATCAACGAGGGCAACAACCGATTCGTGTTCAACATCAGCACGCCGTAGTACGGCAGGTCGGAGCGGAGGTCGGCCCGGCGTCAGCAGGGGTCGGTACGGGTCCAGCCGTGGTCGTAGCGGCCGGCCAGCCGCTCGACGAAGACCTCGACCCGGGAGCGGTCGAACGTGTCGAGGTGGTCCAGGCGGCTCCAGGCGGTGAGTGCCACGCCGGTCAGCCCCGGCCGTGGCCGCAGCAGCACATCGGCCGGGTGCCGCTTGGCGATGTCCACCAGAGCGGCCAGGTCGCCGGCAGTGGTGTCCGGACCGTAGTCGATCACCACGTGGCCGTGTTCCAGGGCGTGCACCGTCAGTCCGTCCGCGATCGGTTCGGTGTAGATGCCGGGCGCGGCGACGTACGGGAAGTGCGGCCCCGAGGTCGGCGGGTTGGAGTTGTAGGTCACCGCGGACGCCTCGGACGGGTCGATGTGCGGGCTGTCCATGATCGGTACGGCGGTCCCGGCCAGGCACGGCGCCGGCCGGTTCTCCGGCTGCCGGCTGCCGACCGCGGCGCCGACCAGCCGCGCCCGGTACGGGCCGGCGATGACGACCAGCGACACGGCCACCACCACACCCAGCGCCGCGCGCCACAACCAGCGGGTCGGCTGGTTCGTCATGACAGTGCTCCTCGCTGTCGCAACCGCCGCTCCCGCAACGCGAGCACGGCCGGCAGGGCCAGGGTGGCGACCAGGTAGCCGGCCACCGCGACCGCCTCCCAGAACGCCGGCGAGCCGGCCGCGTGCGCACCGAGGCTGTTGGCCAGCCAGCCGACCATGACGATCATGTTGGGCAGGCCGGCGACCAGGAACATCCAGAACATGGCGACGATGCCGGCCAGGTAGATCGCCGCGAACCAGGGCGCCACCGCTCGGTCCCGGTCGCTCGCCTCGGCCAGTTCCCGGGCCTCGTCAGGCGTCAGCCGCGCCAGCCGGTCCTTGATCGTGAGCGCGTTGACCCGGTACATGTTGGTGCAGCGCAGCGCGGTGGTCAGTACCGCGTACATGTCGTTGCGCAGGAACACGGCGGCGAGTTGCCAGACGATCGCGAACACCTGGCGTAGTACCAGCGCGCCGAGGAACCGGTCCATGAGCGGCGGGAGGGACAGCCACGACCGGTGGTCGGCGAGCCGTAGCAGCAGGAACACCGCCAGCATCGTGGCGTCGAAGGCCAGGCCGGCGAAGAACGGCCCGTACCGCCGCCGCCGCGGCACCGTGACGATCTGCGACAGGTCGGTCTCGAACACCAGGAAGATCCCGCGGTAACTGACCCGGAACACCGCGGGCAGGCCGATCGCCCGGCCGGCCAGCCAGTGCCATGCCTCGTGCAGACAGCTCAGCACGATGGTGGCCGGGATGAGTGCCAGTACCGAGGCCATCGGATCACCGAGGAACCAGAAGCTCTCGTACGTCGGCCGCAGCTCCGGCCGGGCCACCAGCAACGCGACGGCGACGACGGCGGCCGTCCCGTACACCGACCAGGCCGCCCGGCCGAACAACCGGGCCGCGACCCGTGGGCTGATGCCCGCGATCCACCGGATCTCCCGGGTACGCCGGGCGCCCGCCGACCCCGCGTCGGCGGCCGGTGACGCGTCCAGCAGGCCGACCTCGGCCAGCGTGGCGAGGAAGTCCTCGCCGTCCACCGGCTCACCGGCCACCTCGCTGGCCCGCTCGGTCGCGCCGGTCACCGAGACGCCCGCCTGCAGCGCCTCGACGAACACCGCGCCGGGCTCCGGTACCTGGACGAAGATGCCCAGGTCCGGCCGGCCGAGCACGCACTCGTCCCCGTCTCGTGCCACCACCAGGCGGCTCGCCGCTACCGCGAGGTCGCCGTCCGCAGTGGTCATCGGTTCCTCCTGTCGTGCTGGCCGGCCGGACTGGCGTGGCTCAGGAGTCGCAGCTCGTTACGACTGCGCCGCCCGAGCATTCGACCGTGAGGCGAGTGTTCTCGATCTTCTTGACCTCGATCTTCATGTTCTGTCACCCCCTCCCCCTGACATCGCTGCGGCGGCCGGTACCGGCTCGGCCGGTGCGCGGTCACCGCAGATCGGGCACGCCGGATCGCGCACCCATTCGCCCCGGCTGGTGGTGCAGCCGGCGGCGAAGTCGATGAGCATCGGCCGGCCGGCATAGGCCGGCGGCTCGAACCGGGTGAGCAACCGCAGCACCTCGAACGCGCACAACGCGCCGAGCAGACCGGCGACCGGCCCGATCCCGCGGTTGGTCTGGGGCCGGGTGTTCAGCAGCCGGGCCGCGGCCAGCTCGGGGTCGTCCGGGTCAAGGGCCGGTGCCGACCGGCCGCACGCGCGGCAGGCGCTGCGGCCCGGGTCGACCGACCAGACGACGCCCTGGGTGACGTACATGCCGCCGCGGACGAACGGCACTCCCGCCGCGACGCAGGCGTCGTTGACCCAGTCGTCGATGCTCGTCGGGCTGTCCACACCGGACATCACCACGTCCGGCCGGTACCGTTCGACCAGCGCGGACACCGCGTCCGGGCCGTCGATCCCGGCGGTGACCGTGGCCACCTCGATGCTCGGGTCGAACGCCCGTACCCACGCGCCGGCCCGCTCCACCTTCGTGGCGCCCAGATCGGCCTGCGTGTACAGGTACTGCCGGGCGAAGTTGCGCGGCTCCACCACGTCCCGGTCCAGCAGGGTGAGCCGGCCTATGCCGAGTCCGCACAGGTGCGGGATGGTGTTGGAGTTCAGTCCGCCGGTGCCCAGCACCAGCACGTGCGCGTCCGCCAGCCGGCGCTGGAAATCCTCCCGGCTGGTGGCGAGCGTCGCGAACGACTCGAAGAAGGCGAGGTTGCTGAAGTGCCGCTCGGCCGCGGCGCCGGTGTAGCCGCCGAGCCGCTCGCCGTCCTCCAGCAGACGATGGTCGTCGAAGACCGCCAGCCCGGCCATGATGTCCTCGGCCGGCAGCCCCATCGCCTCGGCCAGCTCGGCGACGGTACGTCCGCCCTCCCGCAGCAGCGCCAGCAACCGTTCGACACCGCCGTCCGGGTCGGCGATCATCAGCTGGTCCCGCACGTCGTACACCAGCCGCAGCGAGTCACCGACGCGCTCCCACAACACGCTCTTGAGCTGCGGCCGCACTGGCACCGGGACCTCCGATCGGGTCGAGTGGATCTCGACCGGACCGAGTATGCCGACCGGCGCTTACGCCGTGCTGTGGATCGCCTTACGAGGACAGCCAGGCGTCGACCGCGGCCGCCTGCGGCGAGCGGGCCTCGCGGAACAACCGGGCCGCGTCCCGCGCGCAGCGGCGTGCCTCGTCTCCCCGGCCATCTGCCGCCTGCCGCCGCGCCAGGTCGAACAACACCTCGCCGGCCCGGGCCGGATGGCCGAGCCGCTCGTACCGGCAGGCGGCCTGGCGCAGCACGTCGGCCGCCAGCGGGTCGCCCAGCCCGGCCAGCGCCTGCCCCCGCACCACCCGAGCGACCGCCTCCCAGTACCCGTGCCCCAGCTCCGCCAGGCTGTCCACGATGCGATCCACCACCTGCAACGCCCGCCGGGGGTCGCCGTCGCGCAGATACGCGTCGGCCAGCATCGCGTCCGCGAACGCCCGGCCGGCCGGATCGCCCAAGTCGGCGTAGACCGGCGTCGCGGCCAGGTACGACCGGACCGCGGCGGCGTGCGCGCCGGCCATCGCGTGCGCACGACCGGCCGCGATGATCGCGTTGGCCAGTCCGCTGCGCTCGTCCAGCCGGCTGAACACCTGCTGGGCTCGGCTCAACGCCCGCTGCGCGGCCGTCAGGTCCGGCGGATCCTCGCTCAGGCACAGGTTGCCCAACGCCAGGTAGGCGTAGCCCTCCTGGACCCCGGTGTCGTGCTCGGCGGATCGGGCCAGCGCCCAGCACAACGCCGCACGAGCCAGCCGGTACCGGCCTCGGATGCGGGCGTTGATGGCCAGTTCCACGGCCGCGGCCACGGCCGCCGGCCAGGCCCCGGCGCGCCGGTAGTAGCGGCCGGCCCGGCTGGCGTACGGCGCGGCCTGCTCGTGGTGTCCGGCGCCGCGCAGCAGGATGCTGCGGGCCAGGGCGAGCGCGGCGGAGCCGGCCGGATCGGGCGCGTCGCCGAGCGCGACGTCCGCCTGGTCCAGGGCCCGCTGCCAGTCGTCCGGGTTGGCACGCAGCTCGCAGATGTTGACCAGCGTCGCGGCCAACGGCCAGGCCAGGCCCGGCACGCCGAGCCGGCGCGCCGCCGTGACAAAGGCCAGCAGGGTGCCACGCTCGGCGTCCAACCAGCCGGTCGGGTCGGCGGGTATCACGGTCGGCTGCGGATCGGCCGCGGGTACCGGGCAGGGGTACCGGCGGGCCGGCATCCGTTCGTTCGCCGCGCGGGCCAGCGCCAGCAGCATCCGGTAGGCGCGGCGGACCGCCGCCGCGCGCTGCTCGCCCGGCTCCTCCGCCTCGGCCCGCTCCGCAGCGAACAGCCGGACCAGGTCGTGCAGCCGGTACCGGTGCGGTCCGACCACCTCCAGCAGGTGCTCGTCCAGCAGCCGGGCGACCGCCCGGTCGGCGACGTCATCCGGTACGCCCAGTACCGCCCCGAGCAGTGACCCCGGCAGCTGCGGGCCCGGCAGCAGCGCGATCAGGCGCAGTGCCCGCTGCGCCTCGACCGGCAGCCGTTGGAAGCTCACCGCGAGGCAGGCGCGCACCTGCACGTCACCGACCTCCAGCTCATCCAGCCGGTGCTGCTCGTCGGCGAGCCGGTCGGCCAGGTGCGCGACCGGAAGGTCGGGCCGGGCGGCCAGCCGCGCACCGACCACCCGGATCGCCAGCGGTAGGCCGCTGCACATCTGGATCAACCGGCGCGCGTCGTCGCGTTCGGTGTCCAGCCGGGCGGCGCCGGCCAACCGGCTCAACAGGCCCAGTGCCTCGCCGACGGGCAGCGGGCCGAGCGGGCAGGCGACCGCCTCCGGCAGCCAGGTGAGCCGGCGCCGGCCGACCGCCAGCACCGCGCACCCGCCGCCGGCCGGGATCAGCGGCGCCAACTGGGCCGCGGTGGCGACGTTGTCCAGCACCAGCAGCACCTTCCGGTCGGCCAGCAGCGACCGGTACTGGCCCAGCCGCTCCTGCGGGTCCGCCGGTACCGCCGCGCCGGCCAGCCCCAGCGCCCGCAGGAACGCACCGAGCAACGCGTGCGGGTCAGCGCCGTCCAGATCGGCGACCAGGCAGCCGTCCGGGTACAGCGCGCGTACCCGCCAGGCCAGCCGTACCGCGAGCGCGGTCTTGCCGGAGCCACCGGGTCCGACGATGGAAACGATCGCCGGACAGCCGCCGGACGCCGCCGTCGCGGCCCGCGCCAGCACGTCCCGCAGCCGGTCCAGCTCCGCCTGGCGACCGACGAAGTCGGCGGTGTCGGCCGGCAGCTGGTTCGGTGCTGCCGCCAGTACCGGCGGCAGCGCCGGCACGGCGAGGATCTCCTGGTGCAGCCGGGTCAGCTCCGAGCCCGGTTCCAGCCCGAGCTCGTCCCGGACCAGAGCGTGGAAGTCGCGGTACACGGCCAGCGCGTCACCTTGCCGGTCCTGGGCGTGCAGGGCCCGCATCAACTGGCCGCGAAGCCGCTCGCGCAGCGGGTACGCCTCGATCGCCGCGGTCAGGTCGGCCACCAGATCGGGGTCGGTGCCGGCCGCCAGCCGCGCCTCGAACACGTCCTCGGTGACGGCCAGCCGCGACTCGGCAAGCCGAACCGAGGCCGTCGCGACGAACGGGGAGTCGACACCGTCGAACGCCGGGCCGCGCCACAGCGCCAGCGCGGCGGCGTACGTCGCCGCGGCGGCCGCCGGCCGGCCCGCCGTCCACTCCACTCTGGCCTGCTCCACCAGCCGCTCGTACTCGTGCTGGTCCAGCCGTACCGCCTCGGCCGGCAGCAGGTACCCGGGCGCGCGGGTGATGATCGCCTGGTCGGGGCCGCCGGCGGCGGCCAGCTTCCGGCGGAGTCCGGAAACCAGCACCTGGATCCGGTTGCGGGCCGTGCTCGGCGGCCGGTGCGGCCAGACCGCGTCGACCAACTGCGCCACCGACACCACCTGGCCGCCGGCCAACGCCAGTCGGGCCAGCAGCAGACGTTCCGACGGTGTGGCGTCCAGCCTGGCGCCCGCCACCTCGATCTCCAGCGGACCAAGGATCCGAATCATGATCTCCGCAGGCATCGCCGCAACCCTAGTCCGGCGAGGGTCGCCCGAGCCGTGGGGGTTGAAGCAGCCAAGCAGCGGAATCATGCCGGTGCGCGTCGTCACCACACGACAACCGCTGCCCGTGCGCCCGGACGCGCCCTCGCGATCAACTCATCGACCCGGGTGGTGGTGTGCAACCCGGAGGGCACCCCACCGTCACCGCTACGTGGTGCCGATCCGGTGGGCGAAGTCGCGGATGCCCGGTAGCCCGTTGCGTACGTCGCCGGACATGAGGTCCTGGGTGAGCCGGTGCGCCCAGGGCCGGTAGCGAACCTCTTGGGGAGTGTCGCTTTCGGCCGCGAGCAGAGCCTGGAACGCCGCCTCCGGACGGCCGCGCCCGTGCAGAGCCAGGGCGGTGTCCTCCCAGTACCGGGCCCGTCGTTCGGGTGCCTCGATCCTCCGGGGATCGACCTGCCGGGCGAAGTCCACGGCCGTACCGTAGTCACCCAGCACCCGCGCAACGCTGATCTTGTAGACCGCGAGGTCGAGTGAGCCGAAGCGGTCGAGGCCGGCGGCGCCGGCCCGGCCGGCCGCGTCCTCGGCCTCGCCGAGCAGGGTCCAGGCCTCGTCACGATCGTCGCGCATGGCCGCGGTGTACGCGGCCACCGCGAGCAACTGTCCGTACATCGCGGTCTGTCGAGGGTCCGTCAGGCCGGTGTCCGCGTCGAGTTGCTGTGCCGCGTGCAGCACCAGACGCTGGGCACCGTCCCGGTGACGCGCACGACGCAGTACGGTCGCGGCGAGTCGGGACGCCTCCGCGACGACCAGCGGATCACCGCTGCCGCGGGCCGCCTGCACCGCCCGGTCGGCGGCGCAGGACGCCAGGCCGTCGTCGTACAGCTTGAGCAACAGTTGGGTAGCGACGCAGTACGCCTGCGACAGCCGCGCCGAGGCGCGCGCCACCTCGTCGGCGGGCGCGTGGTCCCGGCCTGCGTTGGCCTGGGCGAGCAGCCGAGGCAGGCGGCGGGCCAGTTGGGTGTACCGGCAGGCGCGATGGTCCGCGCGGGCGGCCGACAGCTGCGCGGACAACTGGTGGTCCGGTAGCGGCGGGGCGGTGACCCGACCGAAGATCACGTCCTCGACCGTGTAATTCACGTCCGCGCTCACGGTCGCAGGCAACAGGGTGGCGCCCGTGGTCAGGCCGACAGTTCCGACGAGCACGTCACGTCGACGCATCCAGTCACCACCGTTCTGCCGTGATTCATTCACCCTAATGCTGTCAGGCGGCGAAGGTGGGGAGGACGCGGCCAACCCCAGCAAATGCGGCGGAATGCCATACACTTCGGCAAGCCGGCGCAACTCGCCGACGGTCCACTCCCGGCGCCGCCCGTTCTCCCAGCGGGACATCGTGGCGGTCGAATAGCCGGTGAGCTGACCGGCCTCCTCGAGAGTGAGCCCGGCCGCGGTACGGGCGATCCGCAACAGCGCGCCGATATCACCGACCTCCACGGCTCGGGCGACGGTCGGCATGGCGGTCCAGGCGGGTTCGGCCATCGCTGTCCATCTCTTGACCACAGTAGGTAGTTCGAGAGTGAGCGACGACTCACAGTCGATGCAAACGGCTTGCAGGTTGTGCGCAAAGGTCTCCGGCCTCGGCGGGCATTCCGGATGCACTGGAGCCCGGCGTACGTAGCGACCTGGGGAGGTTCATGTGAGTGCGGGACGGATCAGTGTCGAGGCGGCCAGCTTCTGGACGGCGGTGCTGGGTGCGGCGTGGGCGATGATCTCGGAGTTCGTTCCGCTGCTACCAAAGGCGGTGGGTGGATCGTTACTGACAACGGCGGGTGCGATCGTCGCAGCCGAAGCATGGCGGGCCAAACGAGCAGAAGCACGGGTGAGACGAATGCAGCCGGGTTCACGGAGTGAAAACTGACCGGCACGTGAGGCCGGTGGCTGCACGCGGCACTTTGTACGGACGGTGACGACCGCCGGCACGCCTCGTACCTGTTCGCGAGGGTGAGCGGCCTATGTCCTGACCGACAGCTCCCATCCGTTACCCTTGCGCATTCCCCGCGAAACGGGGAAGACGTTCACAAGCCAGAGGAGTCAACCGAGTCATGGCGAACTCACACGAATCGACGGAGGTACGGATGGAGCCGACGAGGGGACGAGGTCGCGCGAAATGGCGATGGGGTTCGCTCGCCGTGGTTCCCGCGACCGTGGCCCTCATCGTGGCCGGGACTGCGGTCCCAGCGTCGGCCACGACCGGCACGCCGAGCGGTGCGCCGCCGGCCGCGAACAACGTCGATGTCTGGTGCGTGTCGACGACTGGCGCGAAGGCGTGCTTCGCCGCGTACGGAGACCTTGTCTGGGTGAAGGACACCAAGGCTAACGGAGCATCCGCCGCCGGCACGATCCAGGGTCCGGGCTGGAGCCGGCAGTGCTTCAACACCCGGGGCGCTGACGGCGGATGGGTGAAGTGCAACTTCGACGTTCCGGAGTACGAGAGTGGCCTGCTGTGGGCCGTCAACAACCCCTTCGTCGGCAGCCAGGCAAGCACGAAGATCTACACAAGCAACACCATCTGATTTGACAGGACGAAGCTCCGGCAGGACGAGGTCTCCATGGATCCGGTCCTACCGGAGCTTCGTCGTGTCGCTGCGCGCCTCAGGTCCCGTACACGGTTTTGAAGGTGAAGTCGGTGAGCCGGACCGGCGTGGCGAGGGTGGCACCGTTCGACTCGACCATGGTGATCGCCTGCCCCGAGGTGAGCGACCGGGTGCCGGCGGTCGTGTAGGCGCTGATCTCGTCGAAGTAGACGACGCCGAACTGGGCGAGCGGATGGACCGGCAGGTTGAAGTCGCCGCGGCTGACGCCGGCGTTCACGGTCACGGCGGGCGGGAACCCGGTGTCGACCGAGAAGTTCATCGTCTGCCGGCTGGTCTCGTTGGTGAAGAAGTAGCTCGCGGTGCCGGCCGCGTTCGTGTTCAGGCAGAGCGAGGCGCTGAGCACGTCGCCGGGGCGGACCGGCAGGTTGACGAAGCCCACACCCTGCGCCCAGAGCTGGCTGGTGACCTGCTGGGATGAGTCCACGGACATCTCGACGTGCACGTCGAGGAAGCCCAGACCGCAGAAGGTGCGGAAATGGTTGACGCCGAACGGACTGGTGGCGAAGCGCAGGTTGGGCACCGTCCAGGTGACGAACAGGATGGTGAACGGCGCCGACGTGCTGGTGGTGAGCTGGTAGCCGCACGACTCGATGGGATCCGGTCCGAGCGTACGGTTTCCGGTCGCCGTCCGGTCCGCCGTGGTGGGGTCGAACACCGGATCGAGGTGGTCGAAGTCCTGGTAGCGGCGGGCCTGGCGGTCCCACAGCTCGGCCTCGCCCGGTCGGGTCCGCGGGTCGGGCCGCGGCGGCAGCCCGTACCGGTGCAGCTCGGTCTGTGCGGCGGTGAACGGGTCGAACTGCTTCGGCGGCGCCGGGAGGTGCCGCACCCTGGTCCGTCCGCGGGCTTCCTGTCCGGTCATGACGTCCCCCCATCACGGGTAGGTCCGCGTGCCGGTCGTGCGCCGGGGCCGCCCGGCGCCGTGCCGCCACCCTGCTGAGAAGCTCGCACGCGACAGTCACCGGGCGCAGCCGTCAAGCCGACAGTGCGCCCCGGCCGCCCATCCCGGCCCGGCTACCTGGGAATCGTGCTGACGCCGGCACGGAAGAGCGGTAGCTGACGTACGGGCAGGCCGACGTCAGCCAGGGCGGGGATCGGGCGGTCCGCCTGCCGCGGTCACCCACCGCCCTGGCATGT
Source organism: Micromonospora zhanjiangensis (assembly GCF_042650605.1). Classification (NCBI taxonomy): domain Bacteria; kingdom Bacillati; phylum Actinomycetota; class Actinomycetes; order Micromonosporales; family Micromonosporaceae; genus Micromonospora; species Micromonospora zhanjiangensis. The sequence continues at coordinate 29,077 of NZ_JBHSBN010000039.1, read as the reverse complement.
GCAGTTTCTAGCTGTCGGCTCGCCTAGCATCACCGGCGGCCCAGGTCGGTCCGCACAGGATGGTTGGAGAACAAGTCTGATGGTCGGTTCGCCGAGGATTCGAGCAGTTCTTCTCTCCTTGACCGTGACGGCGGGTCTCGCCGCCTGTTCCTCCGCCCCAGGTCAGCCTGGGTCGGACAAGGGTGGTCGGAGTCAGGGCTCGTCGACGCCCGAGGTCCGGGACGACTTCTCCCAACCGGGGATGATCGTGACGGCGGGCTGTTCGGCGGGCGACGGCGGCGGACTCGTCACCGTCGACGGTTGGAGTGCGCGCAACCTGACGAAGACGGCACACGCGGAGTTCAGGCTGGCGGACAGCGTGCTCACCAGGACCGAGGGCGCCCGGCCCGGCACCGCGCTGGGTATCCTGTGCGCGCCGCCCAACGTCACCGACCGCACTGACGTCCTCGCAGTCCGATCGCTGTTCGACCGGGACTTCACCAGGTTGGCCGTGGTCATTCAGGATCCACAGACCAAGGCGACGCATGTCGGCTACGTCGACCGGTCGAGCAAACTCACCGACCTGACCGGGCAGGAGGACTTCGGGAACACCCCGCACGAGGACAACGCCGCCATGGCGCCGGACGGCAGCGCGGTGTGGTTCACCAGCGTGGTCGAGCACAAGGACCAGGTCGCGCGCCGAACAGTCGACGGCGACCACCAGGCGGTCGACCAGCAGCCGGTGGAGACCGTCGGCGAGAGGCATCTCTTCGTGGTCGGAACACCGGGCATCGCGGTGCTGGGCAACAGCGCTCAACTCTCGCCGGACGGGAAGCGACTCCTGGTCGAGGACAGCCTGCTGGAACGCCCCACCGATCGCCCCTTCATCGGACCAGACGCGATCGACAAGGCGCCGGCCGCGCCCTGCGACAGCGCCAAGGATGGTGACGCGATCGCCTGGATCGACAACGACACGGTGCTGTGCGGCTCGTCGCTCTCCGGGCAGCGGTTCTCGACGCTCGATCTCACTCCGAACGCCAAAGCCGGCGCGCCCATCCTGCCCAGCAACGATCACCGCAACTTCGTCCTGGGCATCTCGCCGGACGGGCAGCAGTTCGCGTTTCTGTCCGTGAAGGGCACCGCGCGGGACTACTACGTCGCCGATCTGAAGCCCGGCACCACCCCGCGGAAGATCGAGCCGAACGCCGAGTTCACGAGCATGCTCGGCACGCTCTTCTTCCTCGACTGGCGCTGAGGTGCCGGACATCAGCCCGAATGGCTACAGCGGACCGAGGACCGCCTCGGGAGTCGCGTCCAGCGAGAGTGTCTCCAGCACGGTGAGCAGCTGACGTTCCTCGTACCGGAAATGGTTCTCCATGATCGCCGCGACGCCCTCCAGATGCCGATCCAGTTCGGCGGCCGGCGCGGCCCGCTCGACGGCGGCCTGGAGGCCGCCGAGCAGGTACGCGATCATCGAATGATCCTGGGTGAGGCGACGGAGTACGGGCTCCAGCTCCGGATGGGCCGCCCTGATCGCCGGGAACAGGGTGTCGTCCTCGCTCCGGTGGTGTCCGTCGAGCGCCGCACAGAACCCGTGGCAGTACAGCAGCAGGTCACGGGTGGCCGTCTCGGCGGACCGGCCCTCGGCAACGGCCCCGCGGGCGAGGTCGAGCGCCGCGCGTAGGCGGGTGTGCACCTGACGAAGCTCCAGGCTCCAGGCGATCAGCCTGGTCGTCTCGCGCTCAGTCACGCGAGCAGGAAGGATGCGATCCCGACATTGTTCGGTGTCCTTCGGTCCGGCGCCTCCATGCCTGACACGGTCTGCCACCGGCACGCGACGCTACCCACAGCCTACCGGTAGGCGTACGCCCGCAGCGTTTGGGTCGTCCGGCTGGCTGGTGGCCGGCACGGCCGACTGGCCTCGATCGGGCACTGTGCGGGCACAATGACAGAATTATCGGACTCGTTCTTCACGAGGCGGAGAAAGGTGCCGACTTGACGGATGAGCGAGCCGCAGCGACCGACGGCGGGCGGGTCGAGAGGCTCGAAACTCCCGTTCCCCGCGGGTCGACGGTGACGGCCGCGCGGCTGATGGAGGTGCACCGGCTCGCGGTGGCGGGGCGGGAGCCGACGATCGCCCGGGACGTCGGGCACCGGGTGGCGAGGGCCTGGCTGCCCAGGTCGCGGTTCGCGGACGTCGCGGCCCTCGCGACCGCGACCCTGACCCTCGGCCCGGACGCCGACGCCTACTACGACCTGGGTTGGGCCCAGACCTTCGTCGGGGAAGCCCGCCAGGCTCTGGCCAGCTCCAAGCATGCCCTGGACCTGTACCGCGCGGCCGGCGACCAGCACAACGAAGCCGCCACTCTCAACAGCATCGGCACCGCGTACGGCCGGCTCGGGGAACCGCAGCAGTCACTGAGCCACTTCCAGCAGGCCCTGGTCATCCTGCGGGAGATCGACGACCGCTTCAGCCAAGCCGCCGCCCTCAACAACATCGGTCACGCGTACAAGGATCTCGGTGACCGGGAGCAGGCCCTGGCCTGGTACGAGCAGTCCTTGTCCGTCACGCGGGAGGTCCGCGACCGCGCCGGCGAAGGCACCACGCTGGTCAATATCGGCACCGTGTACGACAGCCTCGGAGACCACCGGCAGGCGCTGGACCACTTCGAGCAGGCCGTGGCCATCATGGCGGAGGTAGGTGACCGTGGCGGCGCAGCCGCCACCCTCAACAACATCGGCCACGCGTATCACCGACTCGGGGACCAACCCCGGGCCCTGGCCTACTTCCAGCAGGCCCTACCCATGCAGCGGGAAATCGGCGACCGCGCCAACGAAGCGGCCGCCCTCGGCAACATCGGGCTCGCGCACCACGCACTCGGAGACCAGGAGCAGGCCCTGGCCTACTTCCAGCAGGCGCTGTCCATCCACCGAGAAATCGGTGACCGCGCCGGCGAGGCGAACAGCCTCAACAACATCGGCGGCGCGTACATGGCACTCGGAGACCAGAAGCAAGGCCTGCTCCATCTCCGGCAGGCACTGGTCGGGCGTCGGAAAGTCGGCGACCGCGTCGGCGAAGCCAGCACGCTCGTCAACATCGGCGCCGCGTACTTCGCACTCGGAAAGCAACAGCTGGCTTTGGAATCCCTCCAGCGGGCCCTGCCTCTCCAGCGAAAGATCGGCGACCGCGCCGGCGAAGCCCAGAACCTCGACAACATCGGGTGCCTTTACCACATGCTCGGCAACCGGAAGCAGGCCCTGATCCATCTTCAGCGGGCCTTGGCCGGCCGACGCGAGGTCGGTGACCGCTTCGGCGAATCCCAGACCCTTCGCAACATCTCGGTGGTCCAGGCGGCGAGGGGAAATCTCGACCAGGCGATCAGCGATCTCGAACTGGTCGTCGACCTCCACCGCCAGCTCGGCCACCCGGACCTCGCGTCCGACCTGACAGCGCTCCGACAGCTACGCCAGGAACGAGCAGAGAAGCGCGGCGAGGTCTGACGCGACCATGCAGGCCGCCAGTGCGCCGAATCGGCAGGTGGTCAGCGTTCAGTCGGCCACGACCACGTGGCGCACCGACAGGTCGAGCACGGCGGCCGCCGCATCGAAGTCTGCGAGCCGGGCCGCGAGGGTCGCGACCGCGAGTCGTTCCGGCAGTGCCGCGCTGAACTTCAGCCCACGCACCGCCCGCTCGCTGACCTCGGGCAAGCAGAGTTTCCACGACGCGTCCCGGGTCGCCGCCCGCCACCGCTCTCCGGTCGCGTCCTCTCGGAGCCGAATCGACTGGTCGTCGAATCGCTGCGCCGGATCGACCACGTCACTCAGGCTGGCTGCCAAGGTCGCGTTCGCGCGCAACCCCGCCCAGGTCCACCAGCGCAGCTCGCCGTCCCGGCTCCGCACGACGGCGGTCCCGTCCGGGCACACCAACGGCGACCAGTCATCGCGTTGCCGCCGCAGCCGTTCGTCGGCCCGGTTGGTCGACCGGACCGGCGGGTCGGCACCGAGCAACACCTCGCGCATCGAGCGCGTCAGCTCGAATCCACGGCCGACCCAACCGACGCCCAACCACCGGGCCCGTCCACCGCCGTCCGCCGGCTCGACGTAGCACCGGCGGCGCCGCCAGTCGATGTAGGTGACCCGCCAGCTGCGCCCGTTTAGCAGCAGGAGCCGGGGACCGGGTACGTCCTCGACGAGCAGGCTCGGGTCGATCCGGCCCAGTTCGGTGCGGCCGTGCAGGGCGGTGAACTCGGGCGGGCCGGTGAACACGGCCGTGAGGTCCATGAAGTGCCGCCGACCGAACTGCCGCTCGGCTTCCGGGCCGATGAACAGCAGGCCCTGGTCGTCGTCGAGGTAGCCGTGTTCGACGAGGTGTCGCAGGATCGGTTCGGCGCCGCGACCGAACGGGGGCAGGCCGTTCCACCACCGGTCCCAGAGCTGGTCGCCGACCCGGCGTTCCTGCAGGCAGAGGGCGAGTATCTGCTGCGCGACGATGTGCCGTGGCTCCGGCGGCGGCTGCACCGGTTCGACCCAGCCCCGGCTCCAGAGCAGCAGCAGGCCGGCGGCGGCGACCAGGGTCTCGCCGGACAGGCAGAGGAAGAGGCAGTTGCGGGTGCTGCCGGGTCGGCGTCCGGTGCGTCCGAGTCGTTGCAGGAAGGATGCCACCCCGGGCGGCGCGTCGATCTGGATGACCCGGTCCAGGTCGCCGACGTCGATGCCGAGTTCGAGGGTGCTGGTGGAGACGATGACGCAGTCGCGCGCCTCGGCGAACGCCTGTTCCGACCGGCGGCGCTCGTCTGCGGAGAGCGAGGCGTGCGACAGGAAGGTGGTGACCTGCTTCTCGCGCAGCAGCTGGCCCAGTTCCTCGACCGTTCGCCGTGATTCGCAGAACACCAGCCTTTTCTCACCGCCGTGCAGCGCGGCGATGACGGTGGCGGCGTTCGAGAGCGAACCGACGTAGTCCAGTTCCACCTCTCCGGCCGGCCGGGCCACCGGGAGGCCGGGCGGCCCCGGGGCCTCGGGCGGATGCGGGTCGGGTGCCGTCGGCCCGCCGTCCGGCGTCCGGCCGGACGGCCACGGCTGGACCGTCAGCGGCCCCGGCAGGTCCGGGGCGACCACCCGGCCCGTCCGGCTGCCGGCGCCGGAGCCCTGCAACCAGGTCAACAGCTGGTCCGGGTTGCCGACGGTGGCGGAGAGTCCCACCCGTTGCAGCGGCCGGCCGATCGCGTGGCCGAGCCGTTCGAGCACGGCCAGCAGGTGCCAGCCCCGGTCGTCGCCCGCGAACGCGTGCACCTCGTCCACCACCACCGCTCGCAGACCGGCGAAGAACTGCCGGTGGTCGACGTTGGCGCTGACCAGCATCGACTCCAGCGACTCGGGGGTGGTGAGCAGGAGGTCCGGCCGCTGCCAGAGGACCGCCCGGCGGGTGCTCGTGGCGACGTCGCCGTGCCAGAGCGCCACGGTACGCCCGAGCCAGCCGGTGTACCGCTCGAGTCGCGGGTGCAGGTTGTTCAGCAGCGCCTTCAGCGGGCAGAGGTAGAGCACGGACGTGCCAGTCCAGCCGTCCCGGGTCATCCGGGACAGCAGCGGGAACACCGCCGCCTCGGTCTTACCGCCGGCGGTCGGGGCGAGCAGCAGCGCGTCGTCGCCGGCCAGCAGCGGCTCGACCGCGGCCCGTTGCAGGGGGCGCAGGTCCGGCCAGCCGAGGCTGTTGACGACGTGGTGCAGGACGATCGGGTCGAGCGCGGTTTCGGCGTTCACATCGGCAGGTCCACGTCGTCGGCCGAGGATCGCGGCCCGGCGGTGGCGGCGTTGCGTTCCACGTCGGTCAGCTCGTCGGTCCGCAGGGTCGGTTCGTAGTGCCGGCGTGGGTCCCAGTCGTCGAACTGGTCCACCCGGTCGAGGATGTCCGCGACGAGCTTCTTCAGGTAGAGCCGAGGCGCAACACCGACCCGGCCGCCGAGCCGGCCGGCCACCGCTCGGGCCAGTTCGTTGAGGTACGCGTCGTCGACGACCGTGTCGACCCGGGGGCTGCCGTAGATCTCCCGTACCCGTAGGCCCAGCTCGACCAGCGCGGCCTGGCTGAATCCCGGTAGCCGCACCTGGGTGGCCCGGGGGTTGTCCCAGCGCGGGTCGGGCCCGAAGTCGGTGGCCAGCCGCTGGGCCAGCGGCGCGAGCCGCTGCACCCCCTGCTGACCGTCGAAGAACGCCGGGGTCCCGGTGATCAGCAGGAACAGGCCGGGGAACCGGCCCGCGTAGATGTCGTCGACCAGTTGGCGCAGCGCGTTGAGGGCCTTGTCGCGGGCGTCGGAGCGGACCCGTTGCAGGGTTTCCACCTCGTCGAGCACCAGCAGCAGGCCGGCGTGTCCGCTGTCGGCGAGCACGGTGAGCAGCCCCTGCAGGAAGCTGAGCGCGCCGAAGTGGTCGAGGTCGCCCTTGACGCCGGCCGTGCGCCGGGCCGCAGCGGCGACGTGCGGCTGGCCGCCGAGCCAGGCGGCCAGCCCGTCGGCCGTGACCTGGTCACCCTTTGCCGTGGCGGTGCGGTAGCCACGCAGCGCGGCGGCGAACCCCGGCGTGGTACGGGAGATTTCCGCCAGCCGCTGCTCCAGCAACTCCCCCACCGCCCGGTCGAGCCCGTCGGCGTCGTTCTCGTCGACCTGCCCGGTGGCGAGGACGTCCTCCTCCAGGGCGTAGATCCAACCGTCCAGCACCGGGCGCAGGGCGCTGGGGGTGAACTGTTCGGTGCTGAGCTGCTCGACGAGCCGCCGGTAGACGGTCTCCATCCGGTGCAGGGGAGTCTCCAGTTCGGAGATCTGCACCTCGGCGACGGCGAAGCCGCGGCGTTTGGCCCGCTCCCCCAGCCAGCGGGTGAAGAACGTCTTACCGGCGCCGTACTCGCCGCGTACCGCCTTGAAGACGCTGCCACGGCCGGCCACCCGATCGAGGTCTGCGTCGAGCGCCGCGGTGAACCGGTCGAGCCCGACGGCGAGCGCGTCGAGGCCGTTGGTCGGGACGACCCCTCGGCGCAGCGCGTCGACGATGTCCCGCCGCCGTCGGGCGGATATCTCGACCGTCATCGCGGCGAGAGACCGAACTGCTCGACGAGCAGGTCGACGTCGAGTTTGGCCGTCCGGCCGTCGGCGTCGAGGGTGAGCACCGGGTACCCCTCGACCTGTAAAAGCCGGCGCAGCGCGGTGACGGTGGGTTGGATCCGGTGGGCGGGGATGCCGGCCCGGGTGGCGAGGGTGTCCAGGGTGGCCCGGCCGCCGCCGGCGATCAGCGCGCCGACCAGGGCGGCGACCCGCTGGTCGGGCAGCGGCGCCCGGCTGTCCCGGCGCTCGCGGTAGGTCGGACTGGTCAGCAGCGCATCGACCAGGTCGGCCGCACCGTCCCGCTGCCCGGTCGGCCCACCGACGGGCGCGGCCTGGCTGGTGGCCGGCGGCGGTGAAGCGGCCGTGGCCCCGGTGTTCGTCGCCGGGAGCGGTGCGGCCGGGGCGGGCAGGTCGAACAGACCCTCGTCCTGGACCGTCGCCCTGATCCGCTTGGTCGGACGACCGTTGCCGGGCCGGCCTCCGGCGGCCGGGATCCCGGCCGGTTCGGCGGTCCGGCCCGACGCGGTTTCGGGCAACGGTTCGCGCCACCACTCGGGGCTGGCGATCGGCGCACCGGCCCAGCCGGGCACGGCGTCCTCGTCGTGACCGCTGAAGATCAGGAGCGGGATCACCGCCTCGGCGGAGGACGCACCGCCGTGGTAGCCGGCCTTGCGCGGTCCGTAGCGCACCTCCTCGCGCCACGGCAGGACGACGGAGCCGCCGCCGAGCGCGACGCGGCTGCCGGTGAACGCCAACTCTCCCTCGCCGGCCGGGTCGGCTCCCGCCGGACGCCACCGGTTCCCGCCGGTGTCGACCGGGCGGCTCACCGCCTCCGGACCGCGGTCCACCACGTGCCCGTGGTCGGAGACCAACACGACGATCCGGTCTTGGGCCAGGCTGAGCAGGTCACGCAGCCCGTTGACGGTGTCGGTGCTCCATTCGACGGTGCCCGGGTCGCTGCGGTCCAGGGCGTCGTCGATGGTGTTGATGACGGCGGCGACGACCGGGACGGCCGGGTCCGCCAACGCGTCGGCCACCCGCGGGTCGACGGCCGCTCCGGCCGGGCCGCGCAGCCCGGCCTTGTGCACCAGGACCCCGTCGGCGAACCGGCCGGTGAACGCCTTCGCCTCGGCGACCCGGTCGCCGGCAGTGATCCGTCCGCTGAACAGGCTGCACCGGCTGACCTCGGTGACCGTCGGCAGCGCGGCGAGGACGCCGGTGCGCTGCCGCCCGCCGGGGGTCAGCTCCAGCCAGGACGGGTTGCGGGCCACCGAGTCGGCGATCTCGGTGCTGGCCGCGGTGCTCATCCCGTCGAGCACCAGCAGCAGGATCCGCCGGCCGTGGTCGAGAATCGGCTGGACGACCCGGTCGAGGACGTCCTCGACCGGCAGCAGCGCGCCCGGTTCCCGCTCGGCGGCGGTGGCGTCCTGCAGCAGCCCGGCGAACTGCTGGTCGTGTCTGGCCCGCCGGGCGTCGACCGCCCGGTGCAGCAGGTGGTACGCCTCGGCGACCTGCTGGTCGGACTCGCCGGCGAAGATGTCCAGCCGGGCCCGGTCCACCCACGCGTCGTCGCGGACCTGCCGGTGCACCGCGGCCAGCAGGGTCGCCGGCATCGGGCCGTCCGGTTCGGCCAGCCAGCGCAGCAGTCGGACCGCCATCCGGGCGGTCTCCACCCGGCGGCGGTCGGCGGCCCGGTGCCGCTCGACCTCGGCGAGCGCGGCCTGTGCCCGCCCGACGAGGGTCGCGGCCGGGGTCGCGGCGGCGGTCGCCGGCAGGGCGAGCCGGACCGCGCCGGCGAAGGCCCGCATCCGCTGGGTGAGTCCGCTGGGCAGCAGCGACGAGGCGGCCAGCCGGCCGGTGAGGTCGATCTCGGCGGCGATCTCCTCGGCCCGGTGCAGCATCCGGTGCGCCTCGGCCCGGGCCGGTCCCTCGCCGTCCAGGGCCCGGTAGATCCACGCCTCGGCGGCCTCCTGGAACGCGGCCGCCTGCGGTTCGGTGAGCCGCGCGTCACCGAACCGTGGTTCCAGCCGGGTCCGAGCGACCGCGAGGTCCACGTCGGTCCGGGCCTGGGCGCCGCGCGGCCAGAGCACCCCGGCGAGCAGCCCGAGCGGTACAGCGTCGACGCCGTGCCGGGCCCGGACGGCGGCCATCACCGGTACGGCGGCCGGACCGGCCACCTCGACCAGGAAGGCGCTGACGCCGGCCGCCCAGTCGTCGGGCAGGTCGAGGAAGCGCAGCTGAGCCTGCGCGTCGGTGCTCCAGTGCAGCAGGCCGGCGCTGTCCAGCTCGTCGGGTTGGAGTTTGAGGAGCGCCCCGGCCAACTGCCGCAGCGCGTGGTCGCGGGTCAGCACGGTGCCCGGCGGCGGCGGCCAACCCTGCGGCGGCGCCAGGTCGGTGAGCGCGTCGGCGACCCACTTGCCGGACCGGACCAGGGTCAGGTCGAGGTCGGCCTGATTGCCGAACACCTGCCGGACCATGTCCCAGGAGTCGACGCTGCGGGTCTGGTGCTTGCTGAAGTGGGCGAGCAGACCTTCGCCCAACTCCTGCTCGGTCAGGTCGGTGAGCAGCACCAGACGTTCGTCGTCGGCCCGGTCGACCAGGGCTGCCCGGGCGGCGATCGGGGTCGGACACGGCACGACGCGCACCTTCGCCCCGGCGACGGTGAGCACGGTGTCGTCCGTCCACTCCGGACGCGCTCGCAGGGCCAGCGCGGGCGCGTCGTCGCCGTCGGCGAGCCAGGACTCCACCTTGCGGCGTACGGCGGCGGGCCGAACCGCGGGACGGGGTGCCGTCATGGCGCCACCCGGACGGTCCAGGTCACCTCGACGGTACGACCGTCGCGGAGTTCACCGGACAGGGCGGTGACGAGTTCCTCCAGGTCGGTCTTGTCCTGGACCACCCGACGGCGCTGACCCGTGGCCGCGTCCGGTCGAGTCACCTGCGACTCGCCGCCGTTACGAAGTACCTCCGGCGTCCGCTGCAGAGGCACCTGTACCGGGTGGCGCGTGGCGTCGCCGCCGGGGTCACCGTCGTCACCCTGATGACCACCGCCCAGCTCGACCAGCACGTCGACAGGACCGTCGGGATGCTGGTGCCGAGTGTCGACCGACGGAGTGTCACGACCCGGCGGCGGGGTCTCCGTGCCCCCGGACTCCGGTGTCTGCCGTCCGTCCCTCCCGCCGAGCCCCGGTTCAACGCGATCGGTCGGGGCCGCCTCAGCCAGGAGGGTGGCGGCGGCGGACACCGCCTCGTCCAGGGCTGCGGTCAGGTCGCTGCCGTGCTGCTCGTGCCGGGCAACCGTCCGCAGCCGGTCGAGGACGGCACTCGCCCGGCCGTCGCCGGTGCGTCCGGCGATGGCCGTCAACAGCCCCCACTGGGTGGCGTTGAGCGCCCGGGTCAGTCTGTCCGCCTGCTTGAAGACCTCACTGGCGGCGACGGGTTCGGCGAGGCCGGTATGCCCAGGACCGGACGCGACCACGTCGACCAGGACCACGTCGTCCCGTTCGGTGGCGACCATGGCGAGCATGTCGGCGACCTCACGTGCGGTGGCCAGTCGCCCGGTCGGGGCGTGCTCGTCCAGTCCCAGCACCGAGGCGTGCCGGGTCAGTGCGTCGACCAGTTTCGCCGCGTGGTCCGCGTAGTCCTCGGCGACCTTGCGCAGCGTGCCGGCGAACACGCCGAGGTTGGCCGGGGTGCGGAAGGACGGCAACTCCTTGCCGAAAAACGCCCGCCCGAACCGCAGCGCGGCCTCCCACGCCTCCGCCGTCGGCATGGGCGGCTGCCGCAACTGGAAACGGTCCTCGACGCCGCGTACGTCGCTGACGTTGACCTTGGTATCCCGCTCGTACCAGCCGAGCTGCTGTTGCAGGGCGAACACCGCGATGATCAGGTTCTGCAGGTCCCGGTCGAGGCCGCGCGGCTTCGGCAGGTCCAGCCATTCCCGCAGCCGGTGCACCGGGAAGTGCTCGGTGTAGCCCTCCTTGGCCCCTTCCTGGGTCAGGTGCCGGCTCCACCAGCAGGTGCTGAGGTCGAGCACGTACCGGTGGTCGACCAGTTCGCCCAGGTGCAGGTTGTTGCAGATCCGGCGGAGCAGCTTGTGGTCCGCGGGTGGCACCCCGACGCCGTGGGTCGGGTCGGCGGCGGCCTGCTTGGCGTAGTCGAGGATCTTGCCCAGCTCGGCCCGGGTGGGTGGCTTCTCGTCGACCGGCAGCCCGGGCGTGCCCGGGTACGACCAGTCCAGCAGCTCCCCGGTCAGGTTCTTGAAGGCATCGGCCAGGGTCCCACCGCGTGGGTCGCCGATGCGCAGCCCGTTAGCCAGGGTGTGCAGCACCCCGACGGTGTCCTCCTGCACGTCGGACGGCTGCGGGTTGGCCGCCCCGTACGCCTGCTTCAGCGCCGTCACCAGGCCGTCGCGCAGTTGGCTCTGCCGTTGCTGGAGGTAGACCCGGCCCTGCCGCCGGTCTTCCCGCGGCCAGTCGGCGGCGAGGGTGTTGAGCCGCTCCCCCGCTCCGCCGGCCCCGAGCAGATAGTTCACCTTGGCGAGTTGGGTGACCCGGCCCATCAGGTCGTCGGTGAGGTACAGCGGCAGCCAGAAGACGGTGTTGGAGCCGCGGTCCAGTTCCTCGATCCGGGCTCGGTCGGCGCTGCGCGGGTAGTCCTGCGGGTCGAACGGGTAGTCGACGACGATCCGCCACGCGTCGCCGGGGGCGATCAGCGCGGACACCGGCATGGTGTCGGGGTCCCGGACGTTGCCGAACTTGACCTGGACGATATGCCGCCGGCCGCGCCACTCGCGCGGGTGCTGCAGCTCGCCGTGGCTGCCCTCGGCGCCGGTCAGCCCCATCTCGACGATGATCAGCTCGCGGAGCAGTTGCTGCCGTACGCCCGCCGAGGTCTCGTTGTGCGGAACCAGGTCGAGCAGCTTGTCGAAGTCGACGGCGTGCAGCTTCAGCGAGACGACCGGCTCGTGGTCCCGGGTCAGGTGCAGCTCGCCGGCGTCCTGCTCGATCTTGCGGAGCCGCTGCAGCACCACGGTGTTCTCGTAGCCGGGGATCGGTGCGGCGATCGAGCCGAAGTTGAGCGCGTGCAGCTTGGCCGCGGTGAGGTTGTGCAGGGCCGGCACGTCCGGCACCAGCGCGCCGAGCAGCACCGTCTTGATCAGCTTGTCGTCGAGCTGGAACTGCGCGCTCCCGGCGGCCTGGTCCTCGGTGATGCCGTTGAGGACGAGCAGTTTCGGCCGCAGTTTGCGCTGGTAGAGAATGCGCGCGGCCTCGAACTGCTGCCGCAGCTTGGGCCGGTCGGGCAGCTCGCCGTGCAGCACCAGCGGGTCGAACAGGGCCGCCACGCCGATCAGGTCGTTGACACGCAGGGTGTCCCGGCGGTCGACCAGCAGCTCGGTCATCACCTTCAGCGCGGTGCGTTCCCGCTGCAACGCCTGCGACAGCGCGACCAGGGTGGCCACCAGGGCCGGCGAGAACGGGTAGAGCTGCCGGAAGGCGGTGGCGTCGGAGCCGATGCCGGCGTCGCCGTACTGGGCGCCGAGCAGCAGGGTGTCCCACACCTCGCGGTTGTGCTTGACTGCGGCGAAGGCGTTGTCGATGACCGCGCGGGCGGCGTCGTCGTTTGGCTTGAGCAGCCGCTTCTCGGTGATCTCGGGCAGGTTGGTGTCGGCCAGGACGATCTCACCGAGCCGGCCCTGGACGCTGCGCATCACGTGCGCGAGGGCTTCCCGTTCGGTGCCGCCGACCTGCGGGCCGAGGAACTCCTCCAGGTTGCGCTGCCGGGCCACGAACGAGACCAGGGGCAGCGGCCGGGCGGTGTCGGCGGACTCGACCAGCTTGTTGAGTTTGGCGCCCTCGGTGTTGACGAAGGTGTGGTCGCTCAGCTTGGTGGACAGCCACAGGATCAGCTCATCGAGGAACAGCACGATGCAGTCGTAGCCGAGCGACTTGGCGTGCCGGGTGACCACGGCAAGGCCGGAGTCCAGGTCCAGGTATTCCGCGCTGCGCACGGCCCCGGTGAAGTAGCAACTGGTCAGGGCGCTGACCAGTGCGTCGCGATCGGGCGTACCGGGAGGTTGGGCCGCGGCGTCGGCGTACCGCTGCGGGGTCCAGCCCTCGGCCTGCGCCTTCAGCGCGGCCAGGCCGACCCCGGCGCCGCCGGGCCCGTCGCCGGCCTCGCGCAGGCCGGCGAAGAAGGCGTCGTCACCCATCCGGTCGCGCAACCGCGCGGCGTCGTCCAGCAGGGCGTCCGACCGGTGTACGGCGGGGACGGGCGCGTCCGGGTGCGCGGCGGTGATCTGCCGCAGGTAGCCCTCCAGGACGGCCTGCTCGACCGACCGCGCGTCGAGCATGTGCAGGGTGAGGGTGAGGAACCTGCGGCCCGTGAGCCACGGGCCGGCGGCGACGACCGGCTCGGCCAGGCCGTGGATCTCCCGGGCCTTCGGGTTGTGGGCGAGCACCTCGCGCAAGACGGCCATGAAGTGCGACTTGCCGGAGCCGAACGAGCCGTGCAGGAAGGCAGCCTGCGACCGGCCGGTGGTGACCGCGTGGCCGACCTTGCGCAGCGCGTCGGTGAAGTTCTCCCGCAACTGGTCGGTGACGACGTAACGGTCCAGGTCGGCGCCCTCGGCCGCCTTGACGACGAAGTCGCCCTCGCTGACCGAGGTCGGGATGTCGATCAGTTCGCGCAGCAAGGTCACGCCAATTCCTCCAAAGCCTCCTTAAGGACTGGACACGTTACCCATCGACAGGAAAGTTCCGTAACCGGACAATCGCCGGGGGTTGGATCCGGTCGGCGGGACCGCATCGCCTTGTCATGAGCCCATCCTGGCCGGTTGTGGGAGGCTACCCAGGTCAGCGGGGTGGCGGGTACTGGATGGGTTGATCGATGCAGCCCACTTCCACCCAAAGGCAGTCAGCTTCTTGACAGAAGCCTGGACTCGCATGCTTATTTGACCATCCGTAGCTGGGCAGCCCACCGGATCAGTTGACCCGTCCGAGTCGCCGCAGGATCCTGTCGCTGAGCTCCCAGCGGCTCGTGCCGCGTCCGAACCGGACGCCGCGCGCCTCCCGGACCGTCCGTTCGAGGCTTGTCCGCTTGGCCTCGTCGAGTCCGTCGACCATGTCGTCCGCCAATCGCAATGCGTGGTACTGCTCGGACCCACTGCGCGAATTCCTGATGACATGGAGCATCAGCTCGAAGTCTCGCAATGCCGGCTGGGCCTGCATCAACCCCAACGCGGTGATCCGCTCCTCGTCAGTGCCCTCCCGCAGCCACCGCTGGACCTGCTCCGGTTCGAAGGAGTACACGTCCGCGAGGCGACGGGCCTGCGACACGACCGCATCGATCGCCTCGGTGCGGGCCGCCCCGGAGGGCATCGAACTGCGGATGGAACGGTACCTGGCGGTGATGGGACCGGCCGCCGCTTCCAGCAGGGAACGGGCCTCCTCGCGCAACTGTTGAGCGAGTGCATCATCGCCCCGTCGCTCGGACTCCTCGGCCAGCGCGAACTTCTCCGCCGCGGCGGCGCGCAGCTTGAGTTTCGCCCCACCCAATTCCAGACTCTCGGCCCGGTCGCCGAGGAGAGCCAGAAACAGCAGCACGCCTCCGAAGGCGAGCAGGACCGCGCTGCCGGTGCCGTTCTCGGTGATGAACACCGCCGCCGTGCCGGCACCGAACGAGCCCGCCCCGAGTAGACCCAGTACCACCCGCAGACCGAGCGTCAGGGTGGGAGAGCTGTCGATGCGTTCCACATTCAACTCCAACGGCTGAATTCAGGCTCCGGGATGTACCTGCCGGTAGAACCAGCCGAGGTGCTCGATGAGCGCCTGGCGCGCCGTGGCGTTGACCAGGACGTCCAAGGGGAAGCCGGGACGAAGTGCGAGCTTGGCGGCGGCGATGGTGACGCCCGGCAACTCGTTCAGCCGGCGGCGGAACTCCTGCCTGAGTGCGATGTCGTCGAACGGCGTCCGGGTGCTCAGGTGTTGGAAGACGATCTCGAACTTTCCGCTCGGGTAGATCGTCGCGGGCCAGATGTTGCCGAGCTCATGGTCCTTACCTCGCGCCATGAGGAAGCACGACGTCTCGCCGCCGGTCCCGTAGAGCAGCATGCCGCCCGTGTCGGTCCAGGCTTCGAGCACGGCGACGGTGGCGTGCGCGACCTGCGCGTCCTGAAGGTCGGTCAACTGCTCGAGGAACCGGTCGTCGAGGGCGTTGTTGTGGCTGGACCTAGGCCGCAGGAGCTGTCCCGACGCGTCCTGCTGGGGCATGCCGGCGAGTTGGGCCAGTTCCTCGACCCCGATGCGCTGCGACTGGCTCGCCCGCCCGTACTTGTCGAACTCGACACCCTCCGCGCGCAGCAGGTCATGCGGATCATCCTTGCGCGACGGGTCGAGCCACCGGAAGTTCGGCGACAGCGTGCCCTCGGTCTGAAGGACCCGGTGCGCGTTCGGTGCCGGGTGACTGGCCAGCCGGACGCCGACCGGCATCGGGTGGCTGCCGATCAGTGCGGCCACGTCCCCGTACGCCGTCCAGGCGCCGGCGGGCAGCGCGGCGAGCGCCTTGTTCATGACGTCCCAGGGCACCTCGGACCGGTTGCCCGCCTCCTCGGTGGGGCCCGGCCAGTGCGCGATGATCCGCTCGGCGAGCGTGTCGGCGCGGGCATGGATTTCCGGGCGCCCCCACCGCTTCTGGTCGGCGATGTCGCGGCTCAGTGAGATCCCGCTCTTGCCCAGCTGCACCCGCTTGACCAGGAAGGAGCTGTTGCTCAGCTCGGCGTTGTAGCCGGTGAGGGTGAGGTTCCCCAACGTGTGGACCAGCGCCTCGTGCACCTCGGCGAAGCTCTCCTCGCCCTGCAGATCCTCGCTCAGTGCCTTTCGCCATTCGGTGGTGGGGCTCTGCGGCATGACGTGCTCGATGGTCAGCGAGTCCGCCGCCACCGGTTCCTTGCTGCCGTAGGACTCCTCAAGCCATTGGAGCACCAGTTTCCGCTGGGTCGCCCGGCCGTTGAGGTAGAACGGGATCGACCGCACCGCCTCGCGGATGCTGGCATCGGTGGCGAAGTACTTCCGGCCGACGGACAGATATGCGCGTACGGCCTCGTCAACCGGTAGGTCCGCCCGCATGTCGGTCACGATGCGCAGCAGGATCCGGTTGATGCTCGCGGTGGCCCGACCGATCAGCAGGCGCCGGACGAAGTAGCTTTCGACGTACAGCATCGCCGAGGCGATCTGCTCGGACGTTGCCGTCCCCTGCTGCCGCCGGTCCAACAGGTGCAGCAGGAGTGGATAGACGGTGGTCGTGTCCCAGGCGTTGAGCCGGGTCAACCGCCGCCGCACCTCCGGGTCTTCCTCCTCCTTGGGGTGCAGGATGACCCGGAGCAGAGTGCCGAGCCGACAGAATCGGCGGACCTCGGCCTCGATTTCCGCTTCGGTGTGCAGCCCGTCGAGCCGGGCCTGTTGGCCGGTGTAGGTGTCGGTCTGCTTGACCTCGGGGTTACGGTGCACGAGGTCGAGCCAGAACAACTGCTCAAGCTCGCCGGAGTCCAGCTGGGTCTGCAGCGGGAACCACAGCGAGTCGTAGACGGCCTCGCCGCGGTTGGGCAGACGCATGAACAGGTAGTTGCGCAGCAGGTCGGCCTGGGTGAGCTTGAGACCGGTGTTGTTCAGCGACTCGAAGATCCGGTAGACGTTGTCGCCCGCCTGGGCGACGACCGAGACCAGTGCCATACCCGAGATGACCGCGTCCTCGATGCGCTCGATGTCCATCGGGTCGTCCGGGTCGTCGACGGCGACGAGTTGCGCCGCGAAGAACCGGTACGCCGCGCCGACCTGGTCGCTGCCGCCCGCCTGCGGCGTCGCCTCCAGGCACGCCTCGTAGGCGGCCCGGTCGGCCTGGGTGGGGACGAGCTTCAACCGGTGGGCGGGCTTGTACTTGTTGATCAGGTATTCCTGGTCGATGCGGTCCCGATGGTCCGGATCCTCGTGCTTCGCCCGGTGGTCACGGATGGCACAGAGCAGGATGGACAGGGTGGTGAGCCGCTGCTGACCGTCCACCACCAGGAACTCGGACACCGACGGCCCATGCGTCGGGCTGGACGCGAGCACCAGCGAGCCGATGAAGTGCGTGAGGCTGGGGTCCTCGGCCCGTTCCTCGGCCAGCTTGCGGATGTCCTCCCAGAGCCGCCCGAGCTGAGAGTCCGTCCACGAGTAGGTCCGCTGGTAGAGCGGCACCCGATACTGCTTGGCGCCCTCCAGCAACTCCCGCAGCGTCGTCTCGTGGGCGGCAACCATGCCATGCACCTCCATATGCGTGGGCTGTCCGGCAACACAATCAGATGCACAAACTTGCCCCCGTACATGAGTCGGATACGCGACTCCAGGCTGGACCACTCCGGCATTGAGCGCTCGGCGGTTCGGTCCTGGACGAGTACCGGCCGTTGTTCGAACGGTTCGGGATTCCGGAGCGGCCGCTCGCGGTGCTCGACGACGTCTGGCCGACGCTGACCGACCGGCCGTCGGTCTGCGTGCACGCCGACGTGCACCGCAAGAACATCATCGTCGATGGTGGGGCCAGCATGTTCCTGGACTGGGAGCTGGCACTGTGGGCGGACCCGGTCTACGACCTGGCCGTTCACCTGCACAAGATGGCGTACCTGCCGGTGGAGGAGGCGACGTTGCTGAGCCGTTGGCAGGAGATCATGCCTGGCGGGCATGTCGCCGCGTGGGAGCCGGACCTGGACGCGTACCTCGGGCACGAGCGGATCAAGTCGTCGATCGTCGACACCGTGCGGTACTCGCAACTGTTCGTGGCGGGCGGGCCGTATCCGTACCCGGAGGATGAGATGGTCCGGTCGATGACCGGCAAGCTCAACGCCGCCCGGCCGTTCTGGGGAATGGCGACGCCGATCGGGACGGACGAGGTACGCGCTGGCTTCGCCCAGTGGGTCGCCGCCCGTCGACGCTGACGCCATCGCCGCCCGGCCATGCCGGCGCCGTCGCCCCGGGCGGCCGCACAGGACGACTACGCCAGCCAGGTGGCGGATTTCATCGGCGCGGCGTCGGCGTACCGCTGCGGAGTCCAGCCCTCGGACCGCGCCTTCAGCGCGGCCAGGCCGACCCCGGCGCCGCCGGGCCCGTCGCCGGCCTCGCGCAGGCCGGCGAAGAAGGCGTCGTCACCCATCCGGCCGCGCAACCGCGCGGCGTCGTCCAGCAGGGCGTCCGACCGGTGTACGGCGGGGACGGGCGCGTCCGGGTGCGCGGCGGTGATCTGCCGCAGGTAGCCCTCCAGGACGGCCTGCTCGACCGACCGCGCGTCGAGCATGTGCAGGGTGAGGGTGAGGAACCTGCGGCCCGTGAGCCACGGGCCGGCGGCGACGACCGGCTACGCCAGGCCGTGGATCTCCCGCGCCTTCGGTCAGCTTCTTGACAATCACTGGACATTCGGATCTGCGATCCCGACCTATCTCTGACGATCGCAAAGGGCAGCGAGATGACGACCGCCTTTGGGAGGGTCGCGGCCGTCAGCGCGGTGCGACCCCGAATGCGCGTGACTTCGCGGTAACTCATCGTCGGACGGCGGGTCGGCCGATCGGATGTTGCCCTAGGCAACCGGCGTCCATGTCAGCACAGCTGGTGGAGGGCTTCGATGGAAAGCTGTGAGAACGTCGGTGGCATTGCGCTCAGTACTGGCAGCGTGACATATAACTGGGAGACCTCACGCATGAACACCCCCTACGACCCTGCACAGAATCAGCCCGGCCAGCAGCCGATGCCGCCGACCGCTCAGCTCCCGCAGGTTCCCGCCGGCCAGCTGCCACCGCCTCCCGGCCACTACCCGCCGCCTCCCGGCCAGTACCTGCCGCCTCCCGCCGCCAAGAAGCGTCCCTCCTGGCTGCTTCCGACCCTCATCGGCGCTGGTGTGTTCGTGCTGCTGTGCTGCGGCGGTTCGATGGCGATCGGCCTTGCCAGCGACGGCAAAAAGACCGACGGCATCTCGGCCAGCAAGGAGACCCCCGCCGTCAACCCCAGCACCTTGGCCCCGAGCGCGGCGGCCCCGACAGCGAGTTCCGCGACGCCCGCTCCGACGAAGACCACCGCAGCCCCTGCACCGGCAAAGCCGAAGACCTTCGGCATCGGCGACAAGGTGCGCGGCGGCGACTTCGAGTTCACCGTCAACAGCGTGAAGTGCGGGATCTCCCAGGTCGGCAACAGCTACTTGAACCACAAGGCGCAGGGCACCTTCTGCCGGCTCAGCGTGACCGCCATGAATGTCACTAAGAGCGCGAAGCTGTTCCACGCCGACGGCACCATCACCGCACATGACGCCTCCGGTCGGGAGTACGACGTCGATGGAGAGGCCGCCATCTACGGCAACGATGACGCCAAGGGCTTCCTCGATGAGATCAACCCGGGAAACTCGGTGAAGGCGAACGTCTACTTCGACGTGCCGAAGGGCACCAAGCTGAAGACGATCACCTTCGACGCCGGCCTGTTCACCTTCGCCGAGGACGCCGTCGTCACCCTCTGATCGCTCGCCCGACAGAGAGGCGTGACCTGGCGACGGCAACCGGAGGCGGGGGCGGGGGCGGGGATCAGTCGCACCCACGGGTCTTGCTGCGGCTGGTGCCCGCGATCCGATTGATCACGGGCTCCTGCGGTAGGTCCTGCGCGAAGTCAGGCGAAGTGGTTGGCGCGGCCAGCGAAACGGGCTGTCCCCTGTCCTGGATCTCGCGCGCCACTCGCTGCGCCAGAGCGTCGGCGGCGGCAGCGCCGTCGGCACTCCCCCAGTACTCTGCGCGCTTGTTGTCCAGCGGATAGGCGACGACCGGCCATGGCCGGCTGAACGCGACCCTGCCGAGCCAGGCGAACGGCGTCGCCACTATGCACGCCAGCCAGTTGACGCCGAACCAGAGCAACCCGGGCAGCAGCGCCACAACTCCCAGGAGAGCCAGGAGGCCGGTGATCGGGTCGGACAGTCCGTCGGCGACCCACCACAGCTTCTTGACCCACCGTGGCAGCCGAGGCTGCCACGCCAGCCGACGCCGTCCCGCCCGCCACCGCCGGCCGTCAGGGCTCGCTACGGTTTCCACCGCTCCGCCTCACAGGGTCTTCAGGGCGTCGAAATCGCCCCTCATGAGGTTCCGCATGCCAATCAGGTTCGCCACCATCATCTCGATCGCCTCCTTGAAGACCGTCAGCTGCTTGACCATCAGGTGGTAGGCATCTTCGATCATCTGCCACATGGTGGAGACCAACTGCCACAGGTTCCACAGGAACGTCGACCATTTCTCAGCGGTCATGACGGTCTTCAGCGCTTTCTTGATCCGCTTCGAGTAGAAGTTGAGCGCGAACAGTAGTGACTCGACAACGTACTCGTACTCGGTGGCCATCGCCTCGCAGATCTGCTGGCCAGAATCACACACCTGGGCAAGAGCTTCGAAGGCCGGGATCCACCGTTGGCGGATGTGGTAGTCGAACGCGCTCGACGCGCCGCCGGTGGCACCCGAATCGCTGTTCCAATGCGTCGACAGGACATCCATGCCGTGCCCGAGGTCGGCCGCCACCGCTCGGAAGGCGGGCTCCATCTCACTCCAGGCGGCCCCGATCCGCCGCACCGCGCCGGAATCCCCGAGCGTCAGCGGGAGCAGCTTCGCCAGGAGGTCATAGCCGGTCAGCCGCGCGACCCAATCGTTGATCGTGCCAACCAGCTGGTAGACCGAGTCCTTGACCTCGCCGACCCGCGAATTGAACGGAGGAGGGGCGAGCGTGACCTCGGCACCGGTTGAGAAGGTGTCACATCGGACCAGATCCTGTTCGCGGTATCCATGAGGCTTCGACCACGCCCGGCCCGCGGTCCACAGCCGCTCGGCCGCTGATAAGTCCGAGTTGGCGTACGCCTGCGCGGCCGTCCGTAGATCGTGAGCCGTCAGCCACAACCCCCGCTTCGCGGCGTCGCAGAACTCCGACATCGAATCCGCGAGGCTTCCCAGGCCGAAACGTGCCGGGTAGAGGGTGCCGTCAAGTCCATCGAAGTTGCGGCACTGCTGCAGGCAGTACTCCTCGATGGTCACCAGCGCGTCGTCCTTGTCGGCTTCCAGCTGTACCGCATATCCGTACAGGTAATGAGTCTCGACCTGGACGGTCATCGCCGCTCGCCCCGATGTCCGTGTTCCACGTCGGCGACGGCCTCCTCCAGCGAGGCGCCGGCTTCCAGCAAGCGCCATGCCTGCCGGGCCGACTCCATCCGCGCATCTGCCCACAGGTGCACCGCTCGGGCGTCCGGATCGTCGGCGCGTCCGGCCAGGACATCGAACCAGTTCAGCTCACCGCGAGAAACGCGGTCCCTGACCGCGGCGTATTGCGCAGGTGCTCCGGCGGGTCGCGGGTCATCCTGGTCGTCCTGCCCGGAAGAGTCCTCGTCCAGGGTTTCCATCTGAGCTTGCAGCTGGTGGCGCCACCCGATGGACTCCTGCCGCACCTCGGCAGCCATCTGGAGCACTCGGCGGCGATGCTCCGCAATCTCGTCAGAAAGCTCACCCATGGTAGGCATGATGTCAGCTCTCCACTGATCCGACTGCCCCAACCGAAGTTGAGTCACGGCGGCTCCGGTGGCCGCCAGCCGGCATCCGGCGGACGGAACTGCGTGGCGTGACCGTACGGCTCGGTGGCGTCCAACGAGCGCAACTCGATCCAACGGCGACTGACGTCACGCCAGATCCGCTGCTGTTCCTCGAAGAACCGGTCGAGAACGTCGCGTGTCACGTCAGTCGACGGGGTGACCGCGAGGTAGTAGTCGATCTCATCGCGGAGCTTGTTCAAGCGGTACCGGGTTTCCTCCATCGTCACCCACCGCGGCCGCCAGTTGAAGAAGCTCTCCATCGTGCCGAGCACGGTCACGGTGGCGACCAGGGGAAGCACGATCTCCGCTCGGTCCTCGATCCGGCCGAGTCCCAACACCACGGTCGACACGGCGGCCAGGGCCACGGACAAGATCCGGACCCAGGAGGACGACATCCGGTAACGGTCCTTGCGCGAGTCCGCCCACGTAATGTCCGCCGATACCAGGTCCCGGAAATGGACGATCACTTCATGCAGAGGTAGGTCGACCCGACAGCCGATCAGCTCGTACAGGCCGTTCTCCGATCGGGTGACCTCGGGTGGGGCGCCTCGTGCGAACCATCGCATCGACTCAGCATGAGCAACGGTGACGACGATGCCAACCTGTTGTCGGATCGCGGACCACACAGCGATAGTGGCCGATGGCTCTGAAATCTCGAAGCCGCGTCCGATGCTGTTACCTACACTCGACCCGTGGTGAAGGGGCGCTTCGTTGACGACGGGCGGTGGCTGCCCGGGTTCTCCGGTGAGTTCGTCGTTCGATGCCCGCAGTGCGGCGGCGCGGCGAAGGTCTCGCGGGACTGGGACCATACCGGCCGGAGCTGGGAGCCGGCGACGGTTGCCTGCATGGCCTGCGGGTTCTCCCGCCGACAACTGAGGACGCCCGGCTGTGGATGTGGTCGATGCCGACGACACGTTTCCACCAACTGGGCTGGGCCGGTGGTTGTCAGCGCGCGACGGCGGTGCGGCAACTGTGGCCGCTGGACACATGTCGAACTTACGGCGAATGCGGCACCGCCTCGCCGCTTTGTCACTCTGCAGTGCGACGGCTGCGGTGCCGCGACCAACACGAGCTATGAGCTGCGTCCGATGACGGTACCGGCGGCTCTGGTGGACAACTGCTTTGGTCTACCGCTGTGGCTGCAGACCCCATGCGCAGGTCAGACGCTCTGGGCCTTCAACTCGCGCCACCTCGCCTATCTGAAGAGCTTCCTGCAGGCCGGGCTTCGGGAACGGCACGGCACGGCGAGCGCCTCGGTGGTGTCCCGCCTGCCCGGCTGGCTCAAACAGGCCAAGCATCGGGGTGAGGCACTGCGCGCGGTCGAGCGTCTTGAACGGCTGCTCCTGTCCTGACGGTCGGCGGGTGGTCAGCCGCCGTCGTACCGTCGGGGTTGGCGTGGCACGAGACCCGGCCGCGACGCACGGCCGTAGTCGGTGCGGCGTTCGTTGCCGTACGGAAAACCGGCCTGCCACTCCCGCAACGCGAACCGCAACCAGTTCGCCTCGTCCCGGCTGGCCGCCAGCTCGGCGTGCAGGTCGCTCACCTCGTCGGCGACCCGGGCCAGGAAGCGGCGTACCTCGTCGGGGTCGACCCCGCGGCGGCCGAACCGGCGCACGGTGAAGCGCGCCCCGCGGATCTGCCGTGGCCCCAGCCGCCCGGACCGCCCAGCCCGGTAGACGGTGCCGCCGGTGGCGCCGGTGCGCGAATGGGCGCCGGTGTGCGACCCGGCACCGGTCAGGTCAGCCACGATGGACCTCCACGAGGATCTTCTCGACGAGCCGTCGGGACTGTTCGGAGTCCAGGGCGAGCGCGTCGAGGCTGGCCCAGACCTGCTCGTAGGCGGCCAGCTCGGCCGGCCGGTCGAGATACAACGCCCCGGTCAACGACTCGTGGTAGACCACGGGCGGTTCGGGGTCGATCCGGTTGCCGGGCGGGAAGTCCAGCAGCGTGAACGCCCCGGCGACGGCACCGTCGTGCAGGCCGGCGGCCAACGGCAGCACCCGGACACTGATGTGCGGCTGCCGGCTGGCCTCGATCAGGTGACGGAGCTGGTCGGCCATCGTCGCCGGACCGCCGACGGCGCGCAGCAGCACCGCCTCGGACACGATCACCTCCAGCCGGGGCGCCGGCGGCAGTCGCCGCAGCAGCAGGTCCCGCCGGCGCAGCCGTACCTCGAGCAGGTGGTCCCGCTCGTCGGCGGTGAGGTCCGGGCGGGGCCGGCACACCGCGGACGCGTACCTCCGGGTTTGCAGCAGGCCGGGGACGAGCGTGTCGTGGTGTTCGCGCAGCCGGCACGCGGCGGCCTGGAGGCCGGCGTGCAGGTCGAACCAGGCGGGGACCGGATCGCCGTAGCGGTGCCACCAGCCCTTCGCCCGCGTCTCGCCGGCCAGGCCGACCAGCGCGCCGGTCAGCTCGGGCGTCGCGCGGTACAGCTCACACATGCCCCGCACCTCGGGCGCCCGCGCCGCGCCGATGCCAGACTCGATCCGCCACAACTTCTGCCGGCTGCACTGCAACGCCGCCGCCACACCGTCGAGGGTCATCCGCGCCTCCATCCGCAGCTGGCGCAACTCCCGCCCGAGCTGCCGGCGCGGCACCGTCGACCCCTGGTCGTCAGCCATCCGCACCCCGCCCCTCGACCGGGCCGCTCCCCCGGCGCGGCCCGCCGGACCGCCCACCGGACGGCCGCGGGTCGTAACGGTCCGCGCGCTGGTTGCGCGCCGCGTTCACCGGCCACCGCCCGGTCCGCTCGTAGACCACCGCGCCGTCACACCGCGAGGTCACCCGCCCATCGGGTACGCGGACAGGAGCACCCGCCCGACGACCGCGCCCCCGCGGGTCGCCATCCGGTACGACCGGCCCGACCGAGTCGATCACGACTTTCCCTGGCCGCAAGAACCACTTCCACCGCCTACCCATGCCGCTCCCCTCGCTGACTGCACCATTGTTTGGACAGAATACATGTAAAGCATGGGAAGCATCTATAGGATTTAAACAAGGCATTGGTTGCATGGCATGAAGTGGGCTGTGGTGGAGTTCGAACCATGGTGCCGTACATGCCGCTGTGGCGAAGGATCCGGCAGGACATCCTGGACCGGATCGCCGCCGGCATCCTCAAGCCTGGCGACAAGCTGCCGACGACCAAGGAGTTGGCCGCGCAGTACGACACCTCGGGCCTGACCGTCCGGAAGGCCATCGAGGTTCTGACCGAGGCCGGCGTCTTGGAAGGCCGGCAAGGCGTCGGGGTCTTCGTGGCCGACCCCTCGGGGCGAAACTCGTAGGGCACCTGCTCCTACCATGCCTGGGTGAGGAAGCTCCGGTTGCTGGCGAGCCAGGAAGTGCAGGAGTTGCTCGGCGTCTCCCGTACGCGCGCCTACCAGATCACCAACTCGAAGTCGTTCCCGGACCCGGCGGCTGTCCTGTCGGTCGGCCGGATCTGGCTCGCCGAGGACGTGGAACGGTGGATCAAGGACCACCGGCCCGACCCGCAGAACTCGGAAAAGTAACCGGGGCTCATGGCGCCGTACATGCCGCTGTGGCTCCTGCAAGGCCGGCAAGGGATCGGCGTGTTCGTAATCGGAGAGCGGAGCTGACCGCATGCCGTACGCCCAGCCCCTCTGGAAAGACATCCGCGATGATCTCCGGGCCAGGATCAAGGCCGGCCTGTTGAAGCCGGGCGAAAAGATCCCCACCACCCGGGAGCTGATGAATCAGCATTCGACCAGCTCCGCGACGGTCCGGAGAGCCGTGGATTCCATGATCGGGGCCGGCGAACTCGTCGGCCGGCAGGGATTGGGCGTCTTCGTAGCCGGCGACCCGGGCTGACAGCATGCCTTACGCCCAGCCGCTCTGGCGTCAGATCAGGGACGATCTACGCGCGAAGATCCGGACCGGCATCTACCCGCCGGGAAGCAAGCTGCCCTCCGTTCGCCTGCTGTCCGAGGAGTACAACACCAGCCACATGACCGTTCGGCGGGCTTTGGACACGATGATCGAGCTTGGCGAGCTGGTCGGCCGGCCGGGCATCGGCGTCTTCGTGGTCGACGCGTCGGCACCCGACCGGTAGGTCAAGAGACACCATGAGGAGAAGAGCGATGACGATCACTCCCGAAATGGTCGCCTACCTCCGGACGATGGTGAAAGGGCATCACGTCGAGAACGACCGCGTCGAAGAACGCCTCGACGCCAATGACTGGAATGACTTTCCGCGATTCCTCGCCGCGCTCTTCTTCCTCGCGGTCGACCGGCGCTTCGGCGAGGATGCCAGCCGGGCTGATGTGATCCAATTCGTCGCCGAGATGCGCGCCGAACTCGGCCACGACGCCCCAAACATCGACGCGGACCAAGCAGAGACCCTCATCATGTCAACCATCGATCCCACGGTCGGCTACGACATCGACCCGCAAATGATCGGACGGATTCAAGCCGCCACCGTGCACAAGGTGCTCGGCGAAGACAGCTTCACGGACCAGGGCCTTGATGCCATCCTTGCCGAAGCCGTGGAACTGGCCGAGCGCCCGTAGCGGCGGGTAAACCCCGGCCACTGGGACGCCGCACCCACAACACGACCGTCCCCGAACTGCCGACCGACGACAGTCCAGCCTCGTCCCGTCCCCGGTCAGCGGGACCGCTGTCGGGGCGTCGCGTCAGGAAGCTCCGTACGTGCCCCGTTCCAAGACCAAAGGCTTGACCGGGAACTGCGCCAGGCCGGTCCAGTCCTCCATGGCCGCCAAGAGTATCTTCTTGACCTGGGTCTTGGTCTCTTCGAGGGCAAGGTCGATGAAGCACTGACACCTGGTCAACTCGTCGCCGTTGACGATGCACAACAGCACCCCGACCACTTGGAGGCCCCGCGCGGCGGCCACCATCTTGGCGTCGGGTGGCAGCGGGATGTTCGACGCGAGCTGACGGGCGAAGGATTGCACGACCCGGTCACCCCCGAGTAGGGACACGAGCCAACCAGCCATCGCCCCGATCAGGTCGTGCAGCTTCTTCTTCCCCGCAAGGATCGCTGCGGCGAGCTGCGCCAGCAGCTTGCACCTGCGCCGCCGTCGCCGGCTGAACAGCTGCTCCCACGTCGCCTCGGTCACGTAATCGGTGACACGCTCAGATACGACGTCGGCCCACCCGTCGTTCAGAGCTGCCACGCAAAACTCGGCAGCCTTCTCGACCCGTTCCTGGCGGCGACGCTCCTGCGCCTCGGCCCGCCGACCGCCCACCGGGCTACTTCTCCCAGAGCGCCGCGCAGGGGCGCCCTGCGGCCGGCGTCTGCGCTTTGGCTCCTTGGGGTGTCGCGGTCCTGCCTCCGGCAGGCCAGGATGTTTGTGACATCTCGCGCCTGGCACCCTTACCCGATTCTTGCAGAGCGTATTGTCCGGACATCGGGCACGACATCGAGGCATGCGGTCATCATCACTGCCCGCAGGAACCTCAGATGTCAAAGAATTGACAGTTGTCCATCATCGCCGAATCCGAGACGGCCACTGCTGCACGGACGAACAGGGCTGCGTGCGCTCGACCATCTCAGATAGTGTCCGCTCAACAAGTGAAGCGTGATCACATTCTGGGGAGCGTCGATGTCGAGCATCGAAGAGGTGAAGGCTGCGTTGCTGCAGGCCGCAGAGCACGGCAACCAGACCGTCAACCAGATCCAGGCCGCTGCTGCCGGCATCGACCAGATGCTCGGCCTGTTGCGGGCCGCTTCGGCCGGCACCGGTCACCCGAAGATCGCCGAAGCACTCGCTCGTGGCGAGCAGAGTAGGCAGCGCCTGGCCGAGGCCGCAGCGCTGGTACAAGGCGGTTCCCAAGCCGCCCGGGAGTATGTCCAGGTTCTCGGCTGACCGCCATGTCCATCGAGGACGTCAAGGCAACCCTTCGGCGCGGCAACAAGGCCGTCAAGGATGCTCGTCGCACGCTCGAACAGGCCAACGCTCAGTTGCTCGACGCCACCGGCATTGCCCTGCCCACGCTGGAAGGCAGTGAACACGCGCACGTGCAGCGCACCCGCGCCGGGTTGAAGGCCGCCGCCCACGAGATCGAGTTGACCCTGCGCCGGTTGGACGCCGCCGCCGAACACAGCACTGCTTACCTGGACGCAATCGGATGAGCGGATTGGATGAGGTTCTCGCCCGGCTGAAGAGCGCTATCGAGCAACTCGACACCGCCGCGATCACCGCCGCCCGCTCCGAGGCGGACGCCCGCCAGGCCGAGACTCACTACCGCGAAGCCGGCGGAGGAAGCGACCACCCCGCGGTGCGGGGCGCCGTCTCCGAGAGCATCACCGCCGCTGAGAAGGCCGGCAAGGTTGCCCGCCTGCTCGCCGAAACCAGCGGCCACCTGACCGCGTACGTCAACACCATCGTCCCCGGGGCCGCCCCGACCAGGAAGGCTACCGATTCAGCCCAACCCACCGGCGAAGAACTTGTCTCGGACACGGTCAGTCGTACAAGTACCACTCCTGGTATCGAGAGCTACCTGAACAGGTTGACAAGGAAAGCCGACGATCTCAAAGATCATGCGGAGAACGCCACCAACACGGTCCAGACGTTCCTCCAGTCCCTCCGAGATCGGCATGGTCCCTCTGGATCGCAGTCAACAGGCACGACCGTACCCACAGCTCCGCCCGTACAGCCGCCCGCGAAGATCGACGCCGCCGAAACCGCCGGCCATATCGTCGTCGTGGGCCTGGCTGCTGGGATAGTCATCCTCAAGACAACTGAGGTAGTCGACACGTGGTTAGCGAGGTTGAAGAAGCGTGAGCATCAAGACAGACCTGAGTGACCTGATCCGGGCGTTGGCTCGTCGGGACTGGGGCACGGCCGACCGTCTCACCGCCGAGTTGGGTCGCCAAGGCTGGGCCGGCGGCCTACAGACGATCGGAGCGGCCTTCGCCATCGCGGTCCACCGACGGTTCGGCTCCGAGGCGAGCGCGGCGGACGTCGCACGGTTCGTGGCCGAGGTCCGGTCCCAGGTGCCCAACGGCGACGAGTTGCCAGCGTTGGAGATGGAGGGGTTGATTCGCGCGGTGCTCGGCGAACCCGAATTGGTGGACAACATCAGTGCGGATCTTGCGCTCGGCGCACAGACCTTCCTTCTCGGTGCTTTGCTGCAGGACGAGAACCTGACCGAGCAACAGCTTGAGGGTTTCATCGCAGAGGTGGAGCAGACGGCAGCAAGGTACCTTTAAGCGTTCAGTGGTTGCGGCGGTATAGATACCGCCGCATCCACCATGTTGTCGAATCCTCCTTGCAAGGTCGATGCATGCCGGCTCACCGAAGTTGATGGGGGTCGGCTGAGGCCGTCAGTCTGTCCAGGGTGGACCCCGGCGTGAGGGTGCCCGTGGCTCCTGGTTGATCATCTTGTTGTCGAAGCAAGGTTGATCACAACAGAAG
>NZ_JBHSBN010000038.1:0-41598 GCF_042650605.1 Micromonospora zhanjiangensis | reverse complement strand
CGACGGTGCCGGACGCGGAGGTGTTCGTCGCGCAGCTGATCCCGTTGTCGAACTCGGGTCAGGAGTCGGCGGTGCGGACCTTCAACGCGGCGATTCCCGGCATCGTGCAGGGCAAGGTGAACGCCGGTAAGCGGGTGCATCTGGTCGACATGCACTCGGCGTTGACCACGGGTGACCTGATCGACGGCATCCACCCGACCGCGGGCGGCTACGACAAGATGGCCGCCGTCTGGTACAACGCCCTGCAAGGTGTGCCCGGCAGCATCGGCACCCCCGGCAACGGCGGCGGCACGTACCAGAACGTGGAGCTGGTGGGTCGCGGTTCCGGCCGGTGCCTGGACGTGCCGAACGGCAGCACCACCAACGGCGTCCAGGTCCAGCTGTACGACTGCTGGGGCGGCACCGGGCAACGCTGGACCTACACGTCCGGCAAGCAGTTGCAGGTGTCGGGCACCAAGTGTCTGGACGCGAGCGGTCGGGGCACCGCGAACGGCACCCCTGTGATCATCTGGGACTGCAACGGCCAGACCAACCAGCAGTGGAACGTCAACGCGAACGGCACCATCAGCGGGGTGCAGTCCGGGCGTTGCCTGGACGCGTACAACCTCGGCACGGCCAACGGTACGAAGATCGTGCTGTGGGACTGCGGCAACGGTTCCAACCAGCAGTGGAGCGCCGTCAGCTGACGGGTTCCGCCCACCGTACGGGACCGAGGGTGGGGGTCGGGCCGAGTGGCCCGGCCCCCACCGTCATTCGTACACCCGGTCACCTGGCGAAACGCTCGCGAGGCGACCCGGCGTCCACCGGCGCCGCCGCCCCGGTCGTCTCAGCATATGAAAGCCTACTTGACCACTAGGATTAGTGGGTAAAAGCTAAACTCATGACCGGCCAGGACGCTCCGCTCGACGGCACCGCGATCGCGGTGTCCCGGGGCTGCTGCCGGGGCTGGACCACCGCGCGCGGCCGCTGCCGCTGAGCGCGTACCCCGCCGCTTCTTCTCTCTCCCACCACCGTCGCGTCGCCGGCTCAACGAGGACCGGTGCCACCCGCGTGTCGCGTTCGGCCCGGCATTCGCGCCGCGTCGGGCCGCGCCCACGTGCCCGCGACGGTGCGTCCCCGCCGCAGCCGACCAGGTAGGGAGTGCCCTCACCATGGCCATCGAGCCGTCCGCCCCATTCGCCCCGGACACCGTCCGCATCCGGCCGCCCCGCCGGGTCGTCGCGGTCGCGGTGTCGACCGTCGCGGGCCCCACACCCCGCCCCCATCCGACAAGGAGCCTCAGGTGAAGCCGCGCCACGTCCTGGACCGCCGGTCCTTCCTGTCCGCCGCCGCCGGCGCCGTCGCGCTGGGCCTGACCGGCTGCGCGCGCGGCGCCGAGCCGGACGCCGCGCTCGCCGCCGCGCCGCTCGCCTCGGCCGTGCCGAAGGGCACCACGCTGGTGGTGGGCGACAAGGAACACCAGAAGGCCATCGAGTTCGCCGGTCTGGCCGACAAGTTCAGTTTCCGGGTGCAGTGGGCGAACCTCAGCGGCGGCCCGCAGACCCTGGAGGCGTTCCGGGCCGACGCGCTGGACCTCGGGTCGGTCGCGGACATCCCGCCGATCCACTCGCACTGGACCGGCATCCCCACCAGGATCGTCGCGTCGAAGTTCCGGCAGGACCCGCTGAACCACACCGTCTACCGGCTCGGCGTCGCACCGGGAGTCGCCGTCCGGACGCTGGCCGACATCCGGGGCAGGAAGGTCGCCTACAGCCCGGGACAGGCGCAGGGCGCCCTGGTGCTGCGGGTGCTGCGGAAGGCCGGACTGACCAGGAAGGACGTCAAGCTGGTCGAGCTGCCCAGCACCGGTGACGTGTACGTGACGGCGCTGGCCGGCCACCAGGTCGACGTGGCACCGATCGGTGGCGTCCAGATCAGACGGTACGAGGCCAAGTACGGCCCGGACGGCGGCAGCACGATCGCGCACGGCCTGCGGGACGACCCGGGACACCTGTACGCGCCGATCACCGTGCTGGCAGATCCGGCGAAGGCGGCCGCCATCCGTGAATACGTGCGGGTCTGGGCCAGGGCATGGCGATGGCGGGAGACCCATCCCGACGAGTGGATCGAGCGGTACTACGTCAAGGACCAGGGCCTCACCACCGCCGACGGCCGGTGGCTCGTCGACAACGGCGGAATCGCGGACATCCCGGCGAGCTGGACCGACGCCATCGCCCGGCATCAGGAGACAATCGACCTGCTGGCGAAGGAGACCGGGAACAAGCCGCTGAAGGCCGAGGACCTCTACGACCGGCGGTACGAGCGGGTCGCCGCGGACGCGCTCGCCGAGGCAGGTGCCCGGTGACCGCCTCGGTGCTCACCCGGCACCGGTCGGCGCAGGTCCCGACCGCGCCGGACCGCCCGGCGGGGCGGCGACTCGGCCCGGGCCGCCCCATCCGGTACGGCGTCGCCGTCGGGCCGGTGCTGCTGCTGGTGGGGTGGGCGGTCGGGTCGGCGGCCGGCTGGATCGATCCGCGTACCCTGTCGGCGCCGTGGACCGTGGTGCGCACGGCCGGTGAGCTGATCGCGGACGGCCGGCTGCAGGAACACCTGTCGGTCTCCGCCGGCCGGGCGGGACTCGGCCTGGCGATCGGCACCGCCATCGGTACGGTGCTCGCCCTGGTGGCCGGCCTGAGTCGGTGGGGTGAGGCGTTCCTCGACGGTCCGATCCAGGTCAAGCGAGCCATCCCGGCGCTCGCGCTGGTGCCGCTGTTGATCCTGTGGCTGGGCATCGGCGAACAGATGAAGGTCACCACCATCGCGCTCGGCGTGCTCGTACCGGTCTACATCCACACCCACAACGGGCTGCGCGGCATCGACAGCCGGCACGTCGAACTGGCGGAGTCGCTGCGGCTGTCACCGGCCGTCTTCCTGTGCCGGATCGTGCTGCCCAGCGCGCTGCCCGGATTCCTGCTCGGCATGCGGTTCGCCGTGGTGGGCGCCTGGCTGTCCCTGGTGGTGGTCGAGCAGATCAACTCGACCAGCGGGATCGGCTACATGATGGACCTCGCCCGCCAGTACGGCCAGACCGACGTCATCATCGTCGGCCTCGTCCTGTACGGCCTGCTCGGCCTGGCGTCCGACGGCGCCGTCCGACTCGTACAGAGGAGGGCGCTGGCATGGCGACGCACGCTGGCGGACTGACCGCCGCGCCACCGCGCGCGGTCCGGGTCCGCGACCTGTACCGCGGGTTCGGCGACCGGGTGGTCCTGGACGGGCTCGACCTGCGGATCGCGGCGGGTGAGTTCGTGGCGCTGCTCGGCCGCAGCGGCTCGGGCAAGAGCACGCTGCTGCGCGCGCTGGCCGGCCTCGACCGCGCCGGAGAGGGCACCGGCCTGGTCGAGGTGCCGCGGAACCTGGCGGTCGTCTTCCAGGACGCCCGGCTGCTGCCGTGGCAGCGCGTCCTGGCCAACGTCGTCCTGGGCCGGTCCGGACCGGACGCGACCGAGCGCGGCCGGGCGGCCCTGCGGGAGGTGGGGTTGGCCGGCCGCGAACGGGCCTGGCCCAAGGAACTGTCCGGCGGCGAGCAGCAACGGGTGGCGCTGGCCCGGGCCCTGGTCAGCGAGCCGGAGCTGCTGCTGGCCGACGAGCCGTTCGGCGCCCTGGACGCGCTGACCCGGATCCGGATGCACGGCCTGCTGCGCGACCTGTGCGCGCGGCACCGGCCGGCCGTGCTGCTGGTCACCCACGACGTCGACGAGGCGGTCACGCTCGCCGACCGGGTGCTGGTGCTCGACGCCGGCCGCGTCGCCCTCGACCAGACCATCGACCTGCCGACGACGCGCTCGCACCGGCAGCCGCGGTTCCTGGCTTACCGGGAGAGGCTGCTGGCGGCGCTGGGCGTCGACGAGACCGGAGGCCAAACATGATCCACCTCAACGCGTTCCTGATGGGCGTTGGCCATCACGAGGCGGCCTGGCGACTGCCCGAGAGCGACCCGTTCGCCCAGACCGACGTCGCGCACTTCACCCGGCTCGCCCGCACGGCCGAGCGGGGCAAGCTGGACTCGGTTTTCCTGGCCGACAGCCCGGTGCTGTTCAACAGCGTCGGCCGCCGACCCGCCGGCACCCTCGAACCGACCGTACTGCTGACCGCGTTGGCCGTGGCGACCAGCCGCATCGGCCTGATCGCCACGGCGTCCACGACGTACAACGAGCCGTTCAACCTGGCCCGGCGGTTCGCCTCGCTGGACCATGTCAGCGGCGGCCGGGCCGGGTGGAACATCGTCACCACCGCCGGCGTGGACGCGGCCCGCAACTTCAACCTGGACGACCTGCCGGCCCACCGGGACCGGTACGAGCGGGCCGCCGAGTTCGTCGACGTGTCGCTCAAGCTCTGGGACAGCTGGGACGACGCCGCCCCGCTGGGCGACAAGGCGGCCGGCCGGTGGGGGGACGACGAGCTGATCCACCGGCCGGAGCACCGGGGCCGCCACTTCCGGGTCGCCGGCCCGCTCAACGTGCCGCGTCCGCCGCAGGGGCACCCGCTGCTGGTCCAGGCCGGTTCGTCCGAGGACGGCAAGCAACTGGCCGCCCGGTACGCCGAGGCCGTCTTCACCGCGCAACAGACCCTCGGCGAGGCGCAGGAGTTCTACCGCGACCTCAAGCGACGCACGGCCGAGGCCGGCCGCGACCCGGACACGATCAAGATTCTGCCCGGCATCGTCCCGGCCATCGGCGCCACCGAGGCAGAGGCCCACGCCCTGGAGGCTGAGCTGGACCGGCTGATCAGACCCGAGTACGCCCGGCAGCAGCTCGCCACCACCCTGCGGGTCGCCCCGGAGGACCTGCACCTGGACCGGGAACTGCCCGCCGACCTGCCCGCCGAGGACGAGATCGAGGGCGCCAAGAGCCGGTACACGCTCATCGTCACGCTGGCCCGGCGGGAACGGCTGACCGTACGGCAGCTCATCGGCCGGCTCGGCGGCGGTCGTGGGCACCGCACCTTCGCCGGTACGCCCGAGCAGGTGGCCGACGCCATCGAGACGTGGTACCGCAGCGGCGCCGCGGACGGGTTCAACATCATGCCGCCCGTGCTGCCGTCCGGCCTGGAGGCGTTCGTCGACCACGTCGTGCCGATCCTGCAACGGCGTGGTCTGTTCCGCACCGAGTACACCGGCAGCACCCTGCGCGAGCACTACGGGCTGCCGCGCCCGGCCAACCGGTTCGCCCGGCCCGCCGTGGCCGCCGTCCGCTGACCGTCCGGAAAGGGCTTCATCCCATGGTCGACCTCCGGCCCTTCGGCCGCACCGGCGTACAGATCAGTTCCCTCACCCTGGGTGCGATGAACTTCGGCAGCCGGGGCAACCCGGACCACGAGGACGGCATCCGGATCATCCACCGGGCCCTCGACGAGGGCATCACCGCCATCGACACCGCCGACGTCTACTCGCACGGCGAGTCGGAGGAGATCGTCGGCAAGGCGCTGTCCACCGGCCGCCGCGACGACGTCTTCCTGGCCACCAAGTTCCACGGCCAGGTCGGCGACAATCCCCAGCACCGGGGCAACTCGCGCCGCTGGATCGTCCGTGCCGTGGACAACAGCCTGCGCCGGCTGCGCACCGACTGGATCGACCTGTACCAGGTGCACCGGCCGGAACCGGACACCGACATCGACGAGACCCTCGGCGCGCTCACCGACCTGGTCCACCAGGGCAAGATCCGCTACGTCGGCAGCTCGACCTTCGAACCGTCGGCGATCGTGGAGGGCCAGTGGGTCGCGCAACGGCGCGGGCGGGAACGGGTGGTCAGCGAGCAGCCGCCGTATTCGATTCTGGCCCGCGGTGTGGAGCGCGAGGTACTGCCGGTGGCCCAGCGGTACGGCCTGGCCGTCCTGCCGTGGAGCCCGCTGGCCGGCGGCTGGCTGTCCGGCCGGTATTACGGCGGCCTCGACGCCCCGATCTCCCGGCGGGCCGACCGGTTCCCCGCCCGGTTCGACCCCACCGCGGCCGCCAACGCCGGTAAGCTCGCCGCCGTCGACGAACTGGCCGCCCTCGCCGAGCAGGCCGGCCTGTCGTTGATCCACCTGGCGATCGCCTTCGTCCTGGAACATCCGGCCGTCACCTCGGCGATCATCGGGCCGCGCACCCTCGGGCACCTGGAGTCCCAGCTCGGCGCCGCCAAGGTGACGCTGCCGCGGGACGTGCTGGACCGGATCGACGCCATCGTCCCGCCCGGCACCACCCTGAACCCGGCCGACGCGGGCTACCAGCCGCCCTCGCTGACCGACCCGGCCCGCCGCCGCCGACAGTCGCCGTGACCGGCTCACCGCATACCCGCCCGACCCCGCCCGTGAGGAGTGACCACACCATGCCCCTGCTCACCCGTGCCGGCCGCCGTCGTACCGTGGCGGCGGCCGCCGTCGCCGCGCTGGTGGCCGGCCTGCCGGCCGCACCGGCGGTCGCGGCCGCGCCGGTCGACACCGCGCTCGAGTGGTACGACGTCACCGCCGCCGCCGTCGCCACCAGCACCCGACCCCAGGTGACCAACAACCGCGCGTGGGCGATCGGGTGGCTCGCCGCCGCCCGCGCCCTGCGGGCCACCCCCGCCGGGGCGGACCGGGACTACCGGGACGCCGCGCTCGCCTCCGCCGTACACACGGCGCTGAGCGCGCTGCTCCCGGAGAGCGCGGCCTCGCTCGACGCGGCTCTGGCCGGCACGCTGGGGCGCATTCCCGCCGGACGCGCCAAGGACCGCGGGGTGAGCGCCGGCCGGACCGAGGCCCGCTCGCTACTGGGCCGCCGCGCCGACGACGGCCTCGATCCCGCCTCGGTCAACCCGACCTATCCCGCCCCGGCGGCGGAACCGGGCGTCTGGCAGCCCACCCCGCCGACCTTCACCCCGGCCCAGCAGGCCGGCACCCGGTTCGCCCGGCCGTTCCTGCTGGACCGGGCCGACCGGTACCGGCCCGGTCCACCGCCCGCGCTGACCAGCGCGCGCTACCGTGCGGACCTCGCCGAGGTGCGCGCGTACGGCGCGGCCGACAGCACCGTACGGACCCCGGCGCAGACCGACACGGCGACCTTCTGGCTCGGCTCGTCGCTCACCATCTACACGGGAATCCTGCGCGCGGCGCTGGCCCGGTCCACCCGGCCGATCGCCGAACGGGTGACCCTGGTGGCGCTCTTCCACGTGGCGCTCGTCGACACCCAGATCGCCACCTCCGACACCAAGTACGCCTACCTGCGGTGGCGGCCAGTCACCGCCATCCGGGCCGGGGACGATCCGACGTGGACACCCCTGCACACCACTCCCGCGCACCCGGACTACCCCAGCGGGCACAACACGTACGCGGGTGCCGCGGAAGGGGTGTTGACCGCGTTGGTCGGGCCGCGGGCCCGGCAGCCGTACACCGTCACCAGCCCGAGCCAGCCCGGTGTCACCCGCACCTACACCGACTGGCGGGGCCCGACCCGGGAGAACGGGGACGCCCGGGTGTGGTCCGGCATCCACACCCGTACCGCCGACGAGGTCGGTGTCCGGCTCGGCCGCGACGTCGCCGCCCACACCGTCCGAAACGCGTACCGGCTGTTCGGCTGATCGGCCCGCCGGGGCGGGGCGCCGGGCCGGCCGCCCCGCCCCGGCGTCACCCCTCGCCACCACGTCCGACAGGGAGATCCCCGCATGAGTTCGCAGTTCCTCTGGTACATCCCGAACCAGGCCGAGCCGGGACACCGCGGCGACGATGTCGTCGACGACCACAACAGCCTGGCCACCCTCACCAGGCACGCGCGGGCCCTTGAGGGACACGGGTGGGGTGGTGCGCTCATCGGCACCGGCTGGGGGCGGCCCGACACGTTCACAGTCGCCGCCGCGCTGGCCGCGCGGACCACGACGTTCCAGCCGCTGATCGCCGTGCGGCCGGGCTACTGGCGACCGGCCAACTTCGCCTCGGCCGCCGCGACCCTGGATCACCTCACCGGCGGCCGGGTGCTGGTCAACATCGTCTCGGGCAAGGACAACCTGCCGGCGTACGGCGACAGCGAGGGTGACCAGGCCCACCGGTACGACCGCACCCGCGAGTTCATCCGGATCGTGCGCAGGTTGTGGACGCGGGAGCGGGTCACCTACCACGGCGAGCATTTCCGGGTCACCGATGCCACGGTGCTGCCCCGGACCGTCGTACGCGGGGAGCGCCGGCATCCCCGGCTCTACTTCGGCGGCGCCTCCGCGGCCGCCGAGCGGGTCGCCGCCACCGAGGCCGACGTCCAACTCTTCTGGGGTGAACCGTTGGACGGCGTCGCGGAGCGGATCGACCGGCTCCGAGGGCTGGCCGAGCGGCTCGGCCGCGAGCACGCCCCGCTGGAGTTCGGGTTGCGGGTCACCACGCTGGTGCGGGACACCACCGAACAGGCCTGGGCCGACGCGGAGGCCAAGGTCGCGAAGATGGCGGCGGCCGAGGGCGCCCACCGGCGCGACCCGAACTGGCGGGCCGCCGTCGGCCAGCGACGGCTGCTCGACCTGGCCACCCGCGCGGAGGTGCTCGACGACAATCTCTACACCGCCCCCGGCCGGTACGGCGGCGGGGGAGCGGGTACGACCTGGCTGGTCGGTTCGGCCGAGGACGTCGCGCGGTCGTTGCAGAAGTACCGGGGCCTCGGGATCAGCCACTTCGTGCTCTCCGACACGCCGTACCTGCCGGAGATCGAACGTCAGGGCCGTCAGTTGCTGCCGCTGCTGCGCGACTGACCGCCGGCGCCCCGATCCTGCTCGTAACTGTCGGTGCCTTCCCGGATACTGCGAGCCATGCCGGCGGTCCGTCGCCGGCCGCCCGTGACCGCACGGTGCGCCCGCCGTCCCTGGGAGGTTCGTCCATGACCCAGACCGCGTCCTCGACGCACGCAGCGACCGCGGCCGACCGGCCGGACCCCGCGGCGACCGAGTCGATCCTGCCGGAACTGCGGACCACCTGGTGGGAGACGGGGATGCGGGCGCGGGCCAAGGCCGGCCTGTTCGCCGTCTTCGCCGAGCTGCCCGGCCTGGTCCGGGCCGCCGTGCGGGTGAGCTGGCGGGCCGACCGGACCCGGACGTTCGTGGTGGCGGCCACGACCGTGGGCGCGGGCCTGATGGCCGCGTTCGGGCTGCTGGCCACGCAGCGGGTGCTCGTCGAGCTGTTCGCCGGCGGACCGACCGCGGACAAGGTGGTCGCGGCGCTGCCGGCCCTCGCGGCGCTGGCCGCCGCGACGGCGGTCCGGGCCGGGATGGCCACCGCGATGGGCTACGCGCAGAACGGTCTCACCCCGAAGGTGGACCGGGAGGTCGAGCGCCGGCTGTTCGAGGTGACCACCGCGGTACGGCTGGCGGCGTTCGACGCCGACGCGTTCGCCGACGACATGGAGCGCGCGTCCCGGGGCGCGGATTCCACCACCGGCCTCGTGCAGTCGTCGATGAACCTGCTGGCCGGGCTGGCCGGGCTGCTCGCCGTCGCGGTCGCGGTCGTGGTGATCCACCCGCTGCTGCTGGTGGCGCTGCTGGTGGCCACCCTGCCGAACGCGTGGGCGTCCCTGCGGGCCGGCCACCTGCGCTACCAGACGTACGCGGCCGGCTCGGTGCGCCGGCGGCGGTTGTGGCTGCTGCACCGGCTGATGGCCGAGCGGGACTCGGCACCCGAGCTGCGCTCCTACGGGCTGCGCCGGTTCCTGCTGGACCAGTACGACCGGGTGATGGGGGTGGAGACCGGCATCCAGCTCGCCCTGGCCCGGCGGGTCACCACGACCACCACGGTCGGAGCGATGATCACGGGCGTGGCGACCGCGGTGGTGTACGTACTGCTCGGGCTGCTCCTGGTGGACGGGCAGGTCCCGCTCGCCGCCGCCGCGACCTGCGTGGTCGCCGTGCAGTCCGCGCAGCGGTCGCTGGCCGTCGTCACGTACCAGGTCGACCACGTCTACACCGAGGGTCAGCACTTCCGCGACTACACCGGGTTCATGACCCGCGCGGCGGCATATCTGCCGCAGCGGCCGAAGTCGCCGGGCGCGACGCCCGACGGGTTGCGCGAGATCGCCGTCGACGCGGTCAGCCTGTGCTACCCGGAGCGGGACACCGCCGCGGTGGACGGGGTGAGTCTGACCATCCGGGCCGGGCAGACGGTGGCGTTCGTCGGCGAGAACGGCTCCGGCAAGTCCACCCTCGCCGCGATGATCGCCAATCTGCGTACCCCCACGACCGGGACCATCCGCTGGAACGGCCGGCCGCTGGTCGACTGGGACGCCGACGAGCTGCGCACCCGGACCGCGGTGGTCACCCAGGAGTACCACAAGTGGCCGTTCACCGCCGCGACCAACATCGCCCTCGGTGACGTCGGCACCGAGCCCCGCCGGGACCGGATCGAGGCCGCTGCGGCCCGGGCCGCGGCCCACGACATGATCCGCGAGCTGCCGAACGGGTACGAGACGTTGCTGGACCGCACCTTCGCGGGCGGTCAGGACCTCTCCGGCGGCCAGTGGCAGCGGATCACGGCGGCCCGTGGGTTCCTCCGGGACGCGGAACTGCTCATCATGGACGAGCCGTCCTCCGCTTTGGATCCGCGCGCCGAGGAGGCCCTGTTCCAGGCCATCCGGGACCGGCAGGGCCGGGCCACCACCATCCTCATCACCCACCGGTTGGCCAACGTCCGGCACGCCGACCGGATCTTCGTCCTGCACCACGGCCGCCTGGTCGAGGAGGGCGGCCACGACGACCTGATGGCCGCCGCCGGCCGGTACGCGGAGCTGTTCTCCATCCAGGCCGCCGGGTACGACGCCACCGCCGGCAGACCCGTGCGCCCGGCCGACGGCGAGCCGGGAGCGGACGGCGTGCTGTCACCCGCCTGACGGAGGGGGTGTCCCGGACCCGGGCCCGTCAGGCGGTTGACGGCACACCGGCTTCCGGCTTCCGGCGCTCGGACCGGGACGTGCGGGCCCGCACCAGCACCGCGTCGACGGACAGCAGTTGCCCGTCGGTCCCGGCCAGCCGGTCCCGGGCGTCCCGGGGCAGCCCGACGATCGAACCGGTGGCCAGCGGCAGCAGGTGCAGGGTCACCTCGGAGCCGGCGCGTACTCCGGCGTCGCGCAGGCTGACCGTCCACACCGAGCCGTCCCAGAAGCGGTCGGTGACCGGACGGCCGTCCACCCGGAGTTGGCCGATGTCACCGGCCCAGCGGATGCACAGGTAGCAGTCGAGCGACGGATCGGCCACCCAGCCGGGCAGCGGCACCCGGTAGACGGCGGCCAACGCGTCGAAGGTCGCCGGGGTGGGCGCCGACTGCCGGCCGTCGAACGTGCCGTAGCCGACCGGCACCGTCCCGGCGGCCCGGACCGGTTCGACCACCACCGGCTCCGTCGGCCCGGCCGAGCGGGGATGGTCGTCGGTCAGCGGAAGATCGACGAAGGCGCCCGGGACCGGGTCGTAGACCCGCGCCGGCCCGTACGCCTCGATCCGGCCGTCCGGATCCCAGCTCAGCTCCTCGGCGGACAGCAGCAACCGTCGGACCGGGCCGGCCTCGCAGACCCAGACGTCGGCGGCCACGGCGGCGGGCAGGACCAGCAGGTCCAACGCGCCACCGGTCGTCCGGAGGCGGACCGGGTCCAGGCCCGGCCGGGCGGCGGTGGCGACGCCGCCGACCGAATACTCCGGCTCGATCCCGGCCTCGGCCACCAGCACCAGAGTGGGCACCTCGCCGGGCAGCAGGGTGAGCGCGGAGGCGGTAGCCCAGTCCAGGCGTACCCCGCCGGCGGTCAGCGCGAGCGGCCAGCGGGCCAGGGTGCCGGCCGGGATGTCGACCGGCCGGGCGGGCAGCAGGATCTCCTCCCGGTCGAGCACCACCCGGAACCGGGCGTCGGGGTGGACCGGCAGCGGCACGTGCGGTTGGTGCCAGGCGACGAAGAGGAAACCGCTGCTGCCGTCGCTGCGCAGGGCCCAGCGCAGGGTCCGGTCGTCCTCCACCCCGGTCGGGCGGACCTGCGGCAGGCTGGACGGCATGTCCGCGAGCGTCGCGCCGAACGCGGCCAGGAACGCGTGCTGGCGGCGCAGTTCGGCGTGGCTGTCGGCGAGCAGCCCGGCCTCGCCGATCGGGGCGTGGAAGTCGTAGCCGAGCCGGGGCAGGTCGTTGGGGTATCCGGTGCCGTGGGACTCCTGCATGCCGTGCTCACCGGGCGGGTTGGTGCCGCCGGCGTACATGTAGTAGCCCTGCCACGCGGAGCCGTTGCCGATCTTGCAATGGGCCACGGCGGCGACGTCCGCGGCGGCCGGGCGTGGCCGGCGGTGGTAGGCGGTGGCCATCCCGCCGCCGAGTTCGCAGGTGGCCGGCGGGAAGTCCGTCGAGGGGGTACGCGGCGGTCCGGTCTCGCCCGGACCCGGTCGCAACCGTCGCACGTCCGCCCCGATCCCCGGATCGTCCCAGACGTGGGAGAAGAAGTAGTGGTCGCGGAAGGTGGGGTCCCAGGGCGCGTCGGCGTCCACCCAGAAACCGTCGCCGTAGCCGCCGTAGAGCGGCAGCACCTCCTCGGCCGGCAGGTCGGCGCTGCCCCAGGCGGTGGCCGTCCAGAGCGGGGCGGACAGCCCGGCCGCGCGGGCCAGCCGCTTGAGGGTGAGCAGGTGACCGGGCTGGTCGTAGAGTTCGTTCTCCAGTTGCAGGCCGAGCACCGGTCCGGTGGGGGAGCAGCGGCCGTCGAGGGCGGTGGCGAGCTGGCCGAACCACTCGCCGACCAGGGTGAGGTAGGCCGGGTCGTCGGTGCGGTGCCGGACGTCGGCCCGCCGTACCCAGTCCGGGAAGCCGCCGTTGCGGGTCTCGCCGTGGCACCACGGGCCGATGCGCAGGATCACGTCGAGCCCTTCGGCGACGGCCAGGTCGACGAAGGCGGCGACGTCCAGGTTGCCGTCGAACCGCGGCTCGCCGCGGTGTTCGACGTGGTGCAGCCAGAAGACGTAGCTGCTGGCCACCGTGACGCCGCCGGCCCGCAGCTGGCGGAGCCGCTGCCGCCACCGGTGCCGGGGCAGCCGGCTGTAGTGCAGCTCGCCCGAGACCGGCACCACCGGTACGCCGTGCCGCAACAGGTGGCGGTCGGTCAGCGCGATGCCGGGCCGGGCGTCCTCCCGATTGCTCATCCGCGGCCGGCGTGGCGGTGCCGACCAGGGCTGATGCCGGACGGAGAGGGGCTGGGGCACGATGGCTCCTTCGCGGCGACTGTAACCGATCACAGGTGCTGGTCGGGGAGGATACCGCTTGTTAACCGGCTGGAAGCAAGCCCTTGACAAGTAAGAAGACGCGTATCACTGTGACCGGTCACAGGTCCTGTTCGGGCGCCGATGCTTTCTCCTCCCGACGGTGGCCAGTCAGGTCGACGATGACCAGCCGATCGAGGAGGATGGATGAAGAAGGTAATCCCGCTCGCCGGGGTGTTGGTCGCGGCACTGCTCGCCGCCACCGCGTGCAGCGGTTCCGACGAGCCGGGCGACGGCGGCAAGCCCGGCGAGAAGGTGGAACTCACCTACTGGAGTTGGGCGCCGAACATGGACAAGGTGGTCGAGGGCTGGAACGCCACCCACCCCGACGTCCACGTCACCGTCAACAAGCAGGACGGTGGTGACCCGGCCGTCACCAAGCTGCTCACCGCGATCAAGGCCGGCAGCGGCGCCCCCGACGTGATGCAGGCCGAGTACCAGAAGATCCCCACCCTGGTCTCGGCGAACGCCGTCGCTGACATCGCCAAGGAGGTCGGCGACCGGAAGGCGAAGTTCTCCGAGTCGGCCTGGAACGCCGTCACCCTCGGCTCCGAGGCCGTCTACGGCGTGCCGCAGGACTCCGGCCCGATGATGTTCTACTACCGTTCCGACGTCTTCGAGGCGCTGCGCCTCGCGCCGCCCGCCACCTGGGACGACTACGCGGCGGCCGCGCGGAAGATCCACGCGGCGAACGCGAAGCAGTACCTCGGCACCTTCTCGGCCAACGACCCGGGCTGGTTCGCCGGACTCGCCCAGCAGGCCGGCGCCTCCTGGTGGGGGGTGCGCGGCGACGCCTGGACCGTCGCCATCGACGACCCCACCACCCGCAAGGTCGCCGACTACTGGGGCGGGCTGGTGCAGGAGGGCGTGGTCGACAACAAGCCGATGTACACCCCGGAGTGGAACGCGGCGCTCAACGACGGCACCCAGGTGGGCTGGCTCAGCGCCGTCTGGGCACCCGGCGTACTGGCGGACAACGCCGCCTCCACCAAGGGCAGATGGAAGGTCGCAGCGCTGCCGCAGTGGGACCCGGCCAAGCCGGCCACCGGCAACTGGGGCGGCTCGGCGACCAGCGTCACCAGCCAGAGCAAGCACCGCAAGCAGGCCGCCGAGTTCGCCGCCTGGCTGAACACCGACCCCGCGTCGGTCAAGGCGCTGGCCGCGACCGCCAACGTCTACCCCGCCTCGCTCGACGCCACCGCCACCGCGCTGACCGCGCCGCCGGCCTTCTTCGCCGGGCAGGCCGACTTCTACGCCATCGCCGAGGCGTCCGCCAAGGCCACCAACCCGTTCACCTACGGTCCGAACGTCAACGTCGCCTACAGCGCGTACAGCGACGCCTTCGGCAAGGCCGCCCAGGCCAAGCGGGCCGCGGCCTTCACCGAGGCGCTGAGCACGATGCAGCGGACCACCGTCGACGACATGAAGAACACCGGCTTCAAGCTCGCCGGCTGACCCGCAGGCGCGGTGCGGCCCGGCGCCGCACCGCGACCACAACCGCAGACGGAAGGTGACCGCCGTGACGCCGTCCCCCACCCCCACCGGTACGCTCCGGCCGGCCAGCCGTCGGGGCCGTCGGGCCGGCGTGCCGTACGCGTTCCTGGCGCCCGCCCTCGTCCTGTTCGCCGCGTTCCTCGCCGCGCCGATCGGCTACGCCGGATACCTGAGCCTGCGCCGGGTCC
This sequence comes from Micromonospora zhanjiangensis, assembly GCF_042650605.1. NCBI lineage: Bacteria > Bacillati > Actinomycetota > Actinomycetes > Micromonosporales > Micromonosporaceae > Micromonospora > Micromonospora zhanjiangensis. Next base: position 26,678 of record NZ_JBHSBN010000038.1, on the reverse strand, counting down.
GGGTCAGCGGCCTCGGCCTGGGCGTCGGCTCGCGCACAGAGGTCTGGGCCGGGCTGGACAACTACGCCCGGTCGCTGACCGACCCCGAGTTCCTGCCCAGCATCTACCGGATCGGGGCGTACGGGCTGATCGTCGTGCCCACCATGCTCGGCGTGGCCCTGCTCATGGCGCTGCTGCTGGACGCGGGACGGACCCGGGTGGGCACCTTCGCCCGGACCGCCATCTTCCTGCCGTACGCGGTGCCGGCGGTGATCGCGTCGCTGCTGTGGGGCTTCCTCTACCTGCCCCGGGTCAGCCCGGCCGCCGACGTCCTGGAAAGGGTCGGGCTGAGCATGCCGGACCTGTTCGCCGGACCGTCGGTGCTGTGGGCGGTGGCCAACATCGCGGTCTGGGGCGGTACCGGCTTCAACATGATCGTGATCTACACCGCGCTGCGGACCATCCCCACCAGCCTGGTCGAGGCGGCCCGGCTGGACGGCGCCTCGGACGTGCAGATCGCCTGGCGGGTCAAGATCCCGATGGTGCTGCCGTCGCTCATCATGACCTTCGTCTTCTCCCTCATCGCCACGTTGCAGGTCTTCGCCGAACCGATGACGCTGCGCCCGTTGAGCAACACCATCTCGAGCACCTGGACCCCCTTGATGAAGGTGTACCGGGACGCCTTCACCCGCAACGACGTCCACTCGGCCGCGGCCACCTCGGTGGTCATCGCGCTGGCGACCCTGGCGGTGTCCCTCGGGTTCCTCCGGCTCGTCGGCGCCCGCGCCTTCAACCAGGAGGACTGACCGTGTCCGTTCCGACCGCGCTCCGGCCGGCCCCCGCGACCAGGTCGTCGGCACCCGCCGGCCGGCGCCGTGCCGACCGGCCGATCAGCCCGTCGGCCACCGTGCTGTTGCTGATCGGCGCCCTGTACTGCCTGTTCCCCGTGTTCTGGGTGCTGGTGGCGTCGACCAAGAACGCCGGGGAACTCTTCTCGACGTTCACCCTCGCGCCGAGCACCCACCTGTTCGACAACCTGGGCGCGCTCAGCGGGTATCGGGACGGTCTCTACTGGCGCTGGCTGGCCAACACCGCCCTGTACGCCGGGCTCGGCGGGGCGGCGTCCACCCTGGTGTCCGCGATGGCCGGCTTCGCCCTCGCCAAGTACGCGTTCCCCGGCAAGTCGGTCGTCTTCCACGTGCTGCTGGCCGGCGTGCTGGTGCCGGGTGTCATCCTGGCCATCCCGCAGTACCTGCTGCTGGCCAAGGTCGGGCTGACCAACACCTACTGGGCGGTGCTGCTGCCCAGCGTGATCAGCCCGTACGGGATCTACCTGTGTCGGGTCTTCGCGGCGGCGGCGGTGCCCACCGAGGTGATCGAGGCCGCCCGGATCGACGGCGCCGGCGACTGGCGCACCTTCGGCCGGGTGGCGCTGCCGATGATGCGGGCCGGCCTGGTCACCGTCTTCCTGCTGCAGTTCGTGGCGATCTGGAACAACTTCATGCTGCCGTACATCATGCTCGGCGACGAACACCTCTTCCCGGTCACGGTGGGCCTGACCGGCCTGCTCAACCAGGGCGTCCAGCAGCCGGCCATGTACACCTCGGTGATCACCGGAGCGCTGCTGTCGGTCGTCCCGCTCATCGCCCTCTTCCTCGGCCTGCAACGCTACTGGCGGGTCGACCTGGGCGCCGGCGCGGTCAAGGCGTGACGGCGCGATGGCCGGCCGGGGAACGGGCGCAGACTATGATCCAACCCGTGCCGACCTCGCCTGGTACGGGGCGCAAGCGGCCCACCATCCGCGACGTCGCGCGCGAGGCAGGGGTCTCCTACGCCACCGTCTCCCGTGTGCTCAACGGCCGGGAGTGGGTCAGCCCCGAGGCCTTCCGGGCCGTGCGGGACGCCATCGCCCGGACCGGCTACCGGGCGAACCCGCACGCCCGGTCGCTGGCCACCGGCCGGTCCGGCTCGATCGCCTTCCTGCTCACCGAGCCGCAGCACCTGCTCTTCGAGGACCCCAACTTCTCGGTGCTGCTGCGCGGCGTGGCGCAGGCGCTCTCCGGCCGGGAGTTGACGCTGATCCTGATGATCGCCTCCACCCCCGACGAGCGCGACCGCGCCGTGGCGTACCTCTCCGGCGGGCACGTCGACGGGGTGCTGCTGGTCTCGCCGCACTCCGGCGACCCGCTGCTGGCCCAGTTGGTCCGGGCCGAGGTGCCGATCGTGGCGTGCGGCCGGGTGCTCGGCTACGAGCAGGTGATCAGCTCGGTGGCGGCCGACGACCGGGGCGGCGCCCGGTCGGCGGTGGAACACCTGATCGCGGCCGGCTGCCGACGCATCGCCACCATCGCCGGACCGCAGGACACCTCGGGTGGGGTGGACCGGTTGCACGGCTACGCCGACGCGCTGACCGCGCACGGGCTGCCGGTCGAACCGGACCGCATCGGGCACGGCGACTGGACCCGGGGCAGCGGTGCCGAGACCATGCGGGCGCTGCTGCGGCGGGCGCCCGACCTGGACGCGGTCTTCGCCGCCTCGGACGCCATGGCGGCCGCGGCCCTGCCGGTGCTCCGGGCGGCCGGCCGGGCCGTGCCCGAGGACGTGCGGGTGGTGGGCTTCGACGACTCCGGGCTGGCCGCCACGCTGGACCCGCCGCTGACCACGGTCCGCCATCCGCTCGACCGGATCAGCGAGGAGATGGTCCGGCTGCTCACCGACGTGATCGCCGGGCGTACCCCGCTCGCCGTCACGGTGCCGACGAGTCTGGTCCTCCGCTCCTCCTCGCCCGCGCCGGCCTGAGCACCGGGCCGGCCGGGCCGGACACCGTCGCCGGGCGATCCGCCCCGGCCTCCTGGCCCGTCCGGCAGGGCCGCCGGACGCCTGTTCACCCCCGACGACCGTCCCGCAGCGCCGCCGGACGGTCCCGCATCCCTTCCCCCATGTGAAGGAGAGCGCCATGAAACTGTCCATCCGGGCCCTCGTGGCGGCGGTCGTTCTCGCCGCCCCGCTGGCCCTCGCCGCTCCCGCACACGCGGCGAACACCCTCACCATGCTCGGCGCGGACGTCTCGTCGTTGCAGCGCAGCCTCGACCTCGGCGCCCGGTACTACGCCGCGTCCGGCGCCCAGGCCGACCCGTACGACATCCTCCGCTCCAAGGGCGCCAACTACCTGCGCCTGCGGGTCTGGAACAGCCCGGCCAGCGGCTACAACAACAAGGCCAAGGTGCTCCAGCAGGCCAGGACGATCAAGGCCAAGGGCTTCAAGCTGCTGATCGACTTTCACTACTCGGACACCTGGGCCGACCCGGGCAAGCAGTACCCGCCGGCGGCCTGGGCCGGGCATTCGCTGAGCCAGTTGCAGTCCGACGTCTACAACTACACCTACGACGTGTGCACCGCGCTGAAGGCGCAGGGCACCACCCCGGACTCGGTGCAGATCGGCAACGAGATCAACGTGGGCATGCTGTGGCCCACCGGCAAGGTGGTCAACAACAACTTCGCCCCGCTGGCCAGCCTGCTCAAGCAGGGCTACAACGCCACCAAGGCGTGCAACGGCGGCACCCAGGTGTGGATCCACACGGCCGACGCGGACAGCGACGCGAACGCCCGCTGGTTCTACGACGGGATCCGGGCGCAGGGCGTGACCTGGGACGTCACCGCGCTGTCCTACTACTGCATGTGGCACGGCACGCTGGCGAACCTGTACAACGTGATCGCCGACATGAAGGCGCGCTACGGCAAGCCGGTCGTGATCGCCGAGACGGCGTACCAGTTCACCACGGCGGACGCCGACGGCACGCCGAACTCGATCCCCGGCAGCACGCTGTGCGAGAACATCCCGGCCACCTGGGCGGGGCAGGCGCAGCAGTTCAGCTGGGTGCAGAACACCGCGCGCAACGCCGGCGCGGTGGGCGTCTTCTACTGGGAACCCACCTGGTACGCGATCCGCGGCAACGGTTGGGACCCGGCGGACATCAACGGGACCGGCGACGGCTGGGACAACATGGCCGTCTTCGACTGGACCGGGCACGTGAACCCGAACCTGTTCTGGACCTCGTGACGGTGTCCTGACCGGAGCCGTGGCGCGGTCCGGCGTACCACGGTCGCGCGCGCCGGCCGGCCTCCCGCCGAAGGGGGACCGGCCGGCGCGGGCGGTCCGGTCTCGTCAGCCGCCGAGCCGGACCTTGAAGATCCGTTCGTTGCTGTTGTTCGGGATGCTGTCCTTGTCACCGCCGCTGCTGGTGGTCAGCCACAGGTTGCCGTCCAGGGTCGGCTCGACGGTGCGCAGCCGGCCGTAGGTGCCGACGAAGTACTGCTGCACGTCGGTCAGGGTGTCACCGCTGATCCGGGCCCGGTACAGCCGGGCACCGCGCAGGCAGGCGATGTACAGCACGTCGCGCACGATGGCGATGCCGCTGCACGACCCCTCGGCGACCGGGTACGTGCGTACCGGCGCCACGTAGCCGGCGTTGGCGCAGGTGCCGACGGTGCCCTCACAGGCCGGCCAGCCGTAGTTGCCGCCCTTGACGATGATGTTGGTCTCGTCCATGACGTTGTTGCCGAACTCCTGCTCGAACAGCCGGCCCCGGGAGTCGAACGCCAGGCCCTGCGGGTTGCGGTGGCCGTAGCTCCACACGTAGTTGCCGAACGGGTTGTCCGCCGGCACGCCGCCGTCCGGGCGCAGCCGGAGCACCTTGCCACCCAGGTCGTTGATGTCCTGGGCGCGGTCCGGGCTCTGGCCGTCACCGGCGGCGGCGTAGAGCATCCCGTCGGGACCGAAGCGCAGCCGGCCGCCGTTGTGGTACTTGTTGCGCGGGATGCCGGTGACCAGCACCTGGACGGTGTCGGTGCGCAGCGTGCCGTCGTAGCGGATGCGCACGATCCGGTTGTCGGTCGTGGTGGTGTGGTAGATGTACAACCACCGGTCGGTGCTGAAGTCGGGGGAGACGGCCAGGCCGAGGACGCCGCCCTCGCCGTTGGTGCCGGCGACGTTCGGGACCGTGCCGATGCTGTGCTTGTCGGTGCCGTCGGGCTTCATGGCGACGATGTCGAACAGGTCGCGCCGTCCGTAGAGGACGGTGCCGTCGGGCAACTGCACCAGGCCCCACGGCAGGTCCCGTTCGGTGGTGATCTCGGTCGTCCCGCAGACGGGGCTCGTGCAGGTCGATCCGGTGTGCGCCGACACCGCGGCGCTGGCCGTCGAGACGTTGCCCTGCGCGTCCCGGGCCACCACCGTGTACGCGTAGTCCGTGTCGGCGGCCAGTCCGGTGTCGGTGAACCTGGTCGCGGGCGGGTTGGTCGCGGTGCCGGCGACCGAGCCGACGGTCACCCCGTCGCGCCGGATGTCGTAGCCGGTGACCGCGACGTTGTCGGTGGCGGCCGTCCAGGTCAGCGTGACGTCCGTGCCGCTGACGGTGGCGGTCAGGCCGGTCGGCGCGGTGGGTGGCTGGGTGTCGCGCTGGCAGAACGGCGGGGTGACCCTGAGCGTGGCGCTGGCCTGCGACACGTTCCCGGCGGCGTCGCGGGCGTTGACGTACCACCCCCAGGTGACGCCCTGGGCCACGGCGAGCGTGGCGGTCAGCGTGCTTCCGGTGACCGAGGTGACCTGCTGGCCGTCGTGGTAGATGTCGTAGAACGCGACGCCGACGTTGTCCCGGGAGGCCGACCAGGTGAGCGTGACGGACTGGCAGGTCAGCCGGGAGGAGCGCAGGTTGGTCGGGGCGGTGGGCGGCGTGGTGTCGGCGGCGAGCCGGCCGGCGGGGTCCGGCGTCGTGGCCGCCGGCCCGGCCGTGGCCGCGGCGGGCGCGGGGGCGCCGGCCAGCGCGAGGCCGGCGCCGGTCAGCAGCGCCAGCGCGGCGGACAGGATCGGGTGACGATGGTTGGGCACGTGACGGGTCCTTTTCGCGTCGGGATGGTCGGTCAGTACGGGTAACCGGGCACGTTGAGCCGCACGGCGTACAGGCCGGAGTCGTTGGTGGGGCCCGAGGTGATGTAGAGGGTCTGCCGGTCGGGGCCGCCGAAGGCCACGTTGGTGGTGCCGGTGCCGCCGGCCCGGATCGTGCCGAGTTGGGTGCCGGCCGGTGAGTACACGTGCACCAGACCGTCGAAGCCGGACGCCCAGTAGACGTTCCCGGCGCAGTCGAGGGTGGCGCCGTCCGGGCCGCCGACGTAGTTCACGAAGACGCTGCGCGGTCCGGTGCTGCCGTCGGGCTGGACGGCGTACCGGTAGATCTTGTTCTCGCCGTAGGCGCCGACGTAGAGGGTGCCGCCGTCGGGGGCGAGCGCGATGCCGTTGGGCTGCCGCAGCGTGTCGTCGACCAGCGACACCTGGCCGCCCGCGACGCGGAAGACGCCGGTACGCCCGCCCATCTGGTCGGGCCGGTTACCGCGCTGGAAGTTCGGGTCGGTGAAGTAGACGACGTCGTCCGACCGGACCGCCACGTCGTTGGGCGAGTTGAACGCCCGGCCCTGGTAGTTCGCGGCCACCACGGTGCGGCTCAGGTCGTCGAGCCGGTACGACGAGACGCTGCGTTGGTCGTGCGTGGCGGCGATGATCCGCTGCCCGTCGGCGCTGAGGGCCAGCCCGTTGCTGCCCGCGGCGGCGATGAGGGTGTCGAACGTGCCCGGCGGGGTGAACCGGCGGATGGCCGACGGCTGGACGTTCTGCGGGCCGGTCCCCGCCGCCATGTCGGACATCAGCAGGGAGCCCCGGTCGGCGAGCCACACCGGTCCCTCGAGGAAGGCGAAGCCGCCGCGGATCTTCGTGGCGGTGACCGAGGTGGCCGGCAGCGGCGATCCGTAGCCGGCGCCGGGTGGACAGACATTGGGCGGGGCGCCGGGTGGCCCGGCGAGGGCGTGGCTGGTCACCGGTCGGGCGCTGACACCACCGGCGAGAGCGGCTCCCGGGTGCCCGGTGACGGTGAGGGTGAGCAGGAGGCTGGTCAGCGCTGCGGTTCTGGGCAGCCGGGTCATCGGGTCGCTCCAATCGGCGCGCGGCCGTCGGGCCGGCGGGACATTGCATCGACGTACGCCTATCAAAGAGCGTAAGTGATGGTCCGCCGATCCGCAGCGGCCGGTGCCGCCGGTCGACCCGGCCGGAGTCGACCCCGCGGGGCCGTCGGGGGAACGCGCGAGGTGCCGGCCGGTCCATCCCCTTCCGTCCGCCAAGGGATGGACCGGCCGCTCCGGAATGCCCACCCGTCCCGGTCAGCGGGTCGGCTCCGGGTCCGGTGGACCTCTGACCACCGGAGACCTGGTGTCGCTCAGCCGGCGGCCACGATCTTCCACCGCTGGTTGGCGCTGCCGGAGTCGCTCCACTGGACCAGTGCGGCACCGGTGCCCGTGCTGCCCGCGCCGTCGAGGTACAGGCCGGTGGCGCGGTTGCGGATCCGGACGTTGTTGGCGTCGGTCAGCACCGACCACTGCTGGTTGTTGCTGCCGGAACTCGCGTACTGGCCCACCGCGGCGCCGTTGGTGGTGCGGCCCATGCCGTCGAGGTACAGGCCGGTGGCGCGGTTGCGGATCCGGACGTAGGTGCCCGAGTTCTCGACGACCCACTGCCCGTTCGCGGCGTTCGCGTCGCTGCCCTGACCGGCGTTGGCGCCGTTGCCGGTGCTGCCCAGCCCGTCGACGTACCGGCCGGTGGCGGCGTTGCGGACGGCCACGTACGTGCCGCCGGCGTCGCCCGTTCCCCAGGCGTACCGCAGCCGGCCCAGCCCCGAGCCGTTCGGCACCGTCAGCTGGATGTTCGCACCGCTGCCGGTCTTGTTGGTCATGCTGTACCAGTCACCGTCGCGCAGCCCCGGCCAGTACACGCTGCCCACGCCGAGGGCGCGCAGCTGGCCGCTGACGCCGCGGATGTAGTCGGCGAAGAACGACCCGCTGGGGATGCTGTAGTCGATCGGATCGTAGGTGACACCGTTCTTGCTGCCCCGGGTCATCGGGCCGCCCCACTCGGTGACGACCACCCGGTCGGCGTACGCCCCGATGTAGCCGTTGATGTGGTTGGCCCAGGTGGTCTCGTCCTCGAAGTTGCCCCAGAACGAGTAGTCGTGGATCCCGATCAGGGTGTTGGTCAACCGGCTGTCCCGGCCGATCGGGGCGGCGTCCTGGGCCAGGCCCGTGCCGTCGAGGATCACCCGGCCGCGCGGCACGGTGGGATAGCGGTTCAGCCAGGTGTTGTACAGGTTGGTCAGGTCCGTGGCGCTGTAGCCGGACGGTTCGTTGATCACCTCGAAGTAGGCGTTCGGGTTGCCGGCGTACCGGGCGACGATCGCGTCCCACATCTGGTAGAAGGCGTTGGTGTTGGCCGGCCGGCCGCCGCTGTACGCCCAGTACGCGAGGAACACGTTGCCCTTGCCGAGTGCCGTGTCGATCGCCCCGGTGTACGTCCCCCAGTAGTTGGCCACGGTCGGTTCGTTGACCGGCATCCGGACGGTGTTCGCGCCGGTGAGCGAGTACATCTGGCCGACCACCCGGTCGGCCACCGTGGCCGCCGACGCGTACGTGTCGGACGCGCCGAGCCCGGAGACGTAGAGCACGCCGTTGACGAAGTTGTCCCGCTGGTCGGCCCAGTTGACCCCGCGGAACTGGTTGGTGGCGGCGTGCGCCGGTGCCGGCCGCACAGCCACCGCACCCACGACGGCGAGCACGGCCGCCAGCAGCAGTCCGGCCGATCTGGGCAGGAGACCCCGGGTGTGGCCGGGCCGATACATCTGATGTTTCGCGTCCATCGGATCCTCGTGGGAGGGAGAAGTCTCGGCTGTCGCGCCGCTCGTCGGAGCGCCGACTCCCCGACGTGGGAAATCGTCGAACGGATCGACATCTCTATCGATGGACGTAAAAGTAACTCGTATGATGTCTGTCGTCAACACGCTCGGCACACACCCGCGAAACGGTCTCGGTGGCGGGCGTCGCGGCCACCGGGCCTCACCGCGCGGGACACTCCAGCCCGCGGGCGCGGAACTGCTCGACGACCCGGCCGACCAGCTCCGGGTCCGGTGGCGCGGTGTCCGCGAGCGGGTACGGCAGGCCCAGGGCGGCGTACTTCGATACGCCGAGGCGGTGGTACGGCAGAACGTCGACGCGTTCCACCGTGGTCAGGCCCGCGACGAAGTCCGCGACGCCGGCGACGTTGTCCGGTTCGTCGGTGAGACCCGGCACCAGGACGAAGCGGATCCACATCGGGGTGCCCCGGTCGGCCAGCCGGCGGGCGAACCGCAGGGTGGGTGCGACCCGGCCGGTCCGGGTGACCCGGCGGTAGGTGCCCGGGTCCCAGGACTTGACGTCCAGCAGCACCAGGTCGGTCGCGTCCAGCAGGTCGTCGGTGGCCCGGTCGCCGAGAAAGCCGCTGGTGTCCAGGGCGGTGTGCAGGCCGAGGGACCTGCCGCCGCGCAACACCGCCGTGGTGAAGTCCGGCTGCATGAGCGGCTCCCCGCCGGACACCGTCACGCCGCCGCCGGCCACCTTGATGAACCGCTCGTACCGGCGGATCTCCAGCAGCAACTCGTCGACCGTCATCGGCCGGCCACTGCGCCGGTACCAGGTGTCCGGGCTGTGGCAGTACCGGCACCGCAGCGGGCAGCCGGCGAGGAACGCCACGAATCGGGTGCCGGGGCCGTCCACCCCGGTCGAGACGTCGAAGGAGTGGACGGCCCCGGTCAGCGTGTCGGCCATGACGGTCACAGCCGGCCGTGGAAGGTGCGGGAGATGACGTCGCGCTGCTGCTCGCGGGTCAGCCGGACGAAGTTGACCGCGTAGCCGGAGACCCGGACGGTCAGGTTCGGATAGCGCTCCGGATGCCGCATCGCGTCCTCCAGCGTGGCCCGGTCCAGCACGTTGACGTTGAGGTGGAAGCCGCCGGCGTCGGTGTACCCGTCCAGGACGCCGACCAGGTTGTCGATCCGCTCCTCGCGGAGCCGGCCGAGGCCGTCCGGGGTGACCGTGGCGGTCAGCGAGATGCCGTCGCGGGCACTGTCGTACGGCAGCTTCGCCACCGACAGGGCCGCGGCGACCAGGCCGTGCCGGTCCCGACCGTTCATCGGGTTGGCGCCCGGCGCGAACGGCTCACCGGCCCGACGGCCGTCGGGGGTGTTGCCGGTGTGCGTGCCGTAGACGACGTTGGAGGTGATGGTGAGCACCGACAGGGTCGGCTCCGCGTCCCGGTAGGTGGGCTGCCGCCGGACCTTGGCCATGAACGTACGGACCAGCCACACCGCGATCTCGTCGGCCCGGTCGTCGTTGTTGCCGAACGCCGGGTAGTCGCCCTCGACCGCGTAGTCGACGGCCAGACCGGTCTCGTCGCGCAGCATCTTCACCCGGGCGTACCGGATCGCCGAGAGGCTGTCCACCGCCACCGACAACCCGGCGATCCCGGTGGCCAGGAAGCGCCGCACGGGATAGTCGTGCAGGGCCATCTCCAACCGCTCGTAGGCGTACCGGTCGTGCATGTAGTGGATGACGTTGAGCGCCCGGACGTAGGTCCGCGCCAGCCAGTCCAGGGTCCGGTCGAACGCGGCCAGCACCTCGTCGTAGTCGAGGTACTCGCCGCCGACGGGCTCGGTGGGCGGGGCGACCTGCTCGCCGGTGATCTCGTCCCGGCCGCCGTTGACGGCGTACAGCAGCGCCTTGGCCAGGTTGGCGCGGGCGCCGAAGAACTGCATGTCCCGGCCCACCCGCATCGCCGAGACGCAGCAGGCGATGGCGGTGTCGTCACCGTACGCGGGCCGCAGCAGTTCGTCGTTCTCGTACTGGATGGCGCTGGTGTCCAGCGAGACCTGGGCGCAGAACCGCTTGAACCCCACCGGCAGGGCCGGCGACCAGAGCACGGTCAGGTTGGGCTCGGGCGCCGGGCCGAGGTTGTAGAGGGTCTGCAGGTAGCGGAAGCTGGTCCGGGTCACCAGCGGGCGACCGTCGGCGCCGATGCCGCCCAGGGCCTCGGTCACCCAGGTCGGGTCGCCGGAGAACAGCGCGTCGTACTCCGGCGTCCGGAGGAACCGGATGATCCGGAGCTTGATCACGAAGTCGTCGACGAGTTCCTGCGCGTCGGTCTCGGTGAGCCGGTGCTCGACCAGGTCGCGGTGCAGGTAGATGTCGAGGAAACTGGCGGTCCGGCCGAGCGACATGGCGGCACCGTTCTGGTCCTTGGTGGCCGCCAGGTAGGCGAAGTACAACCACTGGATCGCCTCGCGGGCGGTGGCCGCCGGGCCGGTGATGTCGTGGCCGTAGCTCGCCGCCATCCGGGTCAGGTCGGCCAGGGCCCGGATCTGCTCGGCGAGTTCCTCCCGGTCGCGGATCACCGCCTCGGTGCACGGCGCGTCGTCGAGGCGGTCCTTGGCCGCCCGGCGCTCGGCGACGAGCCGGTCGACCCCGTACAGCGCGACCCGGCGGTAGTCACCGATGATCCGACCGCGGCCGTAGGCGTCCGGCAGGCCGGTGACGATGTGCGACCGGCGCGCGGCGACCACGTCCCGGGGGTAGGCGTCGAAGACCCCGTCGTTGTGCGTCTTGCGGTACTCGGTGAAGATCCGCTTCACCTCCGGGTCGAGCCGGTAGCCGTACGCCGCCAGCCCGTTCTCCACCATGCGCAGGCCGCCGTTCGGCATGATCGCCCGGCGCAGCGGCGCGTCCGTCTGCAGTCCGACGATCAACTCCCGCGACCGGTCGAGGTAGCCCGGACCGTGCGAGGTGATGGTCGACGGCGTGTGCGGGTCCACGTCGTAGACGCCGCGCCGGCGTTCCTCGGCGAACATCTCCCGCAGGCCGGCCCAGAGGTCGCGGGTGCGGTCGGTGGGCCCGGCCAGGAAGGTCCCGTCGCCGGCGTACGGGGTGACGTTGTCCCGGATGAACGCGGCGACGTCGATCTGCTCCCGCCAGGCCGAGCCCGCGAACCCGCGCCAGGCGTCCGGCCGGTCGGTGTGTCGTGGATGCATCACTCCTCCTCCTTGCCCTCACTCCCAGCCTTCCCGGCGGCCGGGGCGCCGGTCAGGGTCGAAAGACCCGGCCCGCCGGGACGTCCGCACCGCCGGGTCCCCGTTCACCCGCCGTCGTAGGCGCGGCGCATCAGCTCCCGCATGTCGTCGAGCATCGGCATCCGCGGGTTCGCGGGGGCGCACTGGTCCAGATAGGCGTTCATGGCCTGCTGGGGAAGGGCGGCGAGGAACGCGTCCCGGGGCACGCCGGCCGCCTCGAAGGTCGCCGGCAGGCCGACCGCCGCGCGCAGCCGCTCCACCGCCACGGCGTACGACTCGACGCCTTCCTCGGGGGTGGCGGCCGGCAGTCCGAGCATCCTGGCGATGTCCTGGAACCGTTCCGGGGCGGTGTACCGCTCGTACTTCGGCCAGCCGGTCAGCTTGCCGGGCACGGTCCCGTTGTGCCGGATCACGTGGGGGAGCAGGATCGCGTTGGTCCGCCCGTGCGCGATGTGGAACGTGCCACCGAGGGTGTGCGACATCGCGTGCACGATGCCCAGGAACGCGTTGCCGAACGCCATGCCGGCGATGGTGCCGGCGTTGTGCATCTTCTCCCGGGCCACCGGGTCGGCTGCGCCGGCGGTCACCGACCGCTCCAGGTGATCGAAGACGAGTCGAATGGCGTGCAACGCGAGGCCGTCGGTGAAATCGTTCGCGTACACCGACACGTACGCCTCGGTGGCGTGGGTGAGGGCGTCGAAGCCGCTGTCGGCCGTCACCGAGGGCGGCAGGTCGGCGGTGAGCGCCGGGTCCACGATCGCCACGCTCGGGGTGAGCGCGTAGTCGGCGAGCGGGTACTTCTGCCCGCCGGCCGCATCGGTGATCACCGCGAACGGCGTCACCTCGGCACCCGTACCGGAGGTGGTCGGAACGCAGACCAACTTGGCGCGGGCGCCCAGGGCCGGGAACCGGAAGGCCCGCTTGCGGATGTCGGAGAACTTCTCCTTCATGTCGGCGAAGACCACGTCGGGATGCTCGTACAGCAGCCACATGACCTTCGCGGCGTCCATCGGGGAGCCGCCACCGAGCGCGATGATCGTGTCGGGTCGGAACGCGCGGATCACCTCGGCGCCGCGCTGGACGGTGTCCATCGTGGGTTCCGGTTCGACGCTGTCGATGACCTGGATGGTGACCGGAGTCGGGCGGTCGGTCAGGACCCGGCTGATCCGGTCGACGTAGCCGAGCCGGGTCATGGTGGGGTCGGTGACGATGGTGACCCGGGCGACGCCGGGCATGTCCCGCAGGTACCGGATCGCGTTGCGTTCCAGGTAGATCTTCGGCGGGACCTTGAACCACTGCAGGTTGTTGGTCCGCCGGCCGACCCGCTTGATGTTGATCAGGTTGATCGCCGACACGTTGTTCGACACCGAGTTGTGGCCGTAGCTGCCGCAGCCGAGCGTCAACGAGGGCAGGAAGGCGTTGTAGATCCCGCCGATGCCGCCCTGTGACGCGGGCGTGTTCCACATGATCCGGACGGCCTTGACCCGCATGCCGAACTGCTCGGCGACGGCGGCGTCGCCGGTGTGGATGACGGCACTGTGGCCCAGCCCGTCGAATTCCACCATCTGCTCGGCGTACCGGAAGCCCTGCTCCTGGTCCTGGGCGCGCAGCACGGCCAGGACCGGGCAGAGCTTCTCCCGGGTCAGCGGTTCGGCCGGGCCGACCTCGTCGGCCGCCGCCAGGATCAGCGACGTGCCGGCGGGCACGGCGAATCCCGCCTGCTGCGCGATCCACGGCGCGGGCCGTCCGACGGCCTCCGGGTTGATCCGTACCCCGGCGCGGTTCGCGCCGTCGCCGGTCGCCGGGCCGTCGCCGGTCGAGGGGAAGAGGAACCGCTCCAGCAGTGCCTTCTCCCGGGCGCTCGCCAGGTGGGCGTGCAGCCGGCGGAACTCGGCGATCGCGGCGCCGTACACCGCGTCGTCGAGGACCACGGCCTGTTCCGAGGCGCAGATCATGCCGTTGTCGAAGGTCTTCGACAGGACGATGTCGTGCACGGCCCGCCCGACGTCGGCGTCGCGGTGCACGTACGCGGGCACGTTGCCCGCGCCGACGCCCAGGGCCGGCTTGCCCGCCGAGTAGGCGGCGCGGACCATGCCGTTGCCGCCGGTCGCCAGGATCACCGACACCCCGGGGTGGTGCATCAGCGCCCGGGTGGCGGCCAGCGCCGGCTTCTCGATCCACTGTACGCAGTGCCGGGGTGCGCCGGCGTCGACCGCGGCGTCCCGCACCACCCGCGCCGCCTCGGCGCTGCACCGCTGGGCGGCGGGGTGGAAGGCGAAGACGATCGGGTTACGGGTCTTCAGCGCCAGCAGACTCTTGAAGATCACCGTGGAGGTCGGGTTGGTCACCGGGGTGATGCCGGCGACGACGCCGACCGGATCGGCTATCTGTACGATGCCGTCGATCTCGTCCCGGGCGACGACGCCGACGGTCCTCAGGCCCGCCATGCCGTGCGTGACGTGCTCGGCGGCGAACATGTTCTTCACCGCCTTGTCCTCGAAGACGCCGCGGCCGGTCTCCGCGATCGCCAGTTCGGCCAGTGCGCCGTGCCGGTCCAGCGCCGCCACGGACGCCTTGCCGACAATCCGGTCGACGTCCTCCTGGGTGAGCGATCCGTACTCCTCCAGCGCCTTGGCCGCGTCCGCGACCAGCGCGTCGACCGCCAGCTGCGCCGGAGCGGGCACCCGCGCGTCGACCGCCGCGTCCACCGGCGTGATTACCTGGTTCAGCACTGCTCAGTCCTCCTCGCCGGGCATCCGTTCGCCCAGGTCAATCGTGTCCGGCCGGCGGTGCGGGGGCTGCCGGCGAACGGCACCGGGGCGCGGGCCGAAGGTCCCGACCTGCCCGGCCGCCGCCCACGCCGCCGGCGGCCGCGGGTCACCGGCTGTCCGAGCCCGCGTCGCCGGTGTGCACGGCGGCCCGGCCGGCCTCCAGCCGGGCCACCGGGATCCGGTACGGCGAGCAGGAGACGTAGTCCAGCCCCGTGGTGTGGAAGAACCGCACCGACGCCGGGTCGCCCCCGTGTTCGCCGCACACGCCGACCGTCAGGTCCGGTCGCGTCGCGCGTCCCCGGCGCACGGCCAGCTCGACCAGCGCGCCGACCCCGGCGGCGTCGACCGTCTCGAACGGTGACGTGCCGAAGACACCCAGGTCCAGGTAGCGGGAGAAGAACGCGCCCTCGACGTCGTCCCGGGAGAAGCCCCAGGTCAGCTGGGTCAGGTCGTTCGTGCCGAAGGAGAAGAAATCGGCGTGCTCGGCGATCTGACCGGCGGTCAACGCGGCTCGGGGGACCTCGATCATCGTGCCGAATCTGATCGGCGGCGCGTCCGGGACGTTCGCCAGTACCGTCTCGACCTCGGCGCGGACCAGGTCCAGTTCCCGCACCGTCGCCACCAGCGGAACCATGATCTCCGGACGGGGGTGGCCGCCGGCCCTGGTCCGCGCGGCGGCGGCCTCGGCCACGGCGCGCACCTGCATGGCGAACAGGCCGGGAACGACCAGACCCAGGCGGACGCCACGCAGCCCGAGCATCGGGTTGACCTCGTGCAGCCGGCGCACCGCGGCGAGCAGCACGCCGTCCCGGCCCGGGTCCCGGCCCAGGGCCTCGGCGCGGGCCACCCGGGCGACCAGGTCGTCCAGCGCGGGAAGGAATTCGTGCAACGGCGGGTCGAGCAGGCGGATGGTGACCGGCAACCCGTCCATCGCGGCCAGGATGCCGGTGACGTCGGCCCGTTGCAGCGGCAGCAACTCGTCGAGGGCGGCCCGGCGCTGCTCGTCGTCGGTGGCCAGGATCAACCGTTCCACCAGGGACCGGCGTTCGCCGAGGAACATGTGTTCGGTCCGGCACAGCCCGATGCCGGTGGCGCCGAAGCGGCGGGCCCGATCCGCGTCGGCGGGGGTGTCCGCGTTGGCGTGCACGCCGAGCCGGCGTACCGCGTCGGCGTGCCGCAGCAGACGGTCCACGGCGGCGACCAGCGGGTCGCTGTCGGCGGCCAGCTCGCCGTCCAGGTACCGGACCACGGGCGAGGGCCGCACCGCGACGGCGCCCGGGTAGACCCGTCCGGTCGTCCCGTCGATGGAGATCAGGTCCCCGGCGGTCAGCACGGTGTCGCCCACGCACAGCCGGCCCCGGTCCGGGTCGATGCGCACCGCCGCGGCGCCGCACACGCACGGCTTGCCCATGCCCCGGGCGACGACCGCGGCGTGTGAGGTCTTACCGCCGTGGCTGGTCAGGATGCCCTCGGCGGCGATCATGCCGGCGAGGTCGTCCGGGGTGGTCTCCGGTCGGACCAGGACGACCGGTTCCGCCGCCTCGACCGCCGCGGCCGAGTCGAACACGATCCGACCGACCGCCGCGCCGGGTGACGCCGGTACGCCGGTGGTGACCGGCTCCGGGGTGGCGGCGAGGTCGAACGCCGGGAACATCAGCTGGGCCAGCTGCCCGCCGGTGACCCGCCGCAGCGCCTCGTCCGTCGTGATGAGTCCCTCGTCGACGAGCTGCGCCGCGATGACGAACGCGGCCGCCGGGGTGCGCTTGCCGACCCGGGTCTGCAACATCCACAGCTTCCCGTGTTCGATGGTGAACTCGATGTCGCACAGGTCGCGGTAGTGGTGTTCCAGCCGGTCCATGATCGACATCAGTTCGGCGAAACAGCGCGGGTGGCGGCGTTCGAGCTCGCGCAGCCCGACGGTGTCGCGGATACCCGCGACCACGTCCTCGCCCTGGGCGTCGGGCAGGTAGTCGCCGTACAGTCCGCGCCGGCCGGTGGCCGGGTCGCGGGTGAACGCCACGCCGGTGCCCGAGTCGGTGCCGAGGTTGCCGAAGACCATCGCCATCACGTTCACCGCGGTGCCCAGGTCGTGCGGGATGCGCTCCTGCCGGCGGTAGAGCACCGCCCGATCGGCGTTCCAGGACCGGAAGACCGAGGTGATCGCCAGGTGGAGCTGTTCCCGGGGCGACTGCGGGAAGTCCTCGCCGGTGTGCCGGTGGAACACCTTCTGGTACGCCTCGACCAGGTGCCGCAGCTGGTCGGCCGACAGCTCGGCGTCGCTGTCGACCCCGGCGGCGGCCCGGGCCCCGGACAGCTCCGCCTCGAAGTCCTCGCCCGGTACGCCGCACACCGTCCGGCCGAACATCTGGATGAGGCGGCGGTACGAGTCCCACGCGAACCGCTCGTCCCCGGTCTGCGCGGCCAACCCGCCGACCGTGACGTCGGTGAGCCCGATGTCCAGGATGGTCTCCATCATGCCGGGCATGGAGAACTTGCCGCCCGAGCGCACCGACAGCAGCAACGGCCGCCGGGGGTCACCGAGCCGCTTGTCCAGCCCGGTCTCCAGTCTCCGCAGGTGTTCCGCCACCTCGGTGAAGAGGCCGGGTGGCACGGCGCCGGTGGCCAGGTAGGCGCGGCACGCGGCCGTGCTGATCGTGAAACCGGGCGGCACCGGCAGGCCCATCCGGGTCATCTCGGCGAGGTTGGCGCCCTTGCCGCCGAGGAGATCCTTGAGGTCCTTGTTGCCTTCGGTGAAGTCGTGGACGTACCTGGCTGTCATCGCGGTCTCCTCGCCGGGGGGTGAGAACGTTCCACCTCCGTCGTACCGGCCCGGCCGTCGTCGTCGACAGGGTCGGACGGCGGCCCGCGCGGGCCGAAGGTCCCCGAGGATCGCGGTACGGCGGTGACCGACCTACGGCCGCCGCCCGCTCACCGACCGGCGGCCGGGGGCCGGGGTCGCGCGGCCGGCGCGGTGCTGTCCCGGACCACGAGCCGGGTCGGCACCAGGTCGGTGCCGGCGCTGGCCGGCTCGTTCCGCAACTGCCGCAGCAGCGACCGGACGCACCGCCGGCCGATCTCGGCGAAGTCCTGGTGCACCGTCGTCAGCGGCGGGAAGAACGACGCGGCGTCCGGGATGTCGTCGAAGCCGACCACGCTGACCTCGGCCGGGACCGCCCGGCCGTGCTCGTGCAGGGCCCGCAGCACGCCGAGGGCCATCTGGTCGTTTGCGGCGAAGACGGCCGTGCAGTCGGGCAGCGCGGCCAGCCGCAGGCCGGCCCGGTAGCCGGACTCGGCGGACCAGTCGCCACGCTCGACCGGGGGGACCGGGCGGCCGGCCTCGACCAGGGTCTCCCGCCAGGCCCGGGCCCGGCGCTCACCCGCGAAGGACTCGGCCGGCCCGGCCACGTGCCGGACCGTCCGGTGGCCGAGGTCGAGCAGGTGCCGGACGGCCTGGCGGGCGCCGTCGGCCTGGTCGGTGTCGACGACGGGGTAGCGGTCACCGGCGTCGGAGTCGACGATCACGACGTGCACGCCCGGCGGCAGCGCGACCGTGCTGGCGTCGAGCAGGTGGACCTCGATGATGACGACGACGGCGTCGACGGCGAGTTCGCCCATCCGGGTGAAGGCGCCCAGCACGTTGTCCTGGGTGGGCACGCCGACCGGGATGAGCGTGATGGCGTAACCCTCGGCCGCGGCCTGGGTGGCGATCGCCTCGACGGTACGGCTGTTGCCGGTCGAGGAGAGTCCGAACAGGATCACGCCGATGGTGTTGAACTGGCCGTAGCGCAACGCGCGGGCGGCGCTGTTGGGCCGGTAACCCAGCTCCCGCATGGCCGCCAGGACCTGCTCCCGGGTCGCCTCGATGACCCCGGGGTGGCCGTTGGAGACCCGGGAGACGGTCTGCGAGGAGACGCCCGCGAGTTCGGCCACGTCGGCCATGGAGACGCGCTGCTTGCGACGACCGCCGGACACGCCGGAACCGCCGCGCTGCACGCCCGGCTGGCGTTGCCGGGGCGCGTCGATGCCCATCCTTGCTCCCGCCTGCTCCCTGCCTGCTCCCGGCGTCGCCGGTTCCACCCCGGTACGCCCGTGGGCCCTTGACGGCCCTGAGGAAGAGTGCCACCATACCGCAACCCAAGTTTACGTAAACATTGCGGACGGTCATCTTGTCGGCACTTTCCGCAGGCCAGCGGCCGGGCGGAAATGTTTACGTAAACATGACTCGCACCGCCGGAAGGAGCGCAGCGATGGCCTCCGCAGGGCTCGCAACCGCCATGGCACGCCGGCGACCGCCGACCCGGGCCGGCCGGTCCCGGGCCGGCTGGCAGTTCGTCGGTCCGTTCGTGGCGGTCTTCGCGCTGGTCTTCCTCGCGCCGATCGGTTACGCGCTCTACCTGAGCGTGTTCCGGACCCGGCTGATCGGCGGGACCACGTTCGTCGGGGCGCAGAACTACGCCGACGTCCTCACCGACCCGCAGTTCTGGTCGGGCTTCGGCCGGGTGGCGCTGTTCCTCGCCGTACAGGTGCCGATCATGCTGTTCCTGGCCCTGCTCATCGCCCTGGCGATCGACGGTGGCCGGCTCTACGGCAGCGCCTTCTTCCGCATCGCGGTGTTCCTGCCGTACGCGGTGCCCGCCGTCGTCGCCACCCTGATGTGGGGCTTCATGTACGGCACCCGCTTCGGTCTGGTCCGCGACCTCAACCAGGCCCTCGGCGTCGCGCTGCCGGACCCGCTCTCGGCCGACCTCATCCTGGCCTCGATCGGAAACATCGTGACCTGGGAGTTCGTCGGCTACAACATGCTGATCCTCTACTCGGCGCTGCGGGTGGTGCCGCCGTCGTTGTACGAGGCCGCGGAGATCGACGGTGCCGGCCAACTGCGGATCATCCGTGCCATCAAGCTGCCCGCGCTGCGCGGTCCGCTGCTCATCGCCACCATCTTCTCGATCATCGGCAGCTTCCAGCTCTTCACCGAGCCGAGCATCCTGAAGACCCTGGCGCCGAACTCGATCACCACGTACTTCACCCCCAACCTGTACGCCTACTCGTTGTCGTTCAACGGGCAGCAGTACAACACCGCCGCCACCGTCGCGATCGTCATGGGCGTGCTCACCATGATCGTCGCGTACCTGGTGCAGCTGCGCGGCACGCGGAAGGCCGGCTGACCATGGTGACCACCCCCCTCGCCGGCCCGACGGACCGGCCCGCCCCCGGTCGCCGCCGGCCGGTGCCGCGGCGGCGCCCGTCGGCGCGCGCCCGCCGGCGCAGCGCCCCGCTCACCCTGCTGACCGGGCTGGTGCTGGTCTACACGCTGCTGCCGTTGGTCTGGCTGGTGATCAACGCGACGAAGACCCAGGACGGCCTGTTCCGCTCCCGTGGGCTGGGCCTGGACCGGGACTTCGCGCTGTTCGACAACATCGCCCGGACCTTCACGTACTCCGACGGCGCCTACACCCGCTGGCTGCTCAACACCCTGCTGTACGTGGTGGTCGGGGCCGGCGGCGCGACGCTGCTGGCCGCGCTGGCCGGCTACGGCCTGGCGAAGTTCGACTTCCCGGGCCGGCGGGCGGTGTTCGCGGTCGTCCTCGGCGCCGTCGCCGTGCCGGGCACCGCGCTGGCCGTGCCCACCTTCCTGATGTTCTCCCGGCTGGGCCTCACCAACACACCCTGGGCGATCATCGTCCCGTCGCTGGTCTCACCGTTCGGCCTCTATCTGATGTGGACGTTCGCGCGGGACGCCGTCCCGGCCGAGATGCTGGAGTCGGCGCGGGTCGACGGCGCCGGCGAGCTGCGCACCTTCTTCTCCGTCGCCCTGCCGCTGCTGGCCCCGGGCACCGTGACGGTGCTGCTGTTCAACGTGGTGGCCACCTGGAACAACTACTTCCTGCCGCTGATCATGCTCAAGGACCCGGACTGGTACCCGCTGACGCTGGGCCTCGACGCGTGGAACAAGCAGGCCGCGACCGCGGGCGGCGAGGCGGTCTTCAACCTGGTCATCACCGGCTCGCTGCTCACCATCATCCCGCTGATCGCGGTCTTCCTGCTGCTGCAGCGGTACTGGCAGTCGGGTCTGGCCGCCGGAAGCGTCAAGGAGTGACCGGCGCCCGCCGGTCACGAGTCACACCCGCATGAGATCCCCCGCCATGAACACCCCCAGGAAGGAAACGGCCATGACGGTCATCCGTCGTCGCGCGCTGCTGGCCGGCGTCGCGCTGAGCGCATCGTTAGTCATCACCGGCTGTGGTTCGGGCTCGGACAACGCATCCGGCGACACCTCCGGCCCGGTCTCCGAGGCCGACGTGCAGGCGGCCCTGGACGCCGGCGGCAACCTCACGGTGTGGGCCTGGGAGCCGACCCTGAAGAAGGTGGTCGAGGGCTTCCAGGCGAAGTACCCCAAGGTCAAGGTCAACCTGGTCAACGCCGGAACCAACAAGGACCAGTACACCGCCCTGCAGAACGCGATCAAGGCCGGCTCCGGCGTCCCCGACGTGGCCCAGGTCGAGTACTACGCGCTGCCGCAGTTCGCCCTGGCCAAGTCGCTGGCCGACCTCAAGCCGTACGGCGCCGACAAGCTGGACGGCACGTTCACCCCCGGCCCGTGGAACGGGGTCAAGTCCGGTGGCGTCACCTACGGCCTGCCGATGGACTCCGGCCCGATGGCGCTGTTCTACAACAAGGACGTCTTCGACAAGCACGGCATCGCCGTCCCCGCCACCTGGGACGCGTACGTCGCCGCGGCCGAGAAGCTGCACAAGGCGGACCCGAAGGTCTACCTCACCAGCGACAACGGCGACCCGGGCCAGACCACGAGCATGATCTGGCAGGCCGGCGGCAAGCCGTACACGGTCGACGGCACGACGGTCGGCGTCAACTTCGCCGACCCCGGCGCCCAGAAGTACGCGACCACCTGGCAGAAGCTCATCGACGGCAAGCTGCTCTCCCCGGTCAACGGCTGGACCGACGAGTGGTTCAAGGGTCTCGCCGACGGGACCATCGCCTCGCTGACCACCGGCGCCTGGATGCCGGCCAACCTGGAGTCCGGCGCGGCGGCCGGGTCGGGCAAGTGGCGGGTCGCGCCGATGCCGCAGTGGGAGGCGGGCGGCAAGGCCACCGCGGAGAACGGCGGCAGCTCCCTGGCGATCATGAACGCCGCCGCGAACAAGAAGCTCGCCTGGGCGTTCATGAAGTACGCCACCGTCGACGAGGGCGCGCAGACCCGGGTCGACGCCGGTGCCTTCCCGGCCAAGGCGGCGCAGTTGGAGGCGCCCGCCTTCAAGAACAAGGAGTTCCCGTACTTCGGCGGGCAGAAGGTCAACGAGGTGCTGGCCGCGTCCGCCGGACAGGTCGTTCCGGGCTGGTCGTACCTGCCGTTCCAGGTCTACGCCAACAGCGTCTTCGGTGACACCGCCGGCAAGGCGTACCTGGGCAACGGCTCGCTGAGCGACGGCCTGAAGGCCTGGCAGGAGGCCTCGGTCAAGTACGGCAAGGAACAGGGCTTCACCGTCAAGTAGCCCGCGCGGACGCACCGTCCGGCCGACCCGACGGCCGGACGGTGCCGCGGCGGGTGGCATTCGTCAGTACCCGCGAAAACCACCAGTAGGCGTGGAAAACAGGAGTCGTTGTGCAGGAGAACCACGGTCACCGCTGGCTGCGCTGGCCCACCGACCCGACTCGGGCCCGACTCGGATTCGGCGCCGACTACAACCCCGAACAGTGGCCGCGCGAGGTCTGGGACGACGACGTCCGGGCGATGCGGGCGGCCGGCGTGAACATCGTCTCGCTGGCGATCTTCAGCTGGGCCCGGATCCAGCCGCGCGCGGACGCGTGGGACTTCGCCTGGCTCGACGAGATCATGGATCTGTTGCACGCCAACGGGATCGCCGTGGACCTGGCCACCGCGACCGCGTCGCCGCCGCCGTGGCTGACCACCGCGTACCCGGAGATCCTGCCGGTGGACCGCGAGGGACGTACCCTCTGGCCGGGCGGGCGGCAGCACTGGCGGCCCACGTCACCGATCTTCCGGGAGCACGCCCTGCGGCTGGTCCGGGCCCTGGCCGGCCGGTACGGCGACCACCCGGCGCTGGCGGCCTGGCACGTCAACAACGAACTCGGCTGCCACAACGCCTACGACTACTCCGACGACGCCGCGGCCGCGTTCCGCCGCTGGCTGCGGGCGCGGTACGGCACCGTCGAGGCGCTGAACACCGCCTGGGCGACCACCTTCTGGGCCCAGGGGTACGGCGACTGGGCCGAGATCCTGCCGCCCCGGCTGGCGGCCTCGTACCCGAACCCGACCCAGCAGCTGGACTTCAAGCGGTTCTCCTCCGACGCGCTCAAGGACCACCTGCGCGCCGAACGCGCGGTGCTGCGCGAGCTGACCCCCGACGTCCCGGTCACCACCAACTTCATGGTCATGGGCGAGACGAACGGCATGCACTACGCCGACTGGGCCGCCGAGGTGGACTTCGTCGCCAACGACCACTACCTCGTGCCCGGCCCGCAGGCGCTCGACGAGTTGTCCTTCTCGGCCAACCTCACCGGCAACATCGCCGGCGGCCGGCCCTGGTACCTGATGGAGCACTCCACCAGCGCGGTGAACTGGCAGCCGGTCAACGTACCGAAGGTCGCCGGGGCGATGGCCCGCGACTCGCTCACCCACGTGGCGCACGGCGCCGACGCGGTGTGCTTCTTCCAGTGGCGGCAGTCCGCGGCCGGCGCGGAGAAGTACCACTCCGCCATGGTGCCGCACGCCGGCACGGACAGCGCCGTCTTCCGCGCCGTGGCCGAACTCGGTGCCCGGCTGCGCGACCTCGCCGAGATCGCCGGGACGAACCGCCGGCCGGCCCGGGCCGCCATCGTCTTCGACTGGGAGTCCTGGTGGGTCGCCGAACACGACTCGCACCCCACCGACCGGCTGCGCTACCGGCGGGAGGCGCTGGACTGGTACACCGCGTTCCTCAACCTCGGCGTCCGCGCCGACGTCGTGCCGGTCACCGCCGAGTTGGAACGCTACGACCTGCTCGTGGCCCCGGTGCTGCACGTGGTGCCCGCCGCCCTCGCCGACCGGCTCCGCGACTACGTCACCGGCGGGGGACACCTCGTCACCACCTACTTCTCCGGCGTCGTCGACGAACACGACCACGTCTGGCTCGGCGGCTATCCGGGCGCGCTGCGGGACCTGCTGGGCATCCGGATCGAGGAGTTCGGGCCGCTGCGCGACGGGCAGCGGGTCGCCCTGGACAACGGCACCACCGGCACCGTCTGGGCCGACCGGGTCGACGTCGTCGACCCGGGGGTCGAGGTGCTCGCCCGGTACACCTCCGGCCCACCGGCCGGCCGGGTGGCCGTCACCCGCCGGGCCACCGGGCGCGGCTCCGCGGCGTACGTCGCCAGCCGGCTCGGACCCACCGGTCTCACCGCCGTGCTGGCCGACCTCGCCGACCGGGCGGGCGTGTCCAGCGAACTGCCGGCCCCGCTGCGCGGCAAGGTCGAACTGGCGGTACGGGGACCGTACCGGTTCCTCATCAACCGCACCGGACGGACGCTCGACCTGGCCGGCGTGCCCGGGCACCGGATCGACGGCACCGGCACGGTCCTGCGGCCCCGGGCCGTGGCGGTCCTGCGGGACACCGAGACCGGGCCCGCCGGCGCGCCGGCCGGCACCACCACCGACGCGCCGACCAACGGGTACGCCGGCGGCCCGGGTGACCACCGCGAGCCGGACCGGCTCAGCCGAGTGAGCAGGTGACCGCCGGTACGGTGTTCGTCCGGTCGGCGTCGGGCCGGGGTGGTACCCGGTCGGCTACCAGGCCAAAGGGAGCGTGGCGAGATAGCTGTCGAGCTGGTCGGCGATGATCCGGTGGTCGTGCAGCGACGGGTGCCAGTCACAGCCGAGCCGGTCCAGGCCCGGGTCGTCGTAGTACCAGTACCGGACCCGGTCGTCGCCCCGGGCGTTGCGCTCGCGGACGGCCCGCCGGACGGCGTCGGCGAACACCGGGCTGTCCCCGACGGCGGTGGCGCTGAGCACGATCGTCGTGCGCGGACCGTACCGGGCCCGGAGTTTGGCGACGAAGCCCAGGTAGGACGTCGTGTAGTCGGCGACCAACTGGTCCGTGGTCGCCCACCGCTCGCCGGCGTGCAGCGGGGTCGAGAAGTCGTTGATGCCCAGGCCCACCACCACCAGTTGCGGGCGCCAGCCGGCCGGCCGCCGCCACGGCTCGGGACTCACCTCCTGCAGCACCCGGTCGTAGTAGGTGCGGTAGTCCACCTCGGGCAGGGCGCCGTTGTAGTTGCGCACCACACCGAACCCGGACTTCGCGTTGACCTGGTAGTCGGCGCCCAGCCGGCGAGCGGTGATCGCGCCGAAGGCGAGGTCCGCGTCGCTGTTGCGGTCCACCCCGCCGATGGCCGAACAGTCGCGCGTGGTGGACATGTTTCCGTAGCCGGCGGTGTAGGAGTCGCCGATGAACTCGATCTGCCGATGCCGGGCGGCGGGCGGGCTCAGGACGGCGCCACCCGGCACCGCGCGCAGGCCGCCGAACGCTCCGGCGACCGCCGGGCTCTCGGTCCGCTTCACCAGCCGTACGGTGTGCGTGCCGCGGGTCAGGCCGGTGATCCATCTGGTGGTCCGCCCCGGGGTGACCAGGGTCGCCACGGTCGCGCCGTCGACCTGGACGTCGTAGTCGTTGACCGCGTCGTCGAGCGCGAGCCCCACGCCGGTGCCGCGGAACCTGCCCTCGAAGTAGACGCCGGGCCAGGTGTACCGGACCGTGGGGCCGAGATCCTTGACCCGGCCGGCCGTGTGCACCTGGGCCAGCACGCCGGCGGGCGGACGGACCGCCGGCGTACTGGCCCGGTTGCTGCCGGCGGTGCTGCCGGCCGCGACCGCCGGGGTCGGTGCCGGAACGGCCGCCGCGCCGACCGTCAGCAGCACGGCGAGCGCGCCGACGGCTACCGGAACACGTCGATGATTCACCGGGTCTCCTCGTCGTCTGGCGCGCTCGTCGGGTGGGGAGGGCTGTCCGCAGCCTGGAACACTTTACGGATTAAGTCAACAGACGTCGATGTCCTAGTCGGCTCGGGCGCGACCGTCCGGGAGCGGCGGCCGGTCGTGTCGTCGGGCCCGGAGGCCCGGTTCTGGTCGGTGCCCGTACCGGTCGGGTACGCCTGTTCTGCGCCCACCCGCTCACCCGCCGGCTGCTCGCCGAGGCGGCCACCCGGCTGGACCGGCCGCCGACCGGAGGCGGCGCGGTCCGGGCCAGCCTCGGCCTCGGCACCACCACCGGGCACGTCGACCGGCTGCTCGCCGGCCTGCGCGACCTGACCGCCGCGTCCTGACCTCGGCGTCCTGATTGCGGCGTCCTGGCCTGGGCGTCCTGGCCACTCGGGCCGGCCCGGAGTGGATCCGGGCCGGCCCGACGGGGTGTGCGGTCCCGCGGTCAGGGACTGGTGCAGCTGATGTTGGTCGGGGTCTGCGACCCGTCACCGTTGCCGGTGTACCCGAACGACGTCGAACCGCCCGCCGCGATGTTGCCGTTGTACGCGGCGTTCTTCACCGACACCGACCCGCTGGTGCCGGTGTTCACGCCGTTCCACAGGCTGCTGATGGTCTGCCCGTTCGCCAGGGTGAGCCGGACGGTCCACCCGTTGAGGGCCGACGATCCGCCGTTGGTGACGGTCACGTTGGCCTGGAAACCGCCGCCCCAGCTGTTGGTGACCGAGTACGTCGCGCGGCAACCGCCACCGCCCGGCGGCGGGGTCGTCGGCGGTCCGGTGGTCGGCGGTGCGGTGGTCGGCGGCGCGGTGGTGGGCGGTGGGGCGGAACCGTCCACCGTGATGTTGGAGCTGCCGCTGCTCTGGTAGCCCTCGGTGGCCAGGATCATGTAGTCGAAGCTGCCGAGGCTCATGCCGTTGCGGGCCCAGGCGTCGAAGTGGTTGCCGGTGGTGATGGTGCCGCCGG
>NZ_JBHSBN010000037.1:0-42727 GCF_042650605.1 Micromonospora zhanjiangensis | reverse complement strand
CGGCACCGAACGACCAGGTCAACGTCCAACTGGACAACGCGTCGCCGAGGTTCGTGATCGACACGTTGGCACCGAACCCGCCCTGCCACTGGGACGACACGGCGTAGTTCACCGAACAGCCCGCCGCTGCGGCGCCGGCCGGGCCGGCGGCGACGATCGTCGCCGACGCCAGTAACGCGGCGCCGGTCGCAGCCAGGAAAACATTTGTCGATCTGGATCTGGTCATGAAGCACCTTCCTGAGGGATGGCGGCCGACGCATGTGTGGGGGACGATGGTTGTGAGCGTTAACAGCCGTGTCGGGTATGTTACGGGAGCGCTCCCATACCATCAAGCTTGTCTATGACTCTTTGGGCGCCTCGTCGCCGGGTCGTGCCGGCCACCCGGCGGTACGGTCAGTCGCGGGCCGCGGCGGTGTGCTCGACCGGCACCCGCTCCGCCTCCGGCGGTGGTGGTGGCGGGGTGCCGTCGCCGAACGGCCGGCCACCCAGCGCCTCCCGGCCGTGCGGGTCGAGCCAGCCCCCGAGGTCGGGCCCCAGCGGTACGACGCCGGTCGGGTTGATGTCCCGGTGCACCTGGTAGTAGTGCCGCTTGATGTGATCGAAGTCGATGGTGTCCCCGAAGCCCGGCGTCTGGAACAGGTCCCGGGCGTACGCCCAGAGCACCGGCATCTCGGTGAGTTTGCTGCGGTTGCACTTGAAGTGTCCGTGGTAGACCGGGTCGAACCGGACCAGGGTGGTGAACAGCCGGACGTCGGCCTCGGTGATCGTGTCGCCGACCAGGTAGCGCCGGTCACGCAGCCGCTCCGACAGCTTGTCCAGCCGGTCGAACAGCCGGCGGTACGCCTTGTCGTACGCGCCCTGGCCGCCGGCGAAGCCGCACCGGTAGACGCCGTTGTTGACGTCCCGGAACACCCCGTCGTTCACCTTGTCGATCTCGGCGCGCAGCGACTCGGGGTAGAGGTCCGGCGCGCCGGCCCGGTGGTACGCGGTCCACTCGGTCGACAGGTCCAGGCTCATCCGGGCGTAGTCGTTGGTGACGACCTGGCCGGTGGGCACGTCCACCATCGCCGGCACGGTGATCCCCCGTTGGTAGTCGGGGAACCGCGCGAGGTACGCCTCGCGCAGCCGTTCGATGCCCAACACCGGGTCGCGCCCGCCCGGGTCGAGGTCGAAGGTCCAGCTCCGCTCGTCGTGGGTGGGGCCGGCGACGCCCATCGAGATGGCGTCCTCCAGGCCGAGCAGCCGGCGGACGATGATCAGGCGGTTGGCCCACGGGCAGGCCCGGCTGACCACCAGTCGGTAGCGGCCGGGCTCCACCGGATAGCCGTCCCGACCGTCCGCCGTGATCCGGGTGGCGATGTACCGCTGGTCCCGGGTGAACTCACCACCCGGCTCCACGTACTTCCCGCCGGTCTTCCACGACTCCGGCTCGACGCCTTCCGTCCGCTCTGCCATGCGATGCCTCCACCCGCTCTCGCGTCCCGTCCCCTCATCATGGCCGGTCGGGCGCCGGTCGGCCCGGTGTTGCCGTTGCCCACCCGTCACGTGGCGCGTCGACGGGCGGCCGGTACGACCAGCGGCGTACCGGTCTCCGGGTCGGCGATCACCCGGCACGGCAGCCCGAAGACCTCCGCCACCAGGTCGGCGGTGACCACCCGGGCCGGCTCACCGGCGGCCACCACCCGCCCGTCGCGCATGGCGATGAGATGGCTGGCGTACCGGGCGGCGTGGTTCAGGTCGTGCAGCACCGCGACCAGCGTCCGGCCCTGTTCCTCGTGCAGCCGGGCGCACAGGTCCAGGATCTCGATCTGGTGGGCGATGTCCAGGTACGTGGTCGGCTCGTCGAGCAGCAGCAGCGGGGTCTGCTGGGCGAGCGCCATGGCTATCCACACCCGCTGCCGCTGCCCGCCGGACAGCTCGTCCACCAACCGGTCGGCGAGGTCGGCGACCCCGGTGGCCGCCAACGACTGTGTGACCACCCGCTCGTCGTCGCGGGACCACTGGCGCAGCAGCCCCTGGTGCGGGTACCGCCCCCGGGCGACCAGTTCGCCGACCGTTATCCCGTCCGGGGCGACCGACGACTGCGGCAGCAGGCCGAGGGTGCGGGCCACCTGCCGGGCCGGCCGGCGGTGGATGTCCGCCCCGTCCAGCAGCACCGCGCCGGCGGTCGGTCGCAGCAGCCGGGACAGCGCACGCAGCAGGGTGGACTTGCCGCCCGCGTTCGGGCCGATGACCACGGTGAACGACCGGTCCGGGACGGCGACCGTCAGGTTCTCGGCGATGACGCGCCGGTCGTAGCCGAGGGTCATCCCGGTGCCGATCAGCCGGGAGGTGCCGGTCACAGCCGGCCCGCCCGACGCTCCGCGGCCAGCAACCAGACCAGGTACGCCCCGCCGAGCGCGCCGGTGACCGCGCCGACCGGCAACTGGTGGCCGGCGAAAGCCCGCTGGGCCAGCAGGTCCGCGCCGACGACCAGGGTCGCGCCGACGCACATCGCGGCCAGCAGGTTCGGCCCGGGGGAGCGGGTGAGCCGTCGGGCCAGGTGCGGCGCGGTCAACGCCACGAACGACACCGGTCCGGCGGCGGCCGCCGCGAACGACACCAGCAGCACCGCGGCGGCCAGCAGCGGCGGTCGCAGTCGCCGGACCGGGACACCGAGGCCGCTCGCGGCGTCGTCACCCAGCTCCATCATTCGCAGCGCGGGGCCGCAGCCCAGCAACACCGCCGGCGTGACCACCGCGAGCACGGTCAGCAACGGCAGGGCGTCGGACCAACCGCGCCCGTCGAGGCTGCCGGTGAGCCAGCGCATGGCCCGGGCCGCGTCCATCAGCGGCGCCCGGGTGAGCAGGTAGCCGTTGACCCCGGTGAGGATGGCGGAGAAACCGATGCCGACCAGCACCAACCGGTGACCGTGCGCGCCGTTGCGCCAGGCGACCGCGTGGATCAACAGGCCGGTCAGCAGGCCGCCGGCCACCGCCGCGCCGGACAGGGCGAGGCTGTCGCCGCCGAGCACGACCACCACCAGCGCGCCGGTGGCCGCGCCCTGGGTGAAGCCGAGCACGTCGGGGCTGCCCAGCGGGTTGCGTACCAGGGACTGGAACACCGCCCCGGCGAGCGCCAGGGCCGCACCCACCAGGACGGCGGTGACCATCCGGGGCAGCCGTAGCTGGTGGACGATGAAGTCCTCCGCCGGGTTGCCCGCGCCGGCGAGCACGCGCAGCACGTCGGCCGGGGTCATCGGGTAGTCGCCGCCCGCGACGGCCAGCACGCCCAGGCCGGCCGCGAGCAGCCCGCAGCCGGCACCGGCCGCCAGCGCGCGCGGGCGGAACCGGAGGGAGAACCCACCGGGGGTACGCAGCACGGCCGCGGTCCGGGCCGTCGTCCGGGACCGCGGCAGCGGGCCACCGCGCGCGTTCACGGCGCGGCCACCCGTCGCCGGACGACCAACCAGAGGAACAAGGGGCCGCCGAGGACGGCGGTCACCATGCCGACCTGGAGTTCGCCGGGCCGGCCGAGCACCCGGCCGAGCACGTCCGCGCCGAGCAGCAGCACCGGCGCGAGCACCGCGCAGTACGGCAGCAACCAGCGCAGGTCGGGCCCGGTCAGCACGCGGACCAGGTGTGGCACCAGCAGCCCGACGAAGACGATCGGGCCGCAGGCGGCGGTGGTGGCGCCGCAGAGCAGGGTGACGACGGTGATGACGGCCGCCCGGATCAGCGCGGGACGGGCACCCAGCGCCCGGGCCGCGTCGTCACCGAGGGCGAGCGCGTTCAGCGGGCGCGCGGCGGCCAGGGCGAGCAGCAGGCCGGCGAGCAGGAAGGGCAGCACCCGGGCCACGGTCGAGGACTGCGCGCCGGCCAGCGAACCCACGGTCCAGAACCGCAGCCGGTCCAGCGACGCGGCGTCGAGCAGCATCACCGCGCTGACGTACGAGTAGAGGGTCGCGTTGAGGGCGGCGCCGGCCAGGGCCAGCCGGGCCGGGGTGGCGGTGGGCCCGCCGCCGACGGCGTAGCCGAGCGCGGTGACCAGGGCCGCGCCGAGCAGCGCGAACCACACGTACCCGTCGAGGGCGGTCACGCCGAGGACCGCGGCCGTGGCGACCGCGGCGGAGGCGCCGGCGTTGATGCCGAGCAGGCCCGGGTCGGCCAGGGGGTTACGGGTCAGCGCCTGCATGGCCGCGCCGGCCACGCCCAGCGCCGCGCCGGCGAGCAGGCCGAGCAGCGTACGCGGCAGTCGCATCCGGTGCACCACGGCGTACCCGGCCGAGTCGGGGTGCAGCAGGCCCGACCAGACGTCGGCGAGCGGAAGCTGTCTCGCCCCGACGGCGATGCTGAGCACGGCGACGACGGCGAGCAGGGCCACCGCCCCGGCGAGGCCGACGGCCCGTAGGACGGTTCGGCCGCGCCGGCCCCGGCGGGGGATGACCGCAGGTGGAGCGGTGGCGGGCAACTCGGTGGTGGACAGAGCGATCTCCGAGGGTGCGGACTGCCGAACGCGGCTTGACAGCAAGTTAGGTTAGGTTAACCTAACCGCGCTGTCCATGGTCGCACCGGCCCCGATCGAAAGACGACGCCATGACTGATCACCTCTCCGCCCGCCGCCTGTCCCGCCGTGGTTTGCTGGCCGGTGGTGCCGCCACCGTCGCACTGCTGGCGACCGGCTGCGGCAACCGCGGTGGCGCCACCGGACCGTCGTCGAGCGGCGGTGGCGGACCGTGGTCGTTCACCGACGACCGCGGGGAGAAGGTGAGCCTGGGCGGCCGACCGACACGGGTGGTGGCCTTCACCGGCGTCGCCGCGGCGCTCGTCGACTTCGGCCTGGACGAGCAGATCGTGGGGGTCTTCGGCGAGACGAAGCGGACCGACGGCACGGTCGACCCGCAGGCCGGCGACCTCGACGTGCGGGGCGTGCAGGTCCTCGGCAACGTGTGGGGCGAGTTCAGCGTCGAGAAGTACGCCGCCCTGCGCCCGGACCTGCTGGTCACCCACATGTACGACCCGGGTGCGCTCTGGTACGTGCCGGACGAGAGCAAGAGCAAGATCCTGCCGCTGGCTCCCAGCGTCGCGATCACCACGGCCCGGGTGCCGATGACCAGACCGATCGAGCGGTACGCCGAACTCGCCCGGTCGCTCGGCGCGGACCTGTCGGCGAAGAAGGTCACCGACGCCAGGGCCCGCTTCGACGCGGCGGCCGAGTCGGTCCGCCAGGCGGTCAGGGCGAATCCGGGGATCAAGGTGCTGGCCTCGTCCGGCAGCCCCGACCTGTTCTACGTCTCCAACCCGAAGGTCAGCACCGACCTGATGTACTTCGCCGAACTCGGGGTCGACGTCGTGCTGCCCGACAAGCTCGCGACCGGCGACTACTTCGAGGCGCTGAGCTGGGAGAACGCCGGAAAGTTCCGGGCCGATCTGATCCTGTTGGACAATCGCGGCACCGCGCTGCAGCCCAGGGACCTCGCCGCCAAGCCCACCTGGGCGCAGTTGCCGGCGGTCAGGGCCGGTCAGGTCACCCCCTGGGACGCGGTGCCCCGCTTCTCGTACGCCGGCGCCGCGCCGCTGTTGGAGAAGCTGGCCGCGGCGATCCGTACCGCCCGGAAGCTGACCTGACGGGCGACGGCCGGCCGGCCCGACCAGGGTGGGAACCGGCGAGGTGGTGCAGGCACCACCGTGGACGGTAGACCGGTCTGGTCGGCGACTGGGCAGCGGACGTCAATGACCGGACCGGGCGGAATCGACATGATCGATGCATGACAACGCCACGGAACAACATCGGAGAAAAGCCCCGCCGGAACCGGATGGCGGCGGTCCTGCTGGCCGCCGCGATCGGGCTGACCGCCACCGGGATCGGCACCGCAGCCGCCGCGGTGACCGACCGGCACGCGACGGCGACCGCCCACGCCACGCCCGGCAACACCGGCGTGATGGACGACGTCGCCCGCTCGATGATGGCGGTCGGCCCGCCCGGATTCGTGGCCCGGATCGGCACCGACCACCGGGCGACCCGGACGGCCGCCGGGCTCGCGGACATCGCCACCGGACGTCGCGCCTCCGCCCGGGACCAGTTCGAGGTCGGCAGCAACACGAAGACCTTCACGGCGGTCCTCGCCCTGCAACTGGTGGACCGCGGCCAGCTCACGCTGGACGCGCCGGTCTCCCGGTACCTGCCGGGCACCGTCCCGAACGGCGGGAACATCACCGTACGGATGCTGCTCAACCACACCAGCGGGCTGTTCAGCTACACCGCCGACGACGGGTTCAACGTCGAGTTGGCGCAGCACCCGCAGCGGGTCTGGACCGACCGCGAGCTGATCGCCGTGGCCTTCGCGCACCAGCCGAACTTCGCGCCCGGCAAGGGCTGGAGCTACTCCAACACCAACTTCATCCTGGCCGGGCTGATCCTGCAGAAGCTGACCGGCAAGAACATGGCCGACCTGGTACGACAGCGGATCGCCGAGCCGCTGGGCCTGCGACGCACCTACTACGCCAACCCGCGCGCCGTCCACACCGGACCGGGCTACCTGCACGGCTACGGGGTCAAGCTCGCCGGCCCGGAGCGGGAGTACATCGACGCGGCCAGCTGGCCGATCGGTGGCTGGGGCGGTGCCGCCGGCGCCGTCATCTCCGACCCCGACGACCTCTCCCGGTTCTTCTCCGCCGTGCTGCGCGGCGAGCTGTTCTCCCCGGCTCAGCTCAAGCAGATGAAGACCACTGTCGAACTGCCGGCAAACTTCCCCATGAAGGGTGGCTACGGTCTCGGACTGATCCGGCTCGACTCGGCGTGCGGCACGGTGTGGGGACACGGCGGTGACACCATCGGGCACCACAGCGTTACCCTGGCGACCGCCGACGGTCGGCGCACCGTGGTCACCGACGCCAACGCGGAACCCTTCGACGCGACGCCCAATGCCAAGTGGGACCACTTCTACCAGGTGGCCATGGCCGCCACCGACGCCTCGGTGTGCGCGATGCTCGGCAAGCCGGTCCCGGACTCGGTGCTGAAGGACCTGCACAGCGCGCCCCCGGCGCCGGCCGCCACAAAGTAGCTCCCCTCCGCGGCACACCCGACGCCTCCCGGCCGTTCCCGCCGGGAGGCGTCGGTCGTCCACGGACCCGGCGCGGCCGTGCTGACCCGCCGCGGCGGCCTGCCACTGTCCCACGGTGGACCGCCGTGGCACTCAGGGTGTCGGGAGCGTGGCGCCGAGCCGGTCGAGGTAACGGTCGACGTCGGCCCGGTCGTGGCTGGCCACCCCGACATGCCCGTCCGGCCGCACCAGGACGTACGTTACGCCGGCCGGCACGCCGTAGGCGTCGCGCGCATGCCCGCCGGTGTCGACGAGGTCCACCCGGCGGCCTCCGGCGCGCACCGAGAGCCGGTCGTCGCCGGTGAACGTCAGCAGGCTGACATGCGGTCCCCGGAACAGGTCGAACAGGCGTACCGGATGCCCGTCGGCGTCCCGGCAGGGCGCGTCCGGGGCGCGGTCGCCGGCCCGCGGGCCCGGCGCGGCGGGCCGGTGCTCCGCAGCCAGCGGCCCGTCCCGGTACGTGACGCCGAGCTGCTTGAGCCTCGGGTCGTCGCGCCGGTGGGCGTCGGCGGCCCCGCGCACCGCCGCGTCGTAGAGGGTGGCACTGATGCCCAGGACGTCGGCGGCGACCGGCAGTCGCTCGGCCTGGTAGCTGTCGAGCAGGCCGTCGGGCGCTCCGGCGAGCACCAGGGCCAGCTTCCAACCGAGGTTGTACGCGTCCTGCACACCGGTGTTCAGACCCTGGCCGCCGGTCGGCGGGTGGACGTGGGCGGCGTCGCCGGCCAGGAACACCCGCCCGACCCGGTACCGGTCGACCATCCGGATGTTCGACCGCCACAGCGAGGTCCAGCCGACGTCGACCAGCCGGATCCCGGCGCGCCCCGTGGCCGCGTCGAGGATCTCCCGCACCGCAGGCGCGGTCGTCTCCGGTGTCGAGTCGGGGGCCACCATGGCGGTGAACTGGAACAGGTCGGTGCCGGCGAGCGGGCAGAGCGCCACTGCGCGGCCGGGATCGTCCGGCTCCGGCCAGACGTGCCAGTGCGCACGGTCGACGCCGGTGGCGCGTACGTCGGCGACCAGCATCCGCTGGGTCTCGACCGTCTCGCCGAGGAACGCCATCCCCGCCGCCCGTCGTACGGTGCTGCCACCGCCGTCCGCGCCGACCAGGTAGCCGGCGCGGATCGACCCGGTCCGGCCCGCCCGCGCGACGGTAGCCGTGACGCCGGCGTCGTCCTGGCCGAGGCCGACCAGTTCGGTGCCGGTCTCGACCGATCCGCCGAGTTCGGCCAGCCGGTCGCGGAGGATCTCGGTCGTGCGGAACTGCGGCACCATCCAGGCGTTCGGGTACGGCTCACCCGGGGCTGGCTCGCGGGGTTCCTCCAGCCGACCCTCCCAGACGATCTCGGCGCCGCGGTACGCCCGCATCGGTGGGTAGGGGCCACCGGCCGCGCGGATCCGGTCGAGCACGCCGAGATCCTCGAAGACCTCCTGGGTACGCGGCTGCAGCCCCTTGCCGCGGGACCCGGTGAACGGGGTGGGTGACCGGTCGACGACGCGGCAGGGGACGCCGCGCCGGGCCAGGTCGATCGCGAGCGTCAGACCGGTCGGTCCGGCGCCGACGATCAACACGTCAATACCTGAATCCCGATTCAGTGAATTCATATTCAGTATGGTGCGATGCTCGATAGGCTCTCGTCAAGGGACGGACCGGAAGGTGGCGATCCGGAAGGTGGCGATGGCAGAGGCTACGGCCGGGGCGGGGACGCGCAAGCTGCGCGCGGCGCGGACCGAGGCCGCGCTGAAGGAGGCCGGGCTGCGGGTGTTCGCCCGTGTCGGATACCTGAACGCGAAGATCACCGACATCACCACCGAGGCCGGGCGGGCGGCCGGCTCCTTCTACAGCCACTTCGCCGGCAAGGAGGAGTTGCTGGAGGCGCTGCTGGTCGACCTGCTCGCCGAGGCCGACGAGACCGCCGCTGGGCCCGGGCACAGCGACGACTTCACCGACCTGGCCGCGGTCCGCTGGCACGTCGCCGCGTTCTGGCGGCTCTTCCGCGCCCACCGGCCGGTGATGATCGCGCTCAACCAGGCGGCGATGGTCGACGCGCGGTTCGCCGACCGGCTGCGGGAGATCCTCACCCCGGACGTCGCGCATCTGGCCGGGCACCTGCGCCACGTCACCGCCGCCGGTGGCGAACTGCCCGGCGATCCGCTGGTCGTGGCGTCCGCCATCAGCGCGTTGCTCTGGCAGGCCGCGTACGCGTGGCAGACCAGAGGCGCCGGGGATGTCGGTCGGACGCTGCCCGACGACGAGGCGATCGACACGCTGGCCCGGCTCATCCATCGGGGCGTGGTCGGCGCGGGCGGCTTTGTTGCCGGCGGGTAGCGCGCGCCGCAGAAATCTATCATTGTAAATCAATGGTCCGTGTCACGGCCGGGACCGGCGCGGTCGCTCGGGGTGAACCATCTCGTCAGCCGTCCGGCGCGGGCCAGACCCGCCCTGATCACGGCGCGCAGCCTAGGGCAGGCCGGTGGAGAGGCGCGGCGACCCGCCGAAGCCGCCGCGCCTCCGATCGCGGTTTTCCGGTGGTACGGGACTCAGCCCGCGCTGCAGGAGACCGAGGGCCAGCTCCAGTTGCCGTTGGCCTGGATGGTCACGCCCCAGTTGTTGCCGCTGCCGTTCGGCTTGGCGCTGAGCACTTGGGCGCTCGGGTAGCTGGCGGTGACGTTCCAGGTGGAGAGCACCTTGGCGGGGGACGGGACGTTCATCGTCACGGTCCAGTTGCTGGAGCCGGAGACCGAGACGTTGAGGTTGTACCGGTCGCTCCACTGCTGGCCGGCGGAGAGCGTCGCGGTGCAGCCGCCGTTGCCACCGCCGCCGTTGCCGGGGTCACCACCGCCGGAACCCCCCAGGGTGATGTTGGAGCTGCCGCTGCTCTGGTAGCCCTCGGTGGCCAGGATCATGTAGTCGAAGCTGCCGAGGCTCATGCCGTTGCGGGCCCAGGCGTCGAAGTGGTTGCCGGTGGTGATGGTGCCGCCGGTCTTCTTCGACTGTCGGACGCTCCAGTACTGGTTGAACGTCTTGGTGCCCTCGATCGAGGGGGCGTTGTAGCGGGTGGTCTGGTAGATGTCGTACGTGCCGCCGTCGGTGGTGACGGTGCCCTTGTAGGTGCCGGTGGGCCGGTAGGTGCCCCAGTTGTCGACGACGTAGTACTCGACGAGCGGGTTGCGGGTCCAGCCGTAGAGGGCGAGATAGGCGTTGCCGGACGGGTTGAAGCTGCCCGAGTAGTTGACACTCCGACGGCCGCCGGTGCTCCAGCCCTTGCCGGCGACGAAGTTGCCGGTGTTGCGCCACGAGGTGCTGTAGTTGCCGCCGGAGCCCAGGTCCATCGAGACCGTGCCCTGGCTGTCGGTCCAGAACGAGTAGAAGTAGCCGTTGTTCGTGCCGGTCTGGTTCGAGGTGATGGCCGCGTACGCGGTGCCGGGCAGCAGGGTCGCGACCGCGACCAGGGCCGCGGTCCAGGCGCTGCCGACGAGCAGCCGGATGCGTCCGCGGCGCTTGGGTGGGGCGGGGGAGTCGGTCATGAGCGGGTGTCCTCCTCGGGCGACCGAGATTGATGTACATCGAACTCTGTCGGGGCGCCAGTTTGGATCTGACGTCGTCGCGTTGTCAACGACTTCCGGAACGTTCCGGAAGTGCTCGACGGGTCAACGGTGGGGATCGGCTCCATTGCGGCCGCACTCGGCCGGCCGGGCGCGCGGACAGAGGGCCGAAAATTTCGGCCGCCTATCGATGACTGCCGGCGGGTGCCCGGGGTCCGCCCAACCGGTACGCCGTCGCGGAGCGATGAGTTTCTGGCCGACGGGCGGTCGTATAGAGCGTGACGGCTGTCCATACCCGGTTCGCCATCGGCGCGCGGATCACGCGGGCGGACATCCCGGTCCTCTGCGCCGAGTTGGCCGCGCTGCTGCGCCGGCCGGACCGGGGCGTCGTGCTCTGCGACACGAGCGCCGTCATCCGCGCGGACGTGGTGACGGTCGAGGCGCTGGCCCGGCTGCGGTTGACCGCCGGTCGGCACGGTTGGCGGTTGGTCGTCGGCGGTGCCGACCCGACCCTGCTGCAGATCGTCGCCCTGCTCGGCCTGACCGACCTGCTCGGTCCGGCCGACGACCTGCTCAGTCCGGCCGACCTGCGGACCGAGCCGGGCCGGGAGGCCGGTCCGTCAGCCGAGCCGGGCCGGGAGGCCGAACAGCGGGAACAACCGGGTCGTGTCGAGGAAGTTGTTGACCGCCGCGATCCGGCCGGCGGATAGCTCCAGCACGATCAGGGCCCACGGCTCGTGCCCGGAGCCGGACAGGCTGGGTCGGTACTGGCCGAACGCCGGCATGCCGTTGGCCGTCACCGGCACCAGGCGGGAACCGCGGCAGCCGCTGCCCGTACCGGTCATCCAGGCGAGGATGTCGGCCGGGCCGCGCAGCCACAGCGGCAGCGGCGGCATCGACAACGTCGCGTCCTCGTGCAGCAGGGCGGTCAGCGCCGTGAGGTCGTACGTCTCGAAGGCCGCCACGTACCGCGCGAGCAGCGCCTGCTGCCCGTCGTCCAGCGGATTGTGGACGTCGGCGGTGAGGTCGGCGGCGGCGACGGCCGCCCTGGCCCGTTGCAGGGCGCTGTTGACACTGGCCACCGAGGTGTCCAGCAGCTCGGCCACCTCCTGCGCCGACCAGGCCAGCACCTCGCGCAGGATGAGCACGGCCCGCTGCCGCGGCGGCAGGTGCTGGAGCGCGGCGACGAAGGCCAGCCGGACCGAGTCGCGTCGGGCGACCACCTCGGCCGGGTCGGTGCCCTCCGGCAGCACCCGGCTGTCCGGCACCGGGCCGACCCAGATCTGCTCCGGACGCGGCTCGCCCGGGTCGGTGGCGTGGCCGGACCCGGCCGGTCCGAGGTCCATCGGCCGGACCCGCCGCTGGGCGCTGGTGAGCATGTCCAGGCAGACGTTCGTGGCGATCCGGTACAGCCAGGACCGCAGCGCGGACCGCCCCTCGAACCGGTCGTAGCCGCGCCAGGCACGGATCATCGTGTCCTGTACGGCGTCCTCGGCCTCGAAGGCGGACCCCAACATGCGGTAGCAGTAGCCGGTCAGCTCCGACCGGTACGCCTCCAACTGCCCCTCGATCGGGACGCCGGTCGCCAGATCAGTCACGCTCCCGAAGTTACCCGAACTCCACCCGGCAATGGCGATGAGTTTCCGGTGGCCGCCCGGTCAACACCGATGTCAGTTCGACGCCGACCTCATGGAGCACGTCATGACCATCACCCAGCAGGGCACCGGATCCACCGGCACCGGCCGGTACGCCGACGTCAACGGCATCAACCTGTACTACGAGACGCACGGCGCGGGACGCCCGATGATCCTGCTGCACGGTGGGCTCATGTCGGGCGAGTCGTTCGGGCCGATCCTGCCCAGCCTGACCGACCACCACCAGGTGGTCCTGGTCGACCTGCAGGGCCACGGCCGCACGGCCGACATCGACCGGCCGCTCGACGTGGCCCTGATGGCCGACGACATCGCGGCACTCATCGACCACCTCGGGTTGGACCGCCCGGACGTGGTCGGCTTCTCCCTGGGTGGCGGGGTCGCGCTGCAGGTCGCGGCCAGGCACCCGGGCAAGGTACGTCGGCTGGTGATGGCGTCGGCCGGCATCCGCCGCGACGCCACCTACGCCGAGATCCTCGACCAGCAGGGGCAGGTGGGTGCCGCGGCCGCGGAGTTCATGAAGGAGACTCCGATGTACGAGCTCTACCAGCGGGTGGCGCCGCGCCCGGAGGACTTTCCCCGGCTGCTGGACAAGATCGGCGTGGCGATGGCGAAGGACTTCGACTTCACCGAGCAGGTCCGCGGCCTCCAGGTGCCCACCCTGGTGATGGCCGCCGACGCCGACATGTGCCCGCCGAGCCACTTCGTCGAGGTCTTCGAGCTGCTCGACGGGGGGCAGCGCGACGGTGGCTGGATGGGCGAGGGCCGGCCGAAGGGCGGCCACGCGCTGGCCATCCTGCCCGGGCTGACCCACTACGACATCGCTTACTCCCCGCTCTTCGCGGTGGCCGCGCTCGCCTTCCTCGACCGGGAGGACCGAGCCTGAACCGCCGGTGGCGGATCCGGGCGGCGGACGGCGATCGCGAAGGGTTCCGCGAACCCTTCGCGATCGCTGGTGGTGCGTCCGGGATGCCGCGCGATCAGCACCGTACCCAGTTGAAGTTGAAGAGGGTGTCGACATCGCCCTCGGAGGACATCATCGACATGCTGCTGCGCGCCTTCGAACTGCCCGCGTCCACCCGCAGCTCGGTGTTGATGTTGAGCACCCGCTGTTGGTCGCACGGGACGTAGACCTGCACGTGGGCGACGTCCGAGGTCTCCCAGAACTGGTTGACCGGGCCGGCGAACGTCTCCTCGGTGCTGCTGCCGGCGGACGAGCCCTGCCAGTAGTAGTTCGTGCGTTGCAGGCCCGTCGCGCCGGCCGCGAGCCGGGCCCGGCCACGGTATTCGGCCTCGGCGATCGCGAAGGTCCAGCCCGAGGGGACCCCCACCAGCACACCGACCTGGCAGTTCTTCCGGCGGTCCGTCGGGTCGGCGCCGTCACCGGCCTCCGCGACGAAGTTGGAGTACCGGATCCGGAAGCCGGTCTTGTCGGGGTTGCCGATGACCCGGGCGGTGCCGGGGGCGCAGCCCGAACCGTTGGCGGCCACCACGTTGAGCGTGATGGTGCCCTCCGGCACGGTGGCCAGTTGCGCGCCGGAGTCGCTGGTGACCGCGTGCGCGGGCGTGGACAGGGACAGCGCGAGCGCCGTGCCAAGCACGGCGAGAACCCCACGCCTTGCGCCGACGAGGTTTTTCATCATTCCGTTCCCCTCGGGTGCGTACGTACTCAATGCTGACTGGGTATGGCGCATGCGATATCGCAGAACTACCCGACGGACACCTTTGCCCATTGGGATTCCGTGATAGGCCGTGAGTAGCCGGCCAGGACGCTTCGTGGTGTCCCGCGAGGGAATGGTAGCGATGTGACGCGGTGCACACAACCATTGACGGTGGACGATTGCTCGGAAGATCGCGTCGGTGCCGGCGGAAAGGCTGCCGAACGCACCCAGTCGGGCACTTTGCCTGATTTCAGAGGCGTTTCAGGCGCAACTCGCGCGGCTGATGTGTCCCGTTTGGTCGGTAAGGTGCTCTGTGCCGCCCGACGCGCAAGGGCGTGAAAGTTCGGCAAACCGGCTACCGCCAGATCATTTCCGCAGTA
Source organism: Micromonospora zhanjiangensis (assembly GCF_042650605.1). Lineage (NCBI taxonomy): Bacteria > Bacillati > Actinomycetota > Actinomycetes > Micromonosporales > Micromonosporaceae > Micromonospora > Micromonospora zhanjiangensis. The sequence continues at coordinate 28,410 of NZ_JBHSBN010000037.1, read as the reverse complement.
TTTCGAAAGAAATGGAAAGGCGTTGACGTCCGTCGATGTAAGTAATTACATTGTCCCCGCACGTATCGTCGAATCTCCTCGGAGGAGGCTTCATGCACAAATTGTTGGTGCGTGGTGGGATGGTGCTCGCACTGCTCGCCTCGTCGCTGCTGGCGGGCACGCCCGCGTCGGCCGGAAACATCATTACCAACCCGCCGCCCGACAAAGTCGTGATTGATTTGGTCGCGATGGCCGGCTCCGGCTGCCGGCCCGGCACCGCCGCTGTCGCGGTCTCGCCGGACAACACCGCCTTCACCACGATCTACAGTGACTACCTGGTCCAGGCCGGGCCCGGCATCTCGCCCACCGAAGGGCGGAAGAACTGCCAGCTCAACGTGCTGGTGCACGTACCGCAGGGGTTCACCTTCGCGATCGCCAAGGTGGACTACCGCGGGTACGGGCAGCTCTTGAAGGGCGCCGTTGCCTCGCAGCGGGCCAACTACTACTTCCAGGGCATGAGCCAGGGCACGTACAGCGACCACCCCATCGCCGCGCCGCTGGACGACAACTGGCTCATCAGTGACCTGGTGCCGATCGCGTCCACGGTGTGGAGCCCGTGTGGGGAACTGCGGAACCTCAACATCAACACCGAGATGCGGCTCACCCGCGGTACGTCGTCGGGCACCAGCTTCCTGACCATGGACTCGACCGACGGCAGCATCGACACCACGTACCACTTCGCCTGGGAGCGCTGCCGCTGACCCACCCAAACCGTCGCCGACGAGCTGAGCACACATCGGAACACGGCGGTTGACGAGGCGGGGGTGACCGGTTCACGGACCGGTCACCCCCGCCCTCGGCCTGTCCGCCGGCCGTCCGGTCGATGTTCGGCATCCGGCACGGCCGGCTCGGTGAGCTGCGTCCGCAACGTGTGCGCGTCCGCCGCGGTGGCGGTGACCAGCCATCCCGGTCCGGCCAGCGGCACCCGGACGGCGGTGGGGCCGAGTACGACCGGCGCGACCGGCCGGCTGCCCGGGCGGACGCCCAGCAGCGACCCGGTCGCCGGCGCACCACCGAGCACGGCCGGGCCGTCCCACCCGTCGGCGCCGGGACCGACGTCGATCCGTTGCCGCAGCAGCGGTGTCCCGGCGTAGTCCACCGACGTGTGGACGCTGGCGTCACCCGGCCGCTCGGCGTGTCGGCCGCACACCAGTTCGTCCCGCCAGAGCACGCTCCCACCCGCCGCCACCGCCACCGTGGCCGACGTGGTGTGCCGGCAGCCCGCGGCGGCGACGGTCTGCTCGGGCAGCCAGTGCAGGATGCCGCCGGCACCCACCGTCGCCGAGACGGCGAACCGGGACGGCCGCCGTGACCGCGCCGGCAGGGCCACGCTGGCGGCGACGGTACGCAGGCACAGCGCCGCCTGGGGGCGTACCTCGATCTCCAGCTCCAGGTCGTCGCCGCCGAGCGGTCCGGCCGCCCCGCCGACCAGGTGCACGACGGCCGACCCGTCGTACGACCGGGTCCGGCGCAGCAGCAGTGGTGGCTCCTCGCGCAGCTCGACCAGCCGGGTGCCGCCCCGGTCGTCGACCTCCGCCACCACCCTGGCCCGGGCCCGCATCAGCGCGGTGCGGGCCGGGCCGCGCGGTCGGCGACGAGTCGGCGGACCCAGTCGGCCACGGCCGTGGCCTGCCGGTCCCGGACGATGGACAGGAAGACGGTGGGCAGTTCGCCGCGGCGGGCTCGCGCGTCGCGCGCCATCACCGACAGGTCCGCGCCCACCAGCCCGGCCAGGTCGGTCTTGTTCACCACCAGCAGGTCGGCGGTGGTGACACCGGGCCCGCCCTTGCGTGGCACCTTGTCCCCGCCGGCCACGTCGACGACGAAGATCTGGTGGTCGACCAGCCCCTTGCTGAACGTCGCGGTGAGGTTGTCGCCGCCGCTCTCCACCAGCAGCAGATCCAGCGGCCCGAGCGTGGCCTCCAACTCCTCCACGGCGTCGAGGTTGGCCGAGATGTCGTCCCGGATCGCGGTGTGCGGGCAGCAGCCGGTCTCCACCGCACGGATCCGGTCCGGTGGCAGGACACCGTTGCGCTTGAGGAAGTCGGCGTCCTCGGTGGTGTAGATGTCGTTGGTGACGACGGCCAGCCGCAGGTCGCCGCCGAGGGCCCGGCACAGCGCGGCGACCAACGCGGTCTTGCCGGAGCCGACCGGGCCGCCGATGCCGACCCGCAGGGCCCGCCCCCCGGCGGGCAGCGCCGCGTGCGGGTCGACCGCGGGATCCGGATGGCGGTGCGGGACGGACTCGTCGGGTGCCACGTCGTCCGGAACGTGGCGGGGCGTGGGTTCGTGATCAGGACGCAAAGAGACGCACCTCCCAGGTGGCGTGGACCTCGGCATGGATGTCGGCCAGCGGCGCGGCGTGCGCCGGCAACGCGGCCGGGGGCCCGGCGGCGTCGAGCACGGCTGCCCCCGCCACCGCGTCGCAGGCGCCGGCCAGCCGGGCCAGCACCGCCTGGGTCCGGTACGGATCCAGGCCGAGCAGGCGTACGGCGGCACCGGCCGGCCCGGTGACCGTGCCGTACGCCCCGATCAGCGCGGCCCGGTCGACGGTGAGGCCGGCTGCGGCGGCGGTGACCCCGAGCGCGATCGGTTGGTGGCACCCGTCGGAGTGCCGGGGCACCAGGTCGAGCAGTGGCGAGGGCCAGGTGGTGCGGGCGGCGCGCAGCAGCGCCCGGCCCTGCCGCCGGGAGGCCAGCCGGGCGGCTGGCGCGGCGGTCCGGGCGTCCAACTCCGCGTCGAGCCGGACCAGCGCATCCCGCGCCCGGGCCACACCAGGGCCCGGCGCGACATGGTCGCCGGCGCCGCTGCGATCGGTGTCGGCGGCGCGCTCGCCGTCGGCGGTCCGGTCGGCATCGGCGGGGTGGCCGGCCGGGGTGGCCGCCAGGTGGGCGGCGGCCGCGAAGGCGGCGGCGACCCGGCCGGCGGTGGCCAACCGCCCGCTCAGGAACGCCGCCAGCCCGTCGACGTCGGTGACCCGGCCGGCGGCCACCGCCGCCTCCAGCCCGCTGGAGTGCGCGTGACCGCCCGACGGGAACCGCCCGTCGGCGAGCAGCAGCAGGGTGGTGGTGTCCATCGGTCGTCAGAACAGGAAGTAGCGCTGGGCCATGGGCAGTTCGGTCACCGGTTCCGGCTCCACCACCGCACCGTCGATCCGTACCGTGAAGGTGTCCGGCTCCACCTCGATCAGCGGCAGGGCGTCGTTCTCCGGCAGGTCGGCCTTGCCGCGCGACCGGACGTCGGCGACCGGCAGGATCCGGCGGCGGACGTCCAACCGCAGCCCCGCCGCCAGCGCGGCCGGCGCGACGAAGGCGACGCTGGTGGCCGCCGGCACCACACCCTGGGCGCCGAACATCGGCCGCGGCAGCACCGGCTGCGGGGTCGGGATGGAGGCGTTCGCGTCGCCGAGCTGCGCCCAGGCGATCATGCCGCCCTTGAGGACCAGGTGCGGGCGTACGCCGAAGAACGCGGGCTCCCAGAGCACCAGGTCGGCGAGCTTGCCCGCGGCCACCGAGCCCACCTCGTTCTCCAGCCCGTTGGCCATCGCGGCGCAGATCGTGTACTTGGCGACGTACCGCCGGGCGCGCCGGTTGTCGGCCGGCCCGTCGCCGGGCAACGCGCCGATCCGCGCCTTCATCACGTGGGCGGTCTGCCAGGTACGCATGACCACCTCACCGATCCGGCCCATCGCCTGCGAGTCCGAGCCGATGATCGAGATGGCGCCGAGGTCGTGCAGCAGATCCTCGGCGGCCATCGTGGACGGCCGGATCCGGCTCTCGGCGAAGGCCAGGTCCTCCGGTACGGACGGGGACAGGTGATGGCAGACCATCAGCATGTCCAGGTGCTCGGCGAGGGTGTTGCGGGTGTACGGCCGGGTCGGGTTGGTCGACGACGGCAGCACGTTCGGCCGGCCGGCCACCGTGATGATGTCCGGCGCGTGCCCACCGCCGGCACCCTCGGTGTGGTACGCGTGGATCGCCCGGCCGTTGATCGCCTTGAGGGTGTCCTGGACGAAGCCGGCCTCGTTGAGGGTGTCGGTGTGGATGGACACCTGCACCCCGGAGGCGTCGGCGACCCGCAGGCAGGTGTCGATCGCGGCCGGGGTGGTGCCCCAGTCCTCGTGCAGCTTGAACCCACCCGCCCCGGCCCGGAGCTGTTCCCACAGCGCCTCCTCGGAGACGGTGTTGCCCTTGCCGAGCAGCAGCACGTTGACCGGCCACGCGTCGAGCGCCTCGTGCATCCGGGCGAGGTGCCAGGAGTTGGCGGTCACCGTGGTGGCCTTGCTGCTCTCGGCCGGGCCCACCCCGCCGCCGACGAGGGTGGTGACGCCGCTGGCCAGGGCCTCCTCGACGAGTTGCGGGCAGATGAAGTGGACGTGGGTGTCCACGGCGCCGGCGGTGAGGATGCGGCCGTTCCCGGCGATGATCTCGGTGCCGGGACCGATCACCAGGTCGGGGTGGACCCCGTCCATGATGTCCGGGTTGCCGGCCTTGCCGAGCGCGGTGATCCGACCGTCGCGGATGCCGACGTCGGCCTTGATCACGCCCCAGTGGTCCAGCACCACCGCGCCGGTGATCACGGTGTCCGGCGTGCCCTCGGCGCGGGTGGCCCGGGACTGGCCCATCGACTCGCGGATCACCTTCCCGCCGCCGAAGACGGCCTCGTCGCCGCCGGCGCAGTGGTCCGCCTCCACCTCGATCAACAGGTTGGTGTCGGCGAGCCGGATCCGGTCGCCGGTGGTCGGGCCGTACAGGGCCGCGTAGCGCCGCCGGTCCACCGCGGTCACGGTCGGTCTCCCCGATCGACGGGTCCCGCGCACTCGCCGCGCAGGCCGGGCACGACCCGCCGGCCGGCGAGCGGGACCAGCTCGACCTGCCTGGTCACGCCCGGTTCGAACCGCACGGCCGTCCCGGCCGGTACGGCGAGACGCTGCCCCCGGGCGGCGGCCCGGTCGAACGACAGTCCCGGGTTCGCCTCGGCGAAGTGGTAGTGCGAGCCGACCTGGACCGGCCGGTCGGCGGTGTTGGTCACCAGCAGGGTGGTCACCGGCCGGCCCGGGTTGATCTCCACCGGGGTCGCGGCCGGCAGGATCTCGCCCGGGATCATCCGATCGGGTGGTGCACCGTCACCAGCTTGGTCCCGTCCGGGAAGGTCGCCTCCACCTGCACCTCCTCCAGCATCTCGGGGACACCGTCGAGCACGTCGGCGCGGGTCAGCACCCGCCGCCCGGCGTCCATCAGGTCGACGACCGTGCGGCCGTCGCGGGCACCCTCCAGCAGGAAAGCGGTGATGACCGCGACCGCCTCGGGGTGATTGAGCCGCAGGCCGCGGTCCCGCCGGCGGTGGGCCACGTCGGCGGCGACGTGCACCAGCAGCCGCTCCCGTTCGTGCGGGGTCAGGAACATCCGTACCTCCCGGTCACACCGTCAACGCCCGCCGGACCGCGGTACGGGCGTCCGCGCCGCCCGTACCGGTGGCGGTGACCCGACCGGCGGCCAGCACGTAGTAGCGTTCGGCCGCCGTGAGGGCGAAGCCGATGTGCTGCTCGACCAGCAGCACCGACACGCCACCCCGGCCGGCCACCGCCAGGATGGTCCGCTCGATCTCCGCGACCAGCGACGGTTGGATGCCCTCGGTAGGCTCGTCGAGCAGCAGGATTCGCGGCTCGGTGAGCAGTGCCCGGGCGATGGCGAGCTGCTGGCGTTGCCCACCGGAGAGCAGCCCGGCCCGCCGGTTCCGCAAGGTCGCCAGGGCGGGGAACAGGTCGAGCACCTCGGCGGTGACGGCCCGGCCCCGGCGCCGCCCGTCGGCCACCAGCTGAAGGTTCTCCGCGGTCGTCAGGTGCGGGAAACACTGCTGGCCCTGCGGGACGTACGCCAGGCCGCGGGCCACCCGCTGGTGCGGGGCCAGGCCGGTGATGTCGGCGCCGTCCAGCCGTACCGTGCCGCGGCGCGGCCCGAGCAACCCGATCGCGGTGCGGAGCAGGGTGCTCTTGCCGGCACCGTTGTGGCCCAGCACCGCGGCGACCCCGTCGGCGGGCACCGCCACGGAGACGCCGTGCAGCACGGTGCTGCGGCCGTAGCCGACCTGGACGTCGTCGAGTTCCAGCATCACGCCTCCCGCGTCGACGGGACGGCGGGCGCGCCCCCCGCCGTGGTCGGATGTCCCAGATAGACCTCCTGCACCCGGGGGTCGGCCTGCACCTGGGCCACGGTGCCCTCGGAGAGCACCCGGCCGGCGTGCAGGACGGTGACCGTGCGGGCGAACCGGCGCAGGAAGTCCATGTCGTGCTCGATCACCACGACCGTGCGGTCCCGGGCCACCACCCCGATCAGTTCCCCGGTCGCGTCGCGCTCGTCCTGGCTCATGCCGGCCACCGGCTCGTCGAGCAGCAGCAGCCGGACGTCCTGGACCAGCAGCATGCCGATCTCCAGCCACTGCTTCTGGCCGTGCGCGAGGGTCCCGGCGGGCCGGTCCCGCTGTGCGGTCAGCCCGATCGTCTCCAGTGCCCCGGTCACCGCCGCCGGCACCTGGGTACGCCGGCGCAGCAGCGTCAGCGCGCTGCGGCCGGCGCCCGCCGCGATGTCCAGGTTCTGCAGGACGGTCAGCTCCTCGAACACCGTCGCGGTCTGGAAGGTCCGCCCGACACCCAGCCGGGCGATCCGGTGCACCGGCCGGCCGAGCAGCTCCTGCCCGCCGAAGCGGACCGACCCGGACGCCCGGACCAGTCCGGTGACGGCGTCGACCAGGGTGGTCTTGCCGGCGCCGTTGGGGCCGATGAGGAACCGGATGTCGCCCGGCGGCACGTCCAGGTCCACCCCGTCCACCGCGGCGAACCCGTCGAACACCACCCGCAACCCCCGCACCCGCAACCCGTCGCTCACGTGGTCACCTCCCGCACGGTGGTGGTCGATGGGGGCAGCGTCGGGACGGGCGCGGGGTCCGCGGGAGTGCGGCGGCGGACGCGCCACCGGCTCGCCAGCGACGCCAGCCCGCCGGGTACGAACGCGACGACCAGCACGAACAGCAGCCCCTGCAGGTACGTCCAGGCGGCCGGGAACTGTTCGGAGAGGGCGGTCCGGGCCCAGGCCACGGCGACCGCCCCGAGCACCGGGCCGAGCAGGGTGGCCCGCCCGCCCACGGCGACGCCGATGACGAACTCGATCGACGGCACGATGCCGATCAGCGCCGGGTTGATGATGCCGACCGCCGGGACGAACAGCGCGCCGGCCAGGCCGGCCATGCCGGCGGCCACCACGTAGGCGACCAGTTTGACGGTGGCCGGGTCGTAGCCGAGGAAGCGGACCCGCTCCTCGGCGTCCCGCACCGCGACCAGCAGCTCGCCGTACCGGCTGCGGGTGAGCTGACGGGCGACGAACAGCAGGGCGAGCAGCACCCCGGCGATGACGAAGTAGACCATCCGCTGGTTGACCGGGTCGTCCAGGGCGTATCCGAAGAAGCCCTGGAAGTCGGTGAGACCGTTGGTGCCGCCGGTGGTGCCCTGCTGCCCGATCAGCAGGATGGCCAGCGCGGCGGCCAGCGCCTGGGACAGGATCGCGAAGTACGCGCCGCGCACCCGGCGGCGGAAGACCAGCGACCCGAGCAGGAACGCCACCAGCATCGGCACCAGCACGGTGGCCGGCAGGGCCACGTACGGGCTGGCGAACGGGCGCCACCACCAGGGCAGTTCGTCCAGTTGCCCGTACAGCTGCATGAAGTCCGGCAGCGTGCCGGGACCCGCGTCGGCGAGCTTGAGGTGCATCGCCATCGCGTAGCCGCCGAGCCCGAAGAAGACGCCCTGGCCGAGGGTGAGCAGGCCGCCGCGGCCCCAGGCCAGACCGATCCCGACCGCGACCATCGCCAGGCACAGGTACTTGGCGAGCAGGCCGAGCCGGAAGTCGGAGAGCGCCATGGGAGCGATCGCGAACAGCAGCACCGCACCGAGCGCGAACCCGGCGGCGGCGCGGACCCGGGTGCCCGGCGCGAAGGCGCGGCCGGTGCTGGGAAAAGTCATGCGAGACTCCGGGTACGCAGGGTGAACAGCCCTTGGGGGCGCCACTGCAGGAACGCCACGATGGCGACGAAGACGCCGACCTTCGCGACGCTGACGGTGGTCGAGTACTCGACGGTGCTCTGCAGGACACCGAGCCCGAAGGCCACGATCACGGTGCCCTTGAGCTGCGCGATCCCGCCGACCACGACGACCAGGAAGGCGTCGATGATGACGTTGGTGCCCATGGTGGGGCCGATCGGACCGAGCAGCGTCAGCGCCACCCCGGCCACGCCGGCGAGCCCGGAACCGATGAAGAAGGTGAGCCGGTCGACCCGGCCGGTGGGGATGCCGGACACGGCCGCGAGGTCGCGGTTCTGCACCACGGCCCGGATCCGCCGGCCCAGCGGGGTGAGCCGCAGGACCAGCGTGACCGCCGCGACGGCCGCCAGTGCCAGGGCCAGGATGAACAGGCGGTTGTTGGCGAGCACCAGGTCGCCCGCGATCCGGACGTGACCGGTGAGCAGATCCGGTGCGCGGGTCTGCACGTTGGGCGCCCCGAAGACGTCGCGGGCCAGTTGTTGCAGGATCAGCGAGACCCCCCAGGTCACCAGGAGGGTGTCCAGCGGTCGCGCGTAGAGCCGCCGGACGAGCAGGACCTCCAGCAGGACGCCCATGGCGCCGGTGACCACGAACGCCACGGGCAACGCCACGAGCAGCGACACACCCGCGCCGGTGATGCTCTGCTGGAGCACGTACACCGTGTACGCGCCGGTCATGATGAACTCGCCGTGTGCCATGTTGATGACATTCATCTGGCCGAAGGTCAGGGCCAGGCCGAGCGCGATGAGCAGCAGCACGGCGCCGATGCTGACGCCGGTGAACAGTTGACTGACGATGACCATGAGCCGCGTCCGTTCCCGATCGGTCCGCCGTCAGGACAATCCGCTCGCCCAGGGATAGCCCTTGAGGTACGGGTCGGGCCGGACCGGCTGGCCCGAGTTCCACACCTCGGTGATCAGCCCGTCGGTGCCGACCTTGCCGATCCGGGCGGTCTTGTAGATGTGCTGGGTGGGCCCGTCGACGGTGACCTTGCCCTCGGGCGCGTCGTAGCTGATGCCGTCGGCGGCCGCCTTCACCTTCGCCACGTCGAACGAGCCGGCCTTCTCCACCATCGCCTTCCACAGGTGGACCGAGACGTAGGCGGCCTCCATCGGGTCGCTGGTCGGCTTGTCCGCGCCGTACTTCGCCTTGTACGCCTTGACGAACCGGTCGTTCGCCGCGCCGGCCGTGGTCTGGTAGTAGTTCCAGGCGGTGAGCTGGCCGTCGAGGTACTGGGTGCCGATGCTCTTGACCTCCTCCTCGGCGATGGAGACCGAGACCACCGGCATCGTCGCGGCGGTCAGGCCGGCGGACTTGTACTCCTTGAAGAAGGCCACGTTGCTGTCGCCGTTGAGGGTGTTGAACACGGCCGAGCCCTTGGCCGCCTTGACCTTGTTGACGATCGTGCCGAACTCGGTGGAGCCGAGCGGGGCGTAGTCCTCACCGAGCACGGTCATCCCGTTCGCCGCGGCGTACGCCTTGATGATCTTGTTTGCGGTACGCGGGAAGACGTAGTCGCTGCCGACCAGGTAGATCGTCGTCTTCCCCTGCGCCTTCAGGTACTCCAGCCCGGGGACGATCTGCTGGTTCGTGGTGGCGCCGGTGTAGAAGATGTACGGCGACTGCTCCAGGCCCTCGTACTGCACCGGGTAGAACAGCAGCGCCTTGTTCTTTTCGAAGACCGGCTTGACCGCCTTGCGGCTGGCCGAGGTCCAGCAGCCGAACACCCCGGCGACCTTGTCCTGCCGGATCAGCTTTTCCGCCTTCTCGGCGAACGTGGGCCAGTCCGAGGCGCCGTCCTCGCTGACCGGCTCGACCTTCTTGCCCAGTACGCCGCCCGCCGCGTTGATCTCCTCGACGGCGAGCAGCAAAGAGTCGCGGACGGTCACCTCGCTGATCGCCATCGTGCCGGAGAGCGAGTTGAGCAGACCCACCTTGACGGAGTCACCGGAGGTGTCGGCGACCGCGCCGCCGGTGGCCGTGTTCGCGCCGGTCCTGCTGCCGCACGCGGCGAGTGCCACCGCGGCGACCAGAGCTGCTGCACACGCCGCCACGCGGCGCCCGGATGACCGTGACATGTCGCCTCCTCGCTCCCGGACCGGGAGCACGAGAAACCAAGGGTGCTGGGGGATGGTTGCCGCGACGCTGCGGATCGCATTTCTCGAACGGGCACGGCAAGCGTCAATGAGCTTGGTTTCGCAAACGTTTCGCGGCCCTTAATTGGCGGTTTCCACAATGAACCTTTTTCAACCTCCCCTTGCGCTTCGGCGTCGGCCGAGGTCGAAGACGCCGCTTGCGCACCGCGCGGTTCAGGTTGAAAAGGTTCAATGGTCGCCGCGACCCGAAGAATGCCCATGGAAAAAGCCGGCGCATGGGCCGGCTGAATAAGGCAACAAATTGCGGCGGCCCGTCCCGGGGCGGGACGGCCGCACGGCGGCGCGGTGACCGGCGCGAGCCGACGCCAGGGTCGGTCCGACGTGGCCTAGGTGGCCGTGGAGCTGGGGTTATCCCGATAATGCTTCACGTGGGAAGCATCTTGGCCGGTCCTGGGCGGTGCTGTCAAGGTGCCCTGCCGGGCAACTCCAACTGGGTGACCACATCGAACTCCAGGCCACGCGCCTCGGCCAGATATATTCGCTGGTGGACATGCCGGCGACGCAACCTGAGCAACCCACGTGGACCTTCGTACGCGGCCGCGTCGGCGTTCGCGCCGATCGTCCGGACGTCGACCGAACGAGCCCGCTCGATCAAAGTGGACAACAACAGGATTCCCTCGTAACAGGACTCGCCGAGGCTGCCCAGCGGCGGGGCGTCCACCCCGAACCGGCGCGCGTACCGGCCGTGGAAGTCGAGGTTCTCGGCGGTCACCAGGGAGGCGAAGAAACCAGCCGTGCTGTAGAGCCCTCGGGTCGCGCCGGCACCGCTGCCCAGCAGCATGTTCTCGTCCATCAGCGTGCTCAGCCGCAGGCACCGCGCATCCAGGCCGTACCGGGCGAAGGCCCGGTTGAACCGCACCGCGTCGTTGCCGACCAGCAGCATCAGTACGGCGTCCGCTCCGGAGTGCTCGATGCGGCGCAGCGTCTCGGCGAAGTTGTGCGTGCCCAGCGGCAGGTACGACTCGCCGCAGATCCGCACCGTCAACCGGCGCGCGTAGCCGCGCGCCGCCACGGCGGTCCGGCGCGGCCAGACGTAGTCGTTGCCGACGACGAACCACCGCCGCAACCCGCGTTCCCCGGTCAGCGCTCGCATCGCGGGATAGAGCTGGGCGTCCGGCGTCTCGCTGGTCAGGAAGACACCGTCGGTGCGCTCGCCGCCCTCGTAGAGGGCCGTGTAGACGTACGGGACCCGGTGCGCGATCCGCGGCGCCACCGCCTGCCGGACGGACGAGATGTGCCAACCCGTCACGCCGTGCACCGCACCCGCCGAGACCAGGGCCTCGACCTCGGCGGCCACCCGGTCCGGCGGGTTCCCGCCGTCCACCGGCACCAGGCGAAGCTCCCGTCCCAACACCCCGCCGGCCCGGTTGACGTCCTCGACGGCCAGCCGGGCGCACATCTCGCAACTCGGTCCGAAGATCCCGGCCGGTCCGCGCAGGGGTACGACCAGGGCCACCCCGAACGTCTCCCCGGTCAGGTCCAGTGACCCGGCACCCCCGTACGGCGACCGGCCGAGAACCACCGGACCGGACGTCGGCTGCTCGGGTCGGGACATGACGCCATGCTTCCCGCTCCCCGGTCCGATCTCCAGAGCGTTCCGCCTGCTGGCGCCGGTCGGTAGCATGACAGTCCCGGTCGGAGCGAGGAGTGCCATGACCGCATCGTCCGCGCGTCGGCCGCGGGACCTGATTCTCCTGCTGACCCGGGCCGAACGGCTGCTGGGCCGGCGACTCGCCGCGATCCTCGACGCCGCCGGCTGCACGCCCGAGGCGTGGCGGGTCGTCACGCTGCTCGCCGACGGCGCCGGCCACCACATGACCGAGATCGCCGAGCGGGCGTTCCTCCCACCGGCGACGCTCACCAAGCTGGTCGACCACCTGGTCGAGGAGAACCTGGTGTACCGGCGGGTGGACGAGGTCGACCGGCGCCGGGTGCGCGCCCACCTCACGCCGCGTGGTCACCGCCTGCACCAGCGGGTGGGCCAGCAGGTCGACGCGATCCTGGCGACGCTGCCGGCCGACGGCGAGCGGGAGTTGCTCGAAGAACTGCTGACCCGGCTCGTCGACTCGCTCGACGACGCGGCCGTCACCGCCTCCTGAGGGCAGCCCTACCACCGATCGGGTGGCCCGGCGCTGTTCACCGGCCCGGCCACCGCCGCGCCGTCACCAGCGGTGGTGGACCTGGGCCCGGATCCGCCGGTCGTACAGTTCCTCGATCGCGGTCAGGGTCGGCTCGGGCAGCGCCGGCAGGTCGGCCGCCGCCGCGTTCCCGGCCGCCTGCTCGACGGTGCTGGCCCCCGGGATCACGGTGGTCACACCCGGCTGCTGGATCACCCACCGCAGCGCCGCGGCGGCCGGCGTGACCCCGGCCGGCAGCAGGCCGGCGAACTCCTCCGCCGCGGCCAGGCCGGTCTCGTAGTCCACCCCGGAGAACGTCTCGCCGACGTCGAACGATCCACCCTGCCGGTTGTAGTTGCGGTGGTCGTCGGCGGCGAACCTGGTGTCGGCCCGGAACTTGCCGGTGAGCAGGCCGGAGGCGAGCGGGACGCGGGCGATGATGCCCACCCCGGCCGTCCGGGCGGCGGGCAGCACCCGTTCGAGCGGCTTGCGACGGAACGCGTTGAGGATGATCTGCACGCTTGCCACGTTCGGCCGGGCGATCGCGGCCAGGGCCTCGTCGCAGGTCTCCACGCTCACTCCGTACGCGGCGATCCGCCGCTCGGCGACCAGCGTGTCCAGGGCGTCGTAGACCTCGTCCGTGCCGAACACCGGCGTCGGCGGGCAGTGCAACTGGACCAGATCGAGCGTGTCGACCCGCAGGTTCTCCCGGGACCGGTCGGTCCAGGCGCGGAAGTTGTCCAGCGTGAAATTCTCCGGCCGCTGCTCGGCGCGCCGGCCCATCTTGGTCGCCACCAGGACATCCCCGCGGTCGCCGGTGGCGAGGAACTCACCGATCAGGCGCTCGCTGCGGCCGTCGCCGTACACGTCGGCGGTGTCCAGCAGGGTCACGCCGGCGCGTACCGAGGCGTCCAGGATCGCCAGCGCGGCGTCCGGCTCGACGGTGCCCCAGTCGGCGCCGAGCTGCCAGGTGCCGAGTCCGACGACGGAGACCGGGCGGCCGGTCCGGCCGAGAGTTCGCTGTTCCACGGGCGGAGGCTACCGGGCCGGGGCCGGCCGCGCAGCACGGGCTCAGCCGGACCGGGCGAAAAGCCGGTCGAGTTGGTCGTCCAGGACCGCGAGCGCCTGCTCGGCGGTGTACTGCCCGCCGAGCAGGTAGACCCCCAGGCCCTCCATGAGAGCCAGCAGCCCGGCCGCCGCCGTACCGGCGTCCGGTCCGGGCAGCAGACCGGCGATGAACCCGACCATTTGGGCGGTGTCGTCGCGCAGCGCCGGCGCCAGTTGCGGCCGGACCGCCGTGTACGCGAGGAACGCCAGCGCCATCCGACCGTCGGCCCGGGTCTGGTCGTTCAAGGGCAGCAGCGCCGCGATGATCGTACGGAGCAACAGCCGCGGCGGTGGGTCCTGGCCCAGCCGTTCGACCGCCGCGGTGACCCGCGCCTCGCCGCGTTCGCGCACCACGTCCAGCGCGAACGCCATCACCTCGTCCTTGTTGCCGAAGTAGTGCTGCACCATGCCCGTGGAGACGCCGGCCTCGGCGGCCACGTGCCGGAAACTCACCGCCTCCAGCCCCCGCTCCGCGGCCACCCGCATCAACGCGTCGGCGATGAGGGTGCGTCGTGCCTGGTGGTCGACCTTCCTGGGCATGGCAGCGATGGTCGCACAACATCGTCCCCGACCCGTCGACCGCGCGGGCCCGGCACGTCGTCCCCTGCCGTCACACCGTCTCCTGCCGTCACACCGTCTCCTTACGTCGGGCCGGGCTCGCCGCCGGACCGTCCGCCGCCGGGAGCGGGTCGGCGAGTTCGACGGTCCCGGCCGCGCCGTCCACCGTGACGAGTTGTCCGGTGACGATCCGGGTGGTGGCACCGGGCACACTGATGACGGCGGGGATGCCGTACTCGCGGGCGACCGTGGGCCCGTGGGCCATCACCGCGCCGGTCTCGGTGACCAGCGCGGCGGCGGTGAGGAACAGCGGGGTCCAGCCCGGGTCCGTGGTGGCGGTGACCAGCACGTCGCCGGGTTCGACCCGGGCGGTGGCCGGATCCCGGACGACCCGGGCCGGTCCGGTCGCCCGGCCGGTGGCGGCGGCCACGCCGCGCAGGACGCCGTCGGCGTCGGGTGGCACCGGCAGGACGCTTTCGATGTCCGTACCGTCGGAGAGCAGCGCGACCGGGACCACCCGGCGGCGCGACTCGGCCCGGTGGACCGCGCGGCGGCGGAGCACGGTGTCCCGATGGTCGACCTGATGATGGACGGCGGCGTCGACCTCGTCGAGGGTGAGGAACATGACGTCGTCCGGCTCGGTCAGCAGGCCCGCGCCGACGAGATCGGTGCCGATGAGCAGGAGTTGTCGGCGGACCTCGCGCAGCCGGTACAGGCCCGCGAACTTGCCCGTCTCGCGTAGGCCGGACAGCGACCGGGCCCGGCGCAGCAGCAAACCGGCCAGTCGACCGCGTACCGGTCGGCGTCGTCGAGCGCGGCGGACCAGGTCGTCGAGGGCCACCTCGGCCGCGGCGGCGGCGCGCGCGAACCGCCGGTCGGGAGCCTGTTCGGGGTCGGTGACCCGCAGGCAGTTGGCGATCATGGCGAAGACCGGGGTCGGGTCCTCGGCCCAGCGCGGCACGCCGAGGTCGGCCTCGGCCACGCCGCGGTGGCCGTAGGCGTCCAGGAACCCGGCCAACCCGAGGTCCGGCAGGTCGCCCCGCAGATACCGGTCGGACAGTTCGGCCGGCGGCGTGTCGAGCAGCAACCGGCGGTGTCCGGCGGCGTCGACGGCGAGTCGCCACAGCGCCAGGTCCATCTCGATGGTGACGTTGTGCGGCATGCCGCGCAGGACGCCGTGGATCTCGTCGGTGCCGGCGACCCCCTTGAGCAACCAGGCCGGCAGGGACGTCGCGATCAGGCCGGCCACGATCGGCCAGGTGATCTCGTCGAAGGCGTCCGTCGGCGTCTCGGTCCGGACGAACCGCAGCCGGTCGGCGGCGGTCCGCGGGTCGTCGGGCGGGACGGACGCCAGCCTCAGCCGTTCGACGGCGTCGGACATCCGCCGGCGGGCCGTCTCGGGGCGGACCAGCGCCCGGGTGATGCCGGCCACCGCCCGACCCGCGGTACGGACGGCCGCTCCCGGTGCCTCGACCCGTCGACGTCGCCGGCCCGGCGCCGGGGCGAACCGCGGATCGGCCAGGACGTGCCGCATCACGGCCTGCGCCCGCGGCCCGAAGTCCACCGCCATGAGGCGGACCAGACGCTTGCGGACGGACCTGTCACGGACCAGGTCGGTCAGGTCGCCGTAGAGACGCCCACCGATGTCGACGATCTCGACGGTGAGACCCAGCGGCCGGAGCATCGCCTCGATCATGGCCCGCAGCGTGGACATGCCCATCGGGGTGACCGGGCGCAGCATGCCCTGCACGTGCCCGAACTCCAGGTACACCCGGGGGAGCGGGCCCTCGTGCCGGGGCGGGAGCGGGAAGAGCGTGGTGATCGGCCGGGACTGCAACAGCCAGGTCGTGCCGTCCCGGTCCGTCGCCCACTCCACGTCCTGCGGCGCGCCGAAGTGCCGCCGCAGCCGTTCCCCGGTGGCGCGCAGTTCCGCCAGCCGGGTCCGGTCCAGGCAACCCGTGCCGGCCGGCTCCGTGCCGTCCAACACGTAGTGGTCCACGGGACCGGTGCCGTCGACCACGGCGGTGCCGGGACCGGCGACGGCGTCGACCACCATCTCCGTCCGGCAGCCGGTGAGCGGGTTCGCGGTGAACAGCACCCCGGCGGTCCCGGCGTCGACCATCCGCTGGACGACCACGGCCATCCGCACCGTCGCGTGTTCGATGCCGTGGGCCTCCCGGTACGCCACGGCGCGGTCCCCGTGCAGCGAGTCCCAACACCTGCCGATCGCGGTGAGCAGCTCCTCGGTGCCCGCGACGTCGAGGACGGTGTCGTACTGCCCCGCGAAGCTCGTGTCCGGCAGGTCCTCGGCGGTGGCGCTGGACCGCACCGCCACGCGTCCACCGCCCATCCGCCGGTACGCGTCGGTCACCTCCGCCCGGGGGATCGCCCCGAGCCGGTGCGCCTCGGTGGTGACGCAGAACCCCGGCGGCACCCGCTCGCCGGCCCGGATCAACTCGCCCAGGCCGGCGGCCTTGCCACCCACCAGGTCCACCGATTCGGGGTACGCCTCCGCCAGCCCGATCACCAGTCGCATCCGCCGCCTCCCCCGTTCGCATTACGGTCGTAATGCATCCCAGGGTAGGACGTTGGCATTACGAGTGCAACGTAACTTTGAGTGACGTCTTCGGGCGGCGGGAGCCGTAGGGGTCTGATGCAGTCCCTGTCCCAGCGGTTCGCCGACCTTCCCGGCGTGACGCCGGCCTTCTACACCGTCGGCCCGCAGTTGTTCTTCGTGGGCGTGCTCGTTCTCGCGCTGCTGCTGGTCCTGGCGAGGCGGCTTCCCTGGTGGAGCCCGGTGGCCTTGCTGCTCGGCGTGCTGGCGTCCACGGTCACCCTCGACCTGCTGCCGCTCACCGGCCTGCTGATGCTGGTGGCGCTGTGGCCGGCCACCCGGGCCGACCCCCGGTGATCCACCGGTTGTCCGTCAGGCCGCCGACGACTCCGGGCGCCCGCCCATCCGGGCCGACCAGGGCTGCGGCGTCGAGGGGAGCGGGGTGGGCGCCGAGCGTACCGGGCCCGGCGCCTCCGGCGCGTGCCCTTCGGCGAGTGTCAACGCCCGCTGTGCCTGCTCCCAGGCGCGGCAGGGCCAGCCCTGACCGGCGCAGTGCGGCTGGACGCAACCGTCCTCACCGGGGGCGTGCGCGTCGGCGACGTCCAGGGCGAGCGACCACAACAACGGATCGGTCACGGTGGCGGGGCGGTCCCCGTACCGGTCGGACCGGACAGCACTGGCTTCAGACACGGCACATCCCCTGCTTGACGATGGTTTCCGCCTCGTCTATCACCAGCGGTGGCGGTGGCTAAACCATGCTGCGTGCGAGGTCACGGGATCGTCCCGGTTGCCGGTCAGCCGTGGTGGCGGATGCGGTCCCAGGTGCTCGGCGGTTCCAGGGCCGCGCCGGCGCGCAGCGCCGTCTCGACCGGCGCGTCGTCGCCGAGGTTGACCGTGAGCCGGCCGTGTTCGGCGCCGGCCGCGAGCCGCGCGGGTACGCCTCCGAGCTGGGCGTCCAGCTTCACCTCCAGGCCCGGCCAGCCGACCACCTGTACGTCCTGCGCGGCATGCAGGGTGGTCCCGGTGTCCAGCGGACCGTGCACGGTCGCGACCTGCTGGCCGGCCTTGACCAGGGTGTGCACGGCCAGCGACGCCTTGGTCGCCCGCAACAGCGACCGGGTCGAGGCGAAGACATTGTCCAGTTGCACGGGAGTGTTGTTGCCGGGCGCGCCGAACACGGCTCCCACCACGGTCACCTTCCGGCCGCCGACGGTGTACACCGCGGCGAAGACGAAGCACCCGCCGGCCTCGTCGGTGGAGCCGGTCTTGATGCCGACCACGCCGTCCTTGCCGAGCAGTTCGTTGTAGTTCGTCACCGTGCCGGCCACCGGGATGGTCGCCTGCTTCTGCTTGGAGATCTCCGCGAACGCCGGCAGGGCCATCGCCTTGCCGGCCAGGATCACCTGGTCGCGGACCGTGCTCACGGTCTGCGGATCCAGACCGGACGGGTCGGTGTAGCGCGTACCGGTCATCCCGAGCTCTTTGGCGGTGTTGTTCATCTTCTCGACGAACGCCTCGATGCTGCCCGCGTCCCAGGTGGCGAGGATCCGCGCGATGTTGTTCGCCGACGGCAGCAGCAGCGCCTGCAACGCCTGCCGCTCGGTGATCTTCTCGCCGGCCTGCACCGCGACCAGCGACTCACCGCGGGCCTGCTCCCCGTGGAACGCGTCGGCCGCCGCCTGGCTGACCGTCAACTCCGGCCCGTGCTCGCCGACGCCGAGCGGATGCGCGGTCAGAATGACGTAGGCGGTCATCATCTTGGTGACGCTCGCGATCGGCTGCGGCTTCGTGTCCCCCGCGGTGCCCATGGTGCCGAGCCCGTCGATCGAGATCATCGCCTGACCGGTACGCGGCCAGGGCAGCTTCGGCGCCTTGCCGGGGATCGTCATCGACGCCGGCAGGGTCAACTCGGCAGTCGGGGCGGGCGGCGGGTTCCGCAGCGGCGCGACGGCGTACAGCAGGCCGCCGAGCAGCAGGAGGGCCAGCAGGCCGGTCAGGATCCAGGGCAGCGGGCGGCGCTTGCGACCGGCCGGGGACGGCGGCGCCACTGGTGGCGGCGGTTGGGCGGCCGGGGGAATCCGGCTGAACTGGACTGTCGGCATTTCCTCCGGCGATCCGTACACCGTGCGCTCCCCCCGTAGCAAAATCGAAAAATACTAGCAGGCGGGCTGCGGGGGCCAGGCTGGTCCGCCGGTTCGTGCGCATCCAGTGTCACCGCAGCAACACCGAACGCGCACAAACCGAATGATCGTGGGGGTTGGAAGTCAGTCGAAGAGGTTGGCCGGCGGACGCTACGTTCGTTGGGTGAAGCGACCGCGGCTTTATGGGCCTGGCGAACTCGCCATACTCTTCGACGTGTCGCGGCAGCGGGTTCTCCAGATCACCCGACGGCCGGGATTCCCCGAGCCGGTCGCCCGCCTCATCGGGACGACAGTCTGGGACGCGGACGAAGTCGACGCGTGGGCCGCCACCAACCGGCCGCCCCGCCCCACCGACGGCGACGAGCAGAGTTAGCGCGTCCGGGTTTCCGTTGAGCGGTCCGGTGTCGGCGTCTCCGGGCGTTCGGTTCGGGTCGGGGCTCCCCGTACCAGTTGGTCGTGGGTGGTCCAGCGGGCCTCGGTGGCGGCGTGCTCGGCGGCCGTGTTGCCCCGCTCGATCCGCTGCCGGAGGCGCTCGATGGCGAGCCGCCGGTTGGCGCTGAACTGCCGTTCCTCGTCGACCACGACCACCAGCCCGGTCGGCCGGTGGGTCGCCCGGACCGCCGTACTGGCCTTGTTGCGGTGTTGGCCGCCGGGCCCGCGGACCTCGCTCACGACCGCTCCCGGGACCCGGGACGCCGGTTCCGCCCCCGGGCGCGGTCTCCCCGGGTACGGTCCCCGGCGCCCGCCTCGCTCCGGTGGTCGGGCGTCTTGTAGGTGACCAGCGGGACGGTCGCGCAGACCGGCGTCGCCAGCCCGTGGTCCACCAGGTCCGCGATCACCTGATCGATCCGCTTGTACGCCGTCGGCGCCTCCTCGAACAGCAGTTGCCGGTCGCCGCAGACGACCAGCGACCCCAGCGGCGTACGGCGCAGTTCCGCCACCGTGTGCTTGGCCTGGCCCCGGCGGAGCGCGTCGGCCCGGGACATCTTGCGCCCGGCGCCGTGCGCCACCGAGAAGTTGGCCGCCGCGCCGGCGTGGGTGGCCACCAGGTAGGACCGGGTGCCCCGGGTGCCGGCGATCAACACGTCCGCGCCGTCGCCCGGCGCGGCGCCCTTGCGGTGCAGATAGCCGCGCGGGAGCCGGCCCGCCGCCGAGGACCCCGGGCCGGCCGCACCGGTGGCTCGCCCGGGCCCCGCACCCGCTCCGTCGAGACCTGGGTCTGGACCCGGGGCGGCCGCGGACCCGGACCCGACCCGGACCACCTGGTTGTGGCACTGGTCGACCACCGGTTCGGTGATCCGGGCACCCAGCGCGTGCGCAACCCGGGCGGCGATCAGCCGCCGGTTCAGCGAGGCCCAGCGCACCGCCGCGTTGTGCGCGGCCAGGTAGGCCGGCGGGTCGACGGCCGGCCCGTTGCCGTGCCGCTCGGTGTGCGCGCGCAGGATGCGTTCGCCGAGGCCCCGCGAGCCGCTGTGGACGAGCAGGACCAGGTCACCGGCGGCCAGCCCGAGCCGGCCGGCGTGCCCGGCGTCGAGCGGCGACTCGATCCGGGCCAGCTCCACGAAGTGGTTGCCGCGGCCCACCGTGCCGAGCCCGTCGACCGGGCCGTCGAGCGCCGCCCGGTCGACGGTCGACCAGGCGGGGTCGTCCGACTCCGGACCGACGTCCAGGTCGGGGAACCGGCGGGCCAACCGCTCCGGTACGGCCCGGCGCAGCCCGAGCGGGAAGACCGCGATCCCGCAGCCGATGTCCGAGCCGACCAGGTGCGGGTAGAGCACGGTGGACGCGATGGCGGCACCGATCGGCGCGCCCTTGCCCGGGTGCAGGTCGGGCATGGCGGCGACGTGGTCGACGCCGTCGAGCGCGGCCACCTGGCGGCACTGCTCGACGGCGTCGGACTCGATCCAGCTGCCGGCGGAGGCGAAGACGGTGATGGTGGCGTCGCCCACGGACAGCGTGGACGGCAGGGCTGAGGGCATGACGTTCCTCTACGGGAATGCGGACGGGCGGCGGTGTCGTCGGGGCGCCGGAAAATGTCCGGCGTCGGCCGGTCGAGCCGGCATCGAGGTGCTGTCCGTCAGTACGTCATGCCGCAAACCCTAGAACGTCGAGCCGTGGCCGCAAACCGGATTTCCACCACCGCCCAGGGTGATGAACGATCTCGTAGACACCATCGAGCTGTACCTGCGCTCGGTCCCCGAACGTCACGGCACGTCGACGACCTCGCGGCCGAGCGGCCAGAACGCCGCCGGTACGAGCTTGAAGTTGGCGATCCCGAACGGGATGCCGATGATCGTGACGCACAGCGCGATGCCGGCGGTGATGTGCGACAGCGCGAGCCACCAGCCGGCCAGCACCACCCACAGCACGTTGGCCAGCCCGGACGCCGCGCCCGCGCCGGCCTTGGGCACGACCGTCCGGCCGAACGGCCACAGCGAGTAGAGCGCCAACCGTCCCGAGGCGACCCCGAACGGGATGGTGACCACCAGCAGGAAGCAGATCAGCGCGGCGATGCCGTACCCGATGGCGAGGACGATCCCGCCACCGAAGATCAGCCACAGCACGTTCAACACAAAGCGGATCATGTCTCCAGCATGACCGCCGCCCGCCACCCACCGAGCCGACGGAGGCCGCGGCCGGGATCAGTCGAGATCGGTGAGCCCGACGAGGTCGCGCAGGGCGGTCCGGCCGGTCGGGGTGACGCGTACCGCGCGCCCGGAGCCGATCCGGGTCACCCAGCCGCGGTCGAGGAAGGCCGCGCACAGTTTCGCCCCGGCCACCCCGGCGAGGTGCTGGCGGCGTTCGGTCCAGTCCACGCAGCCCCGGGCGAGCGGGCGTCGCCCGCCGGGCCGCAGGGCGGCCGGGTCCACCCCGACCTCGCCGGTCAGCCAGGCCGCCCCGGCGGAGGTGAGGGCGAAACCGCCGGCCTGGTCGAGCAGGCCCGCGTCGGTCATCGCGTCGGTCACGGCCACCCCGAGCCGGCCCGCGAGGTGGTCGTAACAGGTCCGGCCGCGGCGCAGCGCCGCGTCAACGGTCGCCGCCCGCAGCCCCCGGGCCGGCACCGACCGTACGTCGAGCCGGGCCGACAGGTCCTCCAGCAGGTACGCCACCGACGGGTCGGCGAGTTGGACGTACCGGTGCCGCCCCTGGCGGCGCTCCACCAGCAGGCCGCCGTCGACGAGCCGGTGCAGGTGCCCGGTCGCGGTCGAGGGCGCCACCCCCGCGTACGCCGCCAGTTCGCCCGCCGTCCAGGCCCGGCCGTCGAGCAGTGCGAGGCAGATCGCGGCGCGGGTCTCGTCGGCGAGCAGCGCGGCCAGCGCGGCCAGGTCTGCGGCTGAGGTCACGCCTCCATTGTTCCCGGCCACGGTTCGGCGGGCGCCGAACGATCGCCGCCGTAGCGTCCCCGCCATGCGACAGATCGACGATCCGAAGGCGGCGCGCGCCGTCCTGCACGACCCGAACTTCGTGGTCCCGCCGGTGCCGGCCGGCGCGGCCGGGATCGGCTGGCTGCGGGCCACCGTGGGCCGGTTCAGCACCGGGGAGGCGTACGCCCGGCGGCGTGCCCTGTCGGTCGCGGTCCTGGCCGGGATCGCGCCGGAGTCCCTGCGGGTCGCGGCGGGCGAACATCCGGTGGCGGCGCTCGCCCGGGCGATGGGCGTCGAGCGCTCCGTCGGGGATCGGCCGGCTGTCGACTCGTCCGTCGGCGGCCGGTCCGTCGGCGACCAGTGCGTCGTCGAGTTGGTCCGGGCGGTCGCGCAGGCGTACCGGCCGGGCACCGGGGACGACGCGCGGGCCGACGCGGCGGTCGAGCGGCTGGTCGCGCTCCTCGGCGGAGGTCACGACGAGTCGACGGCGGCCCGGATCGGCGTCCTGGTGCAGGCCTGCGACGCTACCGCGGTCCTGGTCGACCGGGCCCGGCACCGGCCGGTCGAGGAGGTGCTCCGCGACGACCCACCGGTGCCGGCCACCCTCCGGCGGGCGCTCGCCGCGACCACCGTCGGCGGCGTCACCGTCGCGGCCGGCGAAACGATCCGGGTACGCCTGGCCGGCGACCTGGCGTTCGGTGCCGGTCCCCGGCGCTGCCCGGGCCGCGCGCACGCCCTCGCCCTGACCCGCGGGCCGACCGGCGCCGCTGACTAGGCTCGCCACCATGGCAGATCCGTTCCGGGTACGCATCACCGTCCGCGGCTACGAGCTGGACACTCAGGGACACCTGAACCAGGCGGTCTACCTGCAGTACGCCGAACACGCCCGGTGGGAGTGCCTGCGCGCCGCCGGCATCTCCCAGGACCGGCTGCTCTCCTCCGGCGTGGGCCCGGTCGCCCTGGAGCTGACCCTGCGCTACCTGCGCGAGCTGCGCGGCGGCGACGAGGTCGAGGTGAGCTGCGGGTTCCGCTGGGGCGAGGGCAAGACGTTCCACATCGACCAGGACTACACCCGGGCCGACGGCACCCCCGTGGCGACGCTGACCGGGGTGGGTGGCCTGCTCGACCTGTCGGCCCGGCGGTTGGTGGCCGACCCGCGCGGGAGGTTCCGGGAACTGGCCACCGATTACGCCCCGCTCAACCTCTGAGACCGCCGTCCCGGTCGGACCCGGACACGCCGGAGGGCGGCCGTCGGGTCCCGACGACCGCCCTCCGCGAACGAGTCAGTTCTCCTGCGTCGCCAGGACCGGCCCGTTGGGCTCCTCCTGGTCGTGCCGCTGCTGGTCGTACTCGTGCTCGTCCTCCAGGTCCTGTTCCACCGCCTCGACCTCGTCCACCGGCTCGTCGGCGGCGGGCGCGGGCAGTACCGGTTCGAGTTCGATGTTCACCTGCGGCCGGTCCACCCAGAGGGCGCGCAGCTGACCCTGCATGAACGTGGTCAGCCGGCCGCGGTACTCGCGGTCGAACCGCTCCAGCGCCTCGATCTGTTCCTGCAGCGCCTCGCGCCGGGCGCCCAGGCTGCCCACCACGTCGTCGAAGCGCCGCTGCGCCTGCTGCCGCATCTCCTCGGCGTTGTCCTGGGCGTGGGCGGCGATCGCCTCGGCCTGTGCCCGGGCGTCCGCGACGATCTTCTCCGCGTTGCGCTGGGCGTCCTCGACGCGCTGCTGGGCCTGCTGCGCCGCCTGGTCGGCGGCCTCCTCGGCCTCGGCGAGCACCTTGTCGGCCTCACGCCGGACGTTCTGGGCGTGCAGGTTGGCGTCCCGGGCGATCTGCTCGGCAGCCGCCTCGGCGTCGGCGCGGATCTTCTGGGCCTGCCGGTGCGCGGTGCTGACGTGTTCCTCGGCGGTGCGCTGCGCCATGGTCAGCACCTGCAGCGCCTGGGTGGGCAGGCCGGGGGTGGCCGCCGTGACCATGGGGTGTTCGGAGGTCGCCGAATGCACGGAGGCCGTCCCGTTTCGCATCACTCTGCCGGGGTCCTTACTCCAGATGTCGGACACAGGGGGATTCCTTACGTACGGTTGATACGCGTGGGTTCGTGTCGACGAGATGTCGGCCCAGAAAGGGATCTGGACCCTGAGGGATTCGTTCGATCGGCCCGTGCCGCCAGCGGTAACAGGGGCATCGACCGGCAGCATGCTACCAAGCTGGACGGTCGGGTTACCAGATCGTGTTCGGGTGGAATACGGCGTCGACGAGGTGGTCGTCGACGCCGTTCCGGTCCAGATCAGACCTTTCCAGATCAGGCCTTTTCCGCCGGCCGGGGTTTGCGGGTGGCCGGGATCAGCACCAACGCGGCCAGCAGCAGCAGCGGGACGACAATCAGCGCGCGCAGCGTGCCGAACCGGTCACCGAGCAGGCCGACCAGCGGCGGTCCGCCGAGGAACGCGGTGTAGCCGATCATCGCCACCACGCTGACCCGGGCCGCCGCGTGGTCCTCGTCGTCGGCCGCGGCGCTCATCCCCACCGGGAAGCCCAGTGAGGTGCCGAGCCCCCAGAGCGCCACGCCGACCAGGGCCACCGGACCGGTGCCGAAGACGGCCGCCAGCACCCCGACCATGGCCAGCCCGACCGTGGCGGTCAGCACCGGTACCCGACTCCAGCGGTCCAGCGCCATGGTGCCCACCATCCGGCCGGCCATCATCGCGGCCACGAAGAGCCCGAAGACGGCGGCGCCGGCCGCCTCGTCGAACCCGTGCCCGTCGACGAAGGCGACCCCGACCCAGTCGTTGGCGGTGCCCTCGGTGAACGCCATCACCAGCACGAACAGCCCGACCATCAGGACCCGTGGCTCGCGCCAGGCGGCGAGCACCCCGCTGCCGCGACCGGCCTCGCCGGCGGCCGGCCCGTCGCCCGTACCGGTGGGCAGGAAGAACCGGGCGCCGGCCGCCGTGCCGGCCAGCACCACGGCGGCGGTCACCCCCAGTTGTACGGCGATCGGCACGCCGAGGTGGGCGCTGGCCGCCCCGAACCCGCCGCCGGCGACCGTGCCGAGGCTCCAGGCCGCGTGGAACCGGGGCATGACGGTGCGGTCGAGCTTGCGCTCGACGGCGGCGCCCTCGACGTTCATCGCCACGTCGCAGCTGCCCGAGCCGTAGCCGAGGGCGAACAGCCCGACGGTCACCATCGGCACCGAGGCCCAGGCGCCAACGCCCAGACCGGTCAGGGCGAGGCCGAGCGACACCAGCAGGGTCGCACCGACCGCCACCCGGGCCGGCCCGAACCGGTGCACCACCGTGCCGGCCGTCGCCATCGACAGCACCGCGCCGGCCGAGATCGCCAGCAGCACCAGTCCCAGCGTGCCGGGGCTGATTCCGAGCGCGTCCCGGGCCGCCGGTATCCGGGCGAACCAGGTGCCCATGGCCAACCCGTTCAGCCCGAACGTCACCGCCACGCCGTTGCGGGCGGCCCGGAACCGGCGTACGCCCGCATCGGCCGGGGTGGTTGTGCGGATCTGACTCACGGCGGTCCCTCCGTTGCGGCCGGTCCCGGTGCCGGGCCGTGCGCGTGGCAGCCGACCCGAGGCGGGCCGGAACACCGACCGTACTGCGGCCGACCGACCCGGTGGTCCGCGCCGACCGGTCAGGCGGCCGGGCGGAAGCTGGCCCGCGCGGTCACCAGCCGGGCGGAGGCGCCGCCGGCCCACTCCCGGTCCGCCGCGACCAGGCCCACCGTGTACGCCCGCGAGCCGGACACGCCGGTGACCAACCGGAGACTGTGCAGCCGCTCCCCGTAGGGAGCGGTCCACAGGCACTCCCATTCCGCGTCCCGCCGGTCGCCGGTCGGTTCGATCCGGATCCGCCGGTACGCCGGCAGGACGCCGGCCGCGAGGTCCCGCTCCTCCTCCGCGCGCAGCTGGCTCACCAGGTCACCGCCGGCCCTGGTGGTCGGGTCGATCGCGAGGGCCTCCTCCGACCGCGGGTTCTGGAAGCAGGACACCCCGTCGTCGCGGTAGAACAGCCAGCCCACCGGCACGGCGACGCGGAAGCCGCTGTCGTCCCGGTGCCAGGTCCAGCCGGCCGGCGGCGCGAAGTCCTCACCGGGCGGCTGTGGCGAGGGACGCACGGCCTCACCGGGTCCGGCGGGGCGGACGCATTCGAACGGTGGTGGTGGCACGGGAGGTCCGCCCGGCGGCGGTGGCCGGTCCTGATCCGGCCTGCCGCGTCCCGGCCCGCCGCGCCGATCCCAGCCCTGGCCGTCCCGGTCCACCGCCTGGGTGCCCGGGTCCGCGTCCGCACCGCCGAACCGCCCGGTCAGCGGAACGACCGTCGTGGTCGTCCGTACCGGCGCCACGGCCACCGCCGCGCCGACGCCGACCAGCACCGCGACCGCGGTCGCCGCGACCGGGAGCCACCAGCGCCGGTACGGTCCGGCAAGCGCCCCGCGCATCCAGCCGCGCAGCCGTCCGTTTCCGGTGCGCCGTACCGCTGTGCCGGGTCGGTCCGGATCGGGCGCCCCACCGCGGTCCGGCTCGGCCGGGTCCCGGTCGCGGCGGTCCGAGTCGGCGCGGTGCGGTCCGGACCCTGCCGGCTGGCCGGCGATCGGCGCGGCCCGTCCCACCGCCGGCCCGTCCACCGGTACGTCCCGGTCGACCACCGCCCGCAGCAGCCGTTCGACCTCGTCGGCGCCGAGCCGCCGGCCCGGGTCACGCTGCAACAGGCCGGCCAGTACCGGCCCGAGCGCGCCGGCGTGCGGTGCCGGATCCGGTGCCGCGTTCGCCAGCGCGGTGAGCGTGGCCATGGCGGTCGACCGGGCGTACGGCGAGCGGCCCTCGATCGCGGCGTGCAGCGTGGCTCCCAGCGACCAGAGGTCGGTTGCCACGCTGGACACCCCGTCGGCGGCCCGCTCCGGCGCCACGTACTCGGGTGAACCCAGGATCACGCCGGGACGGGTCAGCGCCCCCTCATCGTCGTCGAACCTGGCGAGCCCGAAGTCGGTGAGCAGTACCCGTCCGTCGTCGGCGATCAGCACGTTGCCCGGCTTGACGTCGCGGTGCAGCACGCCGGCCCGGTGGGCGGCGCGCAGCGCGGCCAGCACGGCCAACCCGATCTCGGCGGCCCGGTGAGGGCTGACCGGACCCGACTCGAGGAGGTCCTGCAGGGTGCGGGACGGCACGTACTGCATCACGATCCAGGGTGCGCCGTCGGACCGGACGATGTCGTGGACGCTGACCACGTTCGGATGGTTCAGCCGGGCCGCCGTGCGGGCCTCGCGCATCGTGCGGGCGACGAGGGCGTCCTGTTCGTCGTCACCGAGCCAGTGCGGCGGTGTCATCTCCTTGACCGCGACGTGCCGGTCCAGCAGCTCGTCTCTGGCCAGCCAGACCTGACCCATGCCGCCCCTGCCCACCAGGTGCAGTAACCGGTAGCGCTCGCCGATCAGCACAGCCGCACCGAAGCCCCTCCAGAAGCCGGATTTCGGTTCACGATATCCAGTTCCGTGGATCGTTCGAATGGACCGACCGTAGGGGACCGCTCACCCCAATGGCTCTCACCGCAGAGCGTCCGGTCAACGGGACTCGACCGGAACGCGGTGTCCGGACAGATGTGACGCGCGACGCACTGGGTGGATTTGACGTTTGATCTCCGTGCCGCGTAACTTTCTCTCTGCCCGCAGGGAACGGACGAAACGGTGAGAACCGCCAGGCCGGACCCGAGGGCGCCGAGAACGCCCCGACTGACGTCGGGTGGGATCGGTGACCGGGTGGTGCCGGATCGGTGAGGCCGCGGCGCGGCGGATTTGGTCCAGCGAAACCAACCGGGTATGGTTCACGACCGGCAGGGAACCGGACGGACCGTGGGTAACCGCAGCGGCCGGCCTGTCGAAAATCCTCCGAGCAGACCAGGCGGGTGACCGCCTGCGAGCGCGTGGGTGGCCGTCAAACCGCGACAAACCGGGAGACACCGGTTTGACACGGCGAAAACGACCGGGTAACGTAGTAGGAGTGCCAAGCGAGAGCGCGGCGCGAACAAAAGCCCCGGATGGTGGCCCGGTTTTCGGGTTGGTTGTCTGGTGTGTGTTTGTTCTTTGAGAACTCAACAGGGTGCTTGATAAGCCAGTGCCAATTGTTTTTACCCCGTGTCGGGCTGGTCTTTTGGCTGGTTCGGCTGGGATTCCTTTGGCAACATTTTTGTTGTCAGGATTTTCTCTAATTTTTTGTTGGAGAGTTTGATCCTGGCTCAGGACGAACGCTGGCGGCGTGCTTAACACATGCAAGTCGAGCG
>NZ_JBHSBN010000036.1:0-45475 GCF_042650605.1 Micromonospora zhanjiangensis | reverse complement strand
CTACCAAGGCCGCGCCACCAACTCCGGCGGCGACTACGGCCTCCTGCCCTACCGACCCGGCCTCCTCACCCTCCAGCGATAACCCGACAACCACCACGGCGGGCTCGGCCACAACCGGGCCCGCCGCGGCATCTGATCAGTCCTGCTCGGACCGGTGTGGCCACCGCACGAACCATTGCCGGGATTGCTGGTCATGGCGACCCGCATCGAGGCGAGTTGTCCGGTGGTGGCGAGACCGACGTAGTCCCCCGAACTCCGAAACCGCCTGGGCCTCGAAACCCACCGAGGGCACGTCGCCCGGCAGCTTCCCTGGCGGGAACGCCGAGTAGGCCGGGATGCTCACGGTCGGCCCTTCCACCCGCTGCGCCGGGCGTCCCACCCGCTCCCGCCATCGCGGCCGTCGGACCCGCCACCGTCGCTCCCCTTGGTTCCGATGCGGGTCGATCGCGCCCGTCGCGACGCGGAAGCCGCCCGGGATCAAGAAGCCCATCGGGCCCTCAGCGGGAACGATCCGGCCGGGCGACAGCCCCGGGAATCCTTGACATCGAAAGCCGTGCCCGGCCACACTACCCCTGCTAATTCGATTTAGCTGGGACCATAGAGGAGTGTGCACAATGAGGAGAACGGTCACAAGACGCAGGCTCGGTCGCGCGGTCTCGTTGCTCGCGTTGGCGTCCCTCGGCGCGAGCACCATCGCCTCCGCACCGGCCGCCGCCGCGAACCGGCACACGATCGAGGAAGGCCCGACCGTCACGGCGGATCGGCGGTCGCCGACCGGATACACCGTCAGGTTCGTCTACCGCAATCCCCATGCCACCCAGGTCCGCCTCGCCGGC
This sequence comes from Micromonospora zhanjiangensis, assembly GCF_042650605.1. Lineage (NCBI taxonomy): Bacteria > Bacillati > Actinomycetota > Actinomycetes > Micromonosporales > Micromonosporaceae > Micromonospora > Micromonospora zhanjiangensis. The sequence goes on along the minus strand of NZ_JBHSBN010000036.1, from coordinate 44,639 downwards.
GACCTGACCCTGCTCGACGTGAACACCGGCAGCGGTACCCGGTATCAGCCGGAGGAGTGGAAGCCGGGGCGCTACCACGCCGGCGGCACCGAGTTCCTCCGGGACATGACCAAGGACGCCAAGGGATACTGGTCGGTCTCGCTCCCGCTGCACGCCGGGGGCATCAGCTACTGGTACCGGGTCTGGGACCCGACTCAGGGCTGGGTGAACAAGCGCATCTGGGACCCCGCCTCGACGAAGCCTCGGCCCCCGGGCGACGCCTCGTTCCGGGTCCGGAACAACGACGTGCTCGACGCCGTCTACGTGCCGTATGCCGAGAAGCAGAACGACCCGGTGCTGAAGCGACGCGCGGAGTACGAGCTGCCGGTGGCGGACCGCTCGACGAAGCGCGGCACCGTCCAGTACATCCCGTACACCACGATCCTGGGCGACAGCGGCCACTACCTCGGCGTCTACCTGCCGCCCGGCTACGACGCCCGCCGCGCGCAGCCGTACAAGGTCGCGTATCTCGCGCACGGCATCTTCGGTGACGAGACCGACTTCATGGTCCCCGCGAACGTTCCGAACGTCCTGGACAACATGACGGCCAAGGGCGAGATCGAGCCGACCGTGGTCGTCACCATGGGTAACCACTTCACGGGCACCAGTCTCGGCTTCGGGTCCTACAACCAGACCAACGCCGCCAACAACCTGGTCCAGACGATCCTTCCGCTCATCGAGAAGAAGTACAACGTCTCCACCAAGCGGGAGGGGCGCGCCTACGCCGGGTTCTCGTACGGCGGCATGACCGGTGGCGTCGTCATCAAGAACTACCCGACCACGTTCGCGTTCTACGGACACTTCTCGGGCAACCCCAGCCTGACCACCCAGGACTATGACAGCATCGCGAGCGCGGTCGGCGACGACGACCTCTTCGTCTTCCTCGGCAACGGTGTCTTCGAGGGCAACCTCACCGCCCAGGACGCCATCGCGGACAACTTCCGGGCGCACGGGTTCACCGCGAAGACGACCCAGGTCCCCGGCGCGCACGACGGTATGACGGCGAGCCAGCTGTTCACCATCTTCGCCCGGGACTACCTGTGGACGGGTGTCGACTCGGTGTCCGTGACGCCCGCCCTCACTCACCTGTCGACGCGGGGCCGGAACACGGTCAAGCAGTTCACCGCCCGCGTGCACACCAACGAAGGCGTCAGCGCGGCGGTGACCTGGGCGGTCAAGGGGGCGACGTCGGCGCGTACGACCGTCTCCGCGACCGGTCGACTCTCGGTGGCCGCCGACGAGAGGGCGTCGTCGCTCACCGTGGTGGCCACGTCGGTGGTCGATCCGACCAAGACCGGCTCGGCCCGGGTCATCCTGACACCCCCGGGCAGATAGCTCGGCTGACCGTCGCCGCGACCGGCCTGACCACCAGGCCGGTCCGGAATATTGACCGCGCTTGTTACCTTCGCAGGGTGGTCCATCGGCATCCACCGAACCATCTCTTCCGCCAGCCCTCCGAATCGGCAGGAGCCTGAGGCGTGCGGCGTCGTCTGCGGTTGATACTGCTGGTCACCGGCTGGCTCACGCTGATCGTGCTGGTGCTGCTCGCCGCCTTCGGGGACGCCCGGGGCACCAGGCACTCCCTGACCATGGCCGGCATCAGCACCGCACTCGTCCTGCTGCTCGGTCCGGGCCTTCGACCCCCCGAGGGGACGGCGGCGGCCCGCTCGGCGGTTACCAGGCGGACCGGACAGACGCTGATCATCCTGGCCTGGCTGGCTCGTGCGGTGACCGCCGGTCTCGTGACGTACCAGGTCACCTCCCGGTTCGACCAGCCGCCGGGATTCGACCGGCGGGTGGCGGCCTTCGCCGCGGCCTCGCAGGGCCTCTTGTTGATGCTCAGACTGGGCCGCCGGCTCGCCGGGTTCCCCACCGACGCCAGGGCCGGGCGGGGAATCACCGCGGTGCTGCGGTGGGCGGTCAACGCCGGCATCGCCGTGGTGCTCGCCGGCTACGCGGCGGTGCTGCCGCAGCTGGTGAGCAATCCGTCGGGGGTGCTCGATTCGCTCACCCGCGACAGTGGCTGGGCGCCGATCCGGCTGTACCGATTCCTCGCCGATCTGGTCACACCCTGGGTGGCAGTGCCCGCGATGATCGTCGTCTGCGCGCTCGCCCTGTTGCTCGTTTCGGTGGCGTTGGGTCTCCTACTGCCTGGACTGGCCCTCCTGCTCGGCCGGGACAACCCGATCAGCCAGTGGCTCAGCGAGAACGCACCCGTCTGGTACGAACGCACCGACACGGAGGTGACGTTCGTGTCCCGCTTCGTCGCCGAGGTCGACTACCACAACAGCGCCGAAACCCAGCGGTTGCACGCCAAGTTTCTCGGCTTCTCCGTCAACCGGGATGACGGGTTCGGGCTGTACGAGAGACAACCACTGTGGCGTTTCGACCTGGAACCCCGGTCCGCTCACCACCGGAGCGGGCAGCCGGTGGACGAGGCCCCACTGCTCGACCACGTGGTCGCCGAGCTGGTCGACCGGGTCCCGGACGGCTGGCATTCGTTGCGGCTGGAGTACCGGGCCGTGCTGGGCCACCAGGAAACCGAGGTGATGGTGGACCCGCCGAAGGAGAGCGCGGGGGTGACCGCCGACGGGAGCGAGCCGGAGGCCCTGCCGCTGCCCGACTTCGGCGGCAACGACGCGTTGTGGCGACTGCGGAAGGCCCGCTACGACCCGGTCCACGGCGCCCCGTACGCCATGACCCTGTTTGTCGATCGCGACCAGTCGCCGGGTACCGACCGGTCGGCTCCCGGGTTCCGGACCCGGCTGGCCCCCATGTTCCTCGATGAGGACGGCATCCCCGCCGAACCCGCCTGGCACCGGCGACCCACCCGCCAGCAGTACCGGGCCGATCTGCGCCGGTTCCCGGTCGCCCGCCGCCACCGTCCGTTCTGGCTACGCGCCCGGCTCAGCCGGTTCGGCTGACCTCCCCGTTACGGGCTGTTGTTCCGGCTTACGCGCGAGCAGGAGCCAGCACCGTGGCCCGCCGTCCCGGCGGCGACCGAGGGCGGTCAGGGCGATCTCGTCCACCGCGAAGCCGGCTCCCGTCAGATCACGCCGGACCGCGGGAAGCGACATGGTGGAGTAGTACATGACGAAGGGAGGTCCAGCCCGTTGCCGAACGGCCGCACGTCGGACAGCGCCCGGACGGTCTCGTCGAGAATGTCGTCCGGGGTGCGGAACGGTGTGTGGTCGAACTTGGGAGCCAGCAGGTCGTACCCTCGCTCGACCGAGGAGAGCGCCTGGACGCACAGCTCACGCAGGGACGGCCCGCGCGGCGAGAACATCGGTCGAGAATACCCGCCCGCGTTCACCGGTCCCTGACAAAGGGTTCCTCGGCCGCCGACAGCTCCGGCGGCGGCGGGCGAGGGGGCATCCGGCCGGATGCCCCCTCGCACTGCCGGCGGGGTAGTCCGACACGCCGACACGACATCTAGTGTTGCTCACGAAGCAGGTGCGGCATATATAGTGATCCCGCAGCTGGTTCGGCCGTCCCGCTGGGACGGCCGTGGCAACAGGGAATCCGGTGCGAGTCCGGGACTGCCCCGCAGCGGTGAGTGGGAACGACCGCCGTCACCAAGCACTGGACCGCCAGGTCTGGGAAGCGACGGCCACTAGGAAGCCGGCGACCCCGGCCGTGCCCACGAGTCCGAAGACCTGCCAGTGCGCCGCGCGCTCCGCGTGCGGCGGTCGGAGGCCGCGCGGGACGGCCGACGCCATCAGCCGACCGGTGCCGGTCGGCTCGCCGCCAGGCGTTCAGTGGCGTTCCCCCGCGCGTTCGTCGACCTCGTGGACAGGCGTGAGGAGGGGGACATGGACGTCGACAAGCTCGTCCGGACGATGCAGCGGTGGGTGGCCGACCTGGCCGAGGTGGATCCGCTGCGGGTGGCGACGAAGACGATCAGCGGCCTGCCCGACGGGGCGACCACCGCCGAGCTGGACCGGTTGTCGATCCAGACGGCGGCGGAGCTGATCGGCGAGGAACCGCAGTACTCCCGGCTCGCGGCGCGGCTGCTGGCCGCGTACGTGGACAAGGAGGTCCGCGGGCAGCAGGTGGAAAGCTTCAGCCAGTCCATCCGGTACGGCCACGGTCTCGGACTGATCAGCGACGACACGGCGGCCTTCGTGTCCGGCAACGCCCGCGAGCTGGACGACGCGGTGGATCCGGCCGGTGACCTGCGGTTCGAGTACTTCGGACTGCGCACGGTGGCCGACCGTTACCTGTTGCGGCACCCCGAGTCACGGCTGGTGGTGGAGACGCCGCAGTACTGGTTGCTGCGGGTGGCGTGCGGGCTGTCCCGGACGCCGGGCGAGGCGATCGGGTTCTACCGGTTGATGTCGTCGCTGGCCTACCTGCCGAGTTCACCGACGCTGTTCAACTCGGGCACCAGACACACCCAGATGTCGTCGTGCTTTCTGGTGGACTCGCCGCGTGACGAGTTGGACTCGATCTACGAGCGGTACCACCAGGTGGCGAAGCTGTCGAAGTTCTCCGGCGGCATCGGCATCTCCTGGTCCCGGATCCGTGGCCGGGGTGCCCTGATCCGGGGCACCAACGGCAGGTCGAACGGCATCGTGCCGTTCCTCAAGACCCTGGACGCCGGCGTGGCGGCGGTCAACCAGGGCGGCCGGCGCAAGGGCGCGGCCTGCGTGTACCTGGAACCGTGGCACCCGGACGTCGAGGAGTTCCTGGAGCTGCGGGACAACACCGGCGAGGACGCCCGGCGAACCCACAACCTCAACCTGGCGAACTGGGTGCCGGACGAGTTCATGCGCCGGGTCGAGGCGGACCAGGACTGGTCGTTGATCGACCCGTCCGACGCGCCGGAACTGCCCGACCTGTTCGGAGAGGCGTTCGACGAGGCGTACCGCGCGGCCGAGAAGAAGGCCGTCAAAACGGTGAAGGCCCGGACCCTGTACGGGCGGATGATGCGCACCCTCGCCCAGACCGGCAACGGGTGGATGACGTTCAAGGACCCGTCGAACCGGCTGTCCAACCAGACCGGCGCCCCGGGCAACACGATCCACCTGTCGAACCTGTGCACCGAGATCCTGGAGGTCAACAGCGATACCGAGACCGCGGTGTGCAACCTGGGCTCGATCAACCTCGGCGCCCACGTCACCGCCGACGGCGTGGACTGGGAGAGGTTGCGCTCGACGGTCCGCACCGCCGTGCTCTTCCTCGACCGGGTGATCGACATCAACTACTACCCGGCCGCGCAGGCCGCGGCGTCGAATCCTCGGTGGCGGCCGGTCGGCCTCGGGCTGATGGGCCTGCAGGACGCGTTCTTCACGCTGCGGCTGCCGTTCGACTCGGCCGAGGCGAAGGAGTTCTCCACCCGGGTGCAGGAGGAGATCTACCTGACCGCGCTGGAGACCTCCGCCGGACTCGCCGAGCGGTTCGGCCCGCACCCGGCGTACGAGCAGACCCGCGCCGCACAGGGTGACCTGCACCCGGACCTGTGGGGCGCCGAGCCCGCGCAGGCCGAGCGGTGGGCGGCGCTGCGGGCGACGATCGCCGCGTACGGCCTGCGCAACTCGCTGCTGGTGGCGATCGCCCCGACCGCCACGATCGCGTCGATCGCCGGTTGCTACGAGTGCATCGAGCCGCAGGTGTCCAACCTGTTCAAGCGCGAGACCATGTCCGGCGAGTTCCTCCAGGTCAACACGTACCTGGTCGGGGAACTGAAGGCGCGCGGGCTGTGGACGCCGCAGGTCCGGGAGCAGATCAAGCGGGCCGAGGGGTCGGTGCAGGGCATCACCGACCTGCCGGTCGAGGTGCGGGAGTTGTTCCGCACCGCCTGGGAGTTGCCGCAGCGGGCGCTGATCGACCTGGCCGCCGCCCGCGCCCCGTACGTCGACCAGTCGCAGTCGCTGAACCTGTTCATGAGCGCGCCGACCATCGGCAAGCTCTCCTCGATGTACCTGCACGCCTGGAAGTCCGGGCTGAAGACCACCTACTACCTGCGGTCGCGTCCGGCCACCCGGATCCAGCAGGCCACGGTCGCCGTCACACCGGCCGTCACCGTCCCGTCGGCCGTCTCGCCGATGGGCGGGCCGGGTGCCGACGAGGCGGTGGCCTGTTCCCTGGAGAATCCCGAGAGTTGCGAGGCCTGCCAGTGACCACCCTTCCCGAGTCCCGCACCATCGACGGCGCCGGTACGGGCCAGCGGCACCTGCTGCTCGATCCCGGCATGGACCTCACCCTGCGCCCGATGCGCTATCCGCACTTCTTCGACCGGTTCAAGGACGCCATCAAGAACACCTGGACGGTGGAGGAGGTCGACCTGCACTCCGACCTGGCCGACCTGGCCAGGCTCTCGGCCGCCGAGCGGCACCTGGTGTCCCGGCTGGTCGCGTTCTTCGCCACCGGCGACACCATCGTGGCCAACAACCTCGTGCTCAATCTCTACCAGCACGTGAACTCGCCGGAGGGCCGGCTGTATCTGTCCCGGCAACTGTTCGAGGAGGCGGTGCACGTCCAGTTCTACCTGAACCTGCTCGACACGTACGTGCCGGAGGAGAAGGAGCGGTTCGAGGCGTTCGCGGCCGTGGAGAACATCCCGTCGATCGCCCGCAAGGCCGAGTTTTGCTTCAAGTGGATCGATTCGATCTTCGAGTTGCGCCAGTTGCGGACCCGCGCGGACCGGCGGGCGTTCCTGCTCAACCTGATCTGCTTCGCCGCCTGCATCGAGGGGCTGTTCTTCTACGGTGCCTTCGCCTACGTCTACTTCCTGCGGTCCCGGGGCGTGCTGCACGGTCTCGCCTCGGGCACGAACTGGGTGTTCCGGGACGAGTCCATGCACATGGCCTTCGCCTTCGACGTGGTGGACACCGTCCGCGCGCAGGAGCCCGACCTGTTCGACGCCGAGCTGGAGCAGCAGGTAAGGGAGATGCTGGCCGAGGCCGTCGAGTGTGAGGTCCAGTTCGCCGAGGATCTGCTCGAACAGGGTGTGTCCGGGCTGTCGCCGGCCGACATGCGGGAATACCTGCGACACGTGGCCGACCGGCGGCTGGCCGTTCTGGGCATCGCGCCGATGTACGGCAGCGCCAACCCGTTCCCGTTCATGGAGCTGCAGGATGTGCAGGAGTTGTCGAACTTCTTCGAGCGGCGGGTGTCGGCGTACCAGGTCGGGGTGACCGGCACGGTCACGTTCGACGACGACTTCTGATCGGCGAGGTCCCCGACGACGCGGGGCCCGGAGCCGTCGGCTCCGGGCCCCGTCGGTCCGTCGCGGTTGTCGCGCTTTCGCTCAGGCGACGGTGCAGGGAACGCCGTTGAGGGTGAAGGCGGTCGGCTTCGCGGTGTTGCCGGTGTGGGTGGCCTGGAAGCCGATGTCGACGGTGGCCCCGGGGGCGAGCGTGCCGTTGTAGCTGACGTTGCGGGCGCTCACCTGGCCGCTGGATGGTGAGAAGGTCGCGTTCCAGCTCGACGTGATCGACTGGCCCGAGGGCAGGGTGAAGGTCAACGTCCAACCGTTGATCGTCGAGCTGCCGGTGTTGGTGATGCTGATGTTCGCCGTGAGGCCGGTGTCCCAGGTGCTCGTCGTGTAGGAGACCCGGGCTCCCGTCCCACCCGTTGGCGGAGGGGTGGTGGGGATCGGGGTGGGGGTGGGCGACGGACCGACCGTGGGGCTGGTCGACGGCGTGGGCGGCGTGGTGCCGTTCACGCCGACCACGAAGGTCATCATGCTGCGAGCGGGCAGCGTGACGGTGAGCGATCCGTTCGACATGGTGAGCGCGGACTGGGGCGCGACGTTCCGGCTCCCGTCGGTCAGCCAGTTCGAGACGCTGCCCGACGCGGTGGTGTTCGACAGGGTGAACTGCTGGCTCACCGACGAGGTGTTCTTGTTGACAGCGACGATGACGACGGTCTCCCCGCCCCGGTACGCCGAGACGAAGACGTTCGACGTCGGGTTCGCCGTCGCGTCGATCCGCACGTATCCGGGGCGGACGAACCTGGCGAACTGCGCCATCATGGCGCCCCGCTTGCTGATCTGGCCGTCCTCCCGCATGGGGCCGTAGCTGCGCCGGATGTACCACCAGACGTAGGCCTGGAACTCGGCGTCCACCATGGCGTGGTGGATGTGCTCCCCGACGTCGAGCGCCTCGGGCCAGGCGTCCCCCGAGTTGGCGTTGCTGTTGGGGTAGTAGACCTCGGTCATCCAGAGTTCCTTGCCCGCGCCCTTCTGCTTGAACAGGGGGTACGGGAAGTTCGCGTACGACGTGCCGTAGAGGTGCGCCCCGATGATGTCCACGTTGGCGAGCGCCGCGGCGTCGTTGAGGATCGGGTCCGACATGGACTTGATGTACTGGAAGGATTCGGGCGCCATCACCCGGGTGCCGATCACGCCGGCGTTCTGCTTCAGGAAGTTGACGATCTCGGTGGCGGTCCACCACGTCCAGGTGGACGCGTAGTCGGGCTCGTTCTGCACCGAGATGGCGTACAGGTTCACCCCGTTGGTGCGCATGTAGCTGTTGAAGTCGTTCAGGTGCTGCGCGTAGGCGCCGTACGAGCTGTACTTGAGGCGCTTCGCGTTGGTCTGGCTGCCGTGGGTGAAGGTCTCGGTCATGCTGGCCGGCGGGTTCCACGGCGACGCGAAGACGGTCACCCCGAGCGCGGCGGCCCGCTGCGCCGTTGCCAGGTCGCGGCTCCAGTCCGACTGGTTCTCGTTGACCGGGATCCGCAGGATGGAGAACCCCAGCCGGCCTTCGCCGGTGCCGAACGCCGTGTCCCGCTGGGCGGCCGTCAGGTCACCGATCCAGGACGCGTGGGCCATGCCACCGAAGCCCTTGATGGTCTGCCGCTGCGCCGACAGATTGATGTTCGCGGTCGCGGCCGAGGCTTCCGTGGCCCCGAGGACCGACGCCGCGACCGTGGCGACCGGTACGGTCCCCAAGGTCGCCAGGACGGCTCTCCGGCTCAGCAGCCTCCGCTCGCCACTCACCGGCCGATTCTGATCTTGCGTCATGTCTCTTCCTTCAGGCTGTTGGGTGTCGAACCGCGCCTCATCGGCCCCATTGCCCCGGTCGGCACCGATCTGCTGCGTCGCCATGGGGATCGACCTCGGCCTCCTGGCCACGTCCGTCGACAGTCACATGGACATGCATCGATTGATACTCTGACAGAACCGGTTCAGTTCCGCAACGACGCCATCCGCCCATGAAGCCACGGTTCGCCGGTCATCCGGCCGCGCGACCGCATCCGTGCGGCGATCGTGCGCCCGGAACCGCGCGTCCTAGTCTTCTCCGGGGACGATCAGGCCGGATTCGTAGGCGAAGACGACGGCCTGGGCGCGATCGCGCAGGCCCAGCTTGGTCAGCAGGTTGCTCACGTGGGTCTTGACGGTGTGCTCGGTGACCACCAGGTCCGCTGCGATCTCCGAGTTGGACCGGCCCCGGCCGAGCAACCGCAGGGTGGCCATCTCCCGATCGGTCAACGTGCCGAGGCGCTGCCGTAGCCGTGGTCGGCCGCGGCCCCGGCCGACGAACTCGGCGATCAGCCGCCGGGTGATCGCCGGCGCCAGCAGCGACTGGCCCTCGGCGACCAGGCGAACCGCGCGGACCAGGTCGTCGCGCCGCACGTCCTTGAGCAGGAAGCCGCTGGCCCCGGCGCGCAGCGCGTCGTAGACGTACTCGTCGACGTCGTACATGGTGAGGACCAGCACCCTCGCCTCGGTCCTGCGGCACACCTCCGCCGTCGCCTGGACGCCGTCCATGCCGGGCATCCGGATGTCCATGAGCACCAGGTCCGGCTTCAGTTCGACCGCCTTCGCGACGGCTTCGGCGCCGTTCGCCGCCTCACCGACGACCGTGATGTCGTCGTTGCTGTCGAGGATCATCGCGAAGCCGCCACGGAACAGATCCTGATCGTCGGCCACGAGCACCCGCAGCATCCCGTCAGCCGATCGGCAGGATCGCGGTGACGGTGAAGCCCGGACCACCCGGCCGGACCACCAGCCGGCCACCACAGGCCTCGACCCGCTCGCGCATTCCGATCATGCCGTACCCCTCCCGTACCTCACGCGCGCCCCGGCCGTCGTCGGCCACCTCGATCCGCAGGGTGTCGCCGGACCAATGGACACCCACGTGGACGGCCCGCGCCGCGGCGTGCCGGATCGTGTTGGTCACCGACTCCTGGACCATCCGGTACGCGGCCACGTCCACGCCGCGGGAGAGCTGACCCGGCTCGCCGCGTACCTCGGCCGACGCCGCCAGTCCCGCCCGGCGGGCGTTGTCCAGCAGGCCGGGCAGGGCGCCGAGTCCCGGCTGCGGTCCGCGGGTCGGCTCGGGCGGGCTGTCCGGTCCGCGCAGCGCCCCGAGGATCAGGCGGAGCTGACCGACCGCGTCGCGGCCCGCGGCCGCGATGGACTCGAAGACCGCCGCCGCCTTCTCGGGGTGGTCGCGTACCACCAACGGCCCGGTCTCCGCCTGGATCAGGATGAGCCCGACGGAGTGGGTCACGATGTCGTGCATGTCGCGGGCGATCCGGGTGCGCTCCCGCGCGACGGCGGCGGCCCGTTCCTCCACGATCCGACGTTCGCGCTCCCGCACGGCCTCCCGTTCGGCCCGCCGGGCCCGTGCGCCGAGACCGAAGGCGTACGCGGCGACGATGACGGTGACGACGTACCGGTAGGTTTCGAAGTCCTCCCGCGGGACGACGAGCGACACCGCCACCCCGACGGCCGCGCCGGCGATCCCGGTGGCACGCCGTACCCGGGACAGGTCCGCCGCCGCGAAGGTGTAGGTGCACACGAGCATGCCGTACGGCAGCACCAGGACGGACTGCGGCAGCGACGTGGCTGCTATCGCCGCGAGCGTCGTCGCGCTGCCGACGATCGTTCCGGTGGTGAGGATGGCGCGGCGGCGCCAGAGCACCGGCACCGACATCAGGACGACGAGCGTCACGAACCACCACGGCTGGACGTACGGGACGAGGGCGGGGGTCACCGTCAGCACGGTGACGACGGCGGCGACCGCGACGTCGGCCCGTCGAACCCTGAGCACATCCACCCGCACTACCGCTCCCGACCGGGCAGTAAGACCGTGGCACGACCCTAAGCGATCGCCGCCCGCCGATGCCTCGGTCGCCCGGCCGAGGACGTCTCACTCGCCCGAGTGAGACCCGTCGGTCCGTACGGGTGCCAGGCGGCCCGCTCCCGCCGGCGATGTGCATCCGGACCGGCTCCCGGAGGGTGGGGCAACCACAGACGGGAGGCGACAGGGTGCACTCATCAATGAGACGTTTGGGCGTGGCGTTCGCCGCCACGGCGGTGTCGGCGACGCTCTTTCTGTTCGGGACGGGGCTGCGGCCGACGCCCTGGCTCACCTGGCTCGCACCGCTTCCGGTGCTCGTCCTCGCTCCCCGCGTCCGCGCCCGGGTCACGTTCCTCGCGGCGGCGATCGCCTGGCTGGGCGGTGAGACGCCGTTGTGGGGATACCTCCTGCGGACCGTACAGGTCCCGCCGCCGTTGGTTGTCTCGATCCTCGTCGGCTCCGCGTTGCTGTTCGGCCTGGTCGTGCTCCTCACCCGCGGGCTCCTGCTCTGCGGGCGGCCGCTGGCGGCGGTCGCCGCGCTGCCCGCCGCCTGGGTGGTCGTCGAGTACGCGACGTCGGTGCTGTCCCCGAACGGGGCCTGGTGGAGCCTCGCCTACACCCAGGCCGACGTTCTTCCCCTCCTGCAGGCCGCCTCCGTCACCGGCCCCTGGGGCATCACCTTCCTGATCCTCGGGGTGCCGACGGTGGCGGCGGCACTCCTGGCGCCACGGGCAGTGGGGCGTGGACGGGTGGCGGTCACCGCCGTGGTCGTCCTGGTGCTCGCGGCGGGGTACGGCACCTGGCGGCTGCGCACCCCGGCCGGCGACGGAGCGGAGCGGGTCGCGCTGCTCGCGACCGACCGACTGTTCGACCCCACACCGGTCGACACGCCGCAGGGACGCGAGCTGCTCGCGCAGTACGCGACACACATCGCGGACGCCGCCGCCCACGGTGCCCGGGTCGTGGTCATGCCCGAGAAGGTGTTCGTCGCCGACGACAGGACGTTGCCCATCCTCCGGGCGCCGTTGGCACGGCTCGCCGAGGAGCACCACGTCGACATCATCGTCGGGCTGGTCCTCGAACGCGACGGTACGTTCCGCAACGTGGCGATCGATCTCCCGGCGACCGGCGGCCGGCCGGTCGAGTACGCCAAACACCACCTCGTCCCCGGGCTGGAGGGAGACTTCACGCCGGGAGAACAGTTGGCGTTCGTGGCCGGGTCCGGCACCCGGTGGGGGATCGCCATCTGCTTCGACCTGGACCTGCCCGGCCTCGTCCGCGACTACCGCCGACGCGGCGCCGACACGCTGTTCGTACCCGCCTGGGACTTCGACCGCGACGCGTGGCTGCACGGCCGGATGGCGGTGGTCCGCGGGGTGGAGAGCGGACTCACGGTGGTGCGCGCGGCACGCAACGGCGATCTGGTGGTGAGCGACGCACACGGTCGGATCCGGGCCGAGGCGCACAGCGCGGACGGGCCGTTCGTGTCCCTCCTCACCACGGCGCCCGCCGCCCCGGCGACCACGGTGTACGCGAGGCTGGGCGACTGGTTCGCCTGGGTCTGTGTGCTCCTCCTCCTGACCGGCGTCATCTCCCTGCGACGCCGACCCGGCACCGGAGCGCCGACGGCAGGTTGACGTCCCATGGCCTCCGGTTTGCTGTTCGCGCTGGCCCCCGACCCGGTTCGGCGAGCCCGCGGCGGACCGACCCGCGCCGGCCGGCCACGACGGCGCCGGGCCCGGAGCCGGTGGCTCCGGGCCCGGTCGGTGTCCCGGTGGTTCGGGTCGTCGGTCAGGGACTGGTGCACGAGACGACGCCGGGCGCCGTGTTGGTGCTCGCGTTGACCAGGAAGCCGAAGGTGGTCGAGGCGTTCGCCCCGAGGGAGCCGTTGTACGAGGCGTTGCGGACGCTGATCGTGCCGGTGGTCCCGGTGTTCACGCCGTTCCAGACGTTGGCGAGGGTCTGCCCAGCGGCCAGGGTCAGCCGCACGGTCCAGCCGTTGAGCGTGCCGGAGCCGTTGTTCGCGACGGTGACCTCACCCTGGTAGCCGCCACCCCAGCTGTTGACCGTCCGGTACGTCGCGGTGCAGGCCCCAGGCTCTCCGGTGCTCGGCGGCGTGCTCGGCGGCGTGCTGGTGGGGGTGCTCGGCGGCGTGCTGGTCGGCGGGGTACTGCTCGGCGGCGTGCTGGTCGGGGTGCTCGGCGGCGTGGTCGTCCCCGGCACCGTGGTGGAGGCGGCGTTCAGGGCGTTGAGGACGGCGGTGTACGCGGCCTTGGGGTTGCTGTTGCGGTCGAACAGCAGCGGGTTCTCGCTGCCCCGCCAGGAGTCGCTGTCCCGGATGCCCCACGTCGTGATGCCGACGCAGCGGGGGACGTTCATGCAGGCCTGGGTCAGGCCCTGGTACTGGTTGGTCGCGGCGTTGGTGACGTCGGCCTCGGTGAGCGCCACGTCCACCCCGAGCGCGGCGAAGCTGGACAGCGTCTGCTGGAAGTTGCCCGGCAGGGAGCTGCCACCGGTGAAGTGGGTCTGCAGACCGACGCAGTCGATCGGCACGCCGCGCGCCTTGAAGTCGCTGATCATGTTGTAGACGCCCTGCGTCTTGGCGTACGTCCAGTTCTCGATGTTGTAGTCGTTGTAGCAGAGCTTCACACCGGGGTCGGCCGCTTTGGCGGTGCGGAACGCCACCTCGATCCAGTCGTTGCCGGTGGCCTGCAGGTTCGACGACCGTCGGCTGCCGTTCTCGGCGAAGGCCTCGTTGACCACGTCCCAGTAGGCGAGTTTTCCCTTGTAGTGCGCCATCACGCCGTTGATGTGGCTGATCATCGCGGAGCGTAGGGCGCTGCCGCTGAGGTTCGCCCAGAACCTCGGCTGCTGTGCGTGCCAGGCGAGGGTGTGACCCCGCACCCGCATGCCGTGCGACACGGCCCAGTTGTAGATGGCGTCGCCGGCGGAGAAATTGAACTGGCCCTGGTTGGGCTCGGTCGCGTCGGGCTTCATCTCGTTGACGGCCGTCATCATGTCGAACTCACGGTTGGCGATCGTGAGGAAGCCGTTGTCGTTGAGGCGGTCGCCCCCCATGGCGGCGCCGAAGTACCGGCCGCTGCGCTCCGCGGCCGCCTTCAGGGTGGTCCCGGGCGGGCCGCTGAGATCGGCGTGGGCGAGAGTGGCCACGGCCACCGAGGACACGGTGATCGCCGCGGCGAGAACACCGCCGAGCAGCAGTCTGGTGCGACCACCGGTACGGCGTCTCGGCTGGGCGGGTACGTCCTTCATCTGCGCGCTTCCTCCTCGATGTTCCGTCTGGATCGTTGCGGCACGGGCCACCGGACCGGCCGGTGACGCCTGGCGCACCCCTTCCGGAAGGACACGGGGTGACATCGCGCCGGTTCGAGAATACATCGAATACCTCCGATGTATGATGTCTGACGGGACCCGGGAGGCACCCTTCGGGCATCAGGTGGAAAGCAGGGCGAGGGCGGCCTGCTTGGCGTGCCTGCCGACGTTCGTCCGGTCGTGGTGCGCGGCGACGAGGGTCGCACCCTCGACCAGCACGAGCAGCTGCCGCCCGAGGGTGTCCGGGTCGGCCGCACCGGCCCGCCGGGCGATCGCGGTCAGGAGGTCGAGGCGGCGGTCCAGGTGGCGGGAGGTGATCTCCCGTACCGCCTCGACATGATGTTGGGCTGCGGCGTTCTGCATCGCGCAGCCCCGGAAGTCCGGCTCGTCGTACCAGCGTTGGAGTTCGTCGAAGACGGCGGCGAGTTGGTCCCGCGGATTGTCCCCGGCGGCGGCCACCGCCCCGGCGATCCAGTCGGTCACCCGCTTGCTGCGGGCCGCCAGCACCGCCTGGATCAGGCCTTCCTTGGTGCCGAAGTAGCGGTAGACGGTTTCCTTGGAGACGCCGAGACGGGCGCACAGCTCGGCGACGCCGATGCCGTCGAGGCCCCGCTCGTAGAGCAGTGGGGTGGCCGCCTCGACGATGCCGGCGCGGGTGCGCTCCGGGTCGATCGTCGAACCCTTGCGAACTGGCATGGCAATGATGGTACCGATCGGTTCGTTCTACTGCTAGCATCTCCGAGTTCGTACCGATCAGTTCTATCTCTCGGAGGGGCTGATGGCATCCGATGCGCCCCCCGCGGGGCTGTGGCCGGCAGCGCGGTTGGCTCTGGGCACCGCCTCCGCGCTCGGCTTCGCACGCTTCGCCTACGGGCTGCTGTTGCCGGCGATGCGCGACGACCTGAACTGGACGCTCGCCCAGGCCGGCGCGGTGGGCACCGCCAACGGCCTCGGCTACCTGCTCGGCGCGCTGCTGACAACCGCCCTGGTACGCCGCCTCGGCGTGGCCACCGCGTTCCGGGTCGGCATGGCGCTCACCGCCGCGTCCCTGGCCATGACGGCCGTCAGCGGAGACTACCTGGTTCTGCTGGCAGTCCGGACTCTGTCGGGAGCGACCGGAGCCGTGGTGTTCATCGCCGGCGGGGTGCTCGCGTCCCGGGCCGCCACAGGCTCCTCGACCATGCCCATCACGGTGTACTTCGCCGGCACCGGGCTGGGCATCATGGTCAGCGGCGTGACGGTACCCCTGCTCGGCGCGCACTGGCGCCTGGCCTGGGTAGGCTTGGGCGCCGCCGCCGCGCTGGCGACCCTCGCGAGCTGGACAGCGGCCGACGACGACGACCGGCGGGTCCCTGCCGGCCGGGCCCGACTCCGGCCGCTCCGGGTACCAGCCCTGGCCTACCTGCTGTTCGCCGCGGGCTACATCGCCTACATCACCTTCCTGTCCACCTACCTGGCCGACCGGCACGCCTCCGTCGTGCAGGTCGTGCTCACCTGGACGGCGCTCGGCACGGCCGTCGCGGCGGCTCCCGCGGTGTGGAGCCGCCCGATCGCCGAATGGCCGGGCACCCGCGCCCTGGCCACCCTGCTCGCGGTTCTGGCTGGCGGGGCGGCACTGGCGCTGACGTCGTCCGCGACACCGGTCGCCCTGGCCTCCGCGCTCGCGTACGGGGCGACGTTCATGGGCGTGCCGGCCGCCATCACCGCCCTCATCAGGGCCCGCACCCCGGCCGTCGACTGGGCCGCCACCCTCGCCGTCTTCACCACGGTGTTCGCCGCCGGCCAGACTGCCGGCCCATGGCTGGCCGGCCTGGTCGCCGACCACACCTCCACCGCGGCCACCCTCGGATGGACCGCGGTTCTGTGCACCGCCGCCGCAGCGCTCACCCTCGCCGAACGACCCGCCGCAACGGACCACCAGCCACAACCAACCGAAGGAGCACGATCATGACGGATTTCGTCCTCGTCCCCGGGCTGTGCCACGGCGGATGGTGCTTCGAGCACCTCACCCGGCGGTTGCGCGACCGCGGGCACGCCGTCCACCCGCTGACGTTGACCGGCGTGAGTGAACGCCGGCACCTGCTACACGGCACCGTGAACCTCGACACACACATCCAGGACGTGATCGCCGTCCTCGAGAACGAGGACCTGCGGGACACGGTGCTGGTGGGGCACAGCTACGGCGGAATGGTGATCACCGGGGTCGCCGACCGGGCGCCGGACCGGGTCGACTCCCTGGTCTACCTGGACGCGATGGTGCCCAGCGACGGTGACTCCTGCTGGTCGCTGGTTTCCGACCAGGAACGGAGATGGTACGCAGACGTGGACGAGACCGGATGCGCGTCCCGGCCACTGCCGTTCTTCGACCCCCGGGCGACGCCACACCCGATCGCCTCCGTGCTCCAACCGCTACGGCTCACCGGCACGCTGGAGCACGTCCGCCGCCGGGACTACGTGTACGCCGCCGGGTGGGCCGACCAGTCGCCGTTCACCCCGACCTACCGCAGGCTGAGCGACGATCCGGGCTGGACCACCCACGCCCTGGCCGGCGGCCACAACCTCATGCGCGACACGCCGGACGAGCTGGCGAGGATCCTGCTCGACGTGACCGCGTCCCGCTGATCGCCGCCTCCGCCGGCCCCACCGCCGGCGCGGCGGAAACGTACCGCCGGCCGGAGCCGTCCCGCTTGAAAAGACGGCTCGGGAGGGGCGAGTCAACCGCCAGGGTACGGCCTGACCTGCGGTTTTCCCTCCTCCGCGCCCTCGTCGGTCACCCGGGCCCTGCGGCCGCCGTCAGGAGGTGCCGCACCGCCCGGCCGGCGCTCGGAACGCCAGGCCGTACGGTCATTACCGCAGTTCGTTGAACTTGTCCCGGACCACGGTCGCGACGATGGCGGCCTTGTACGGCTGCCCGGCCAGGATGACCGGCTTGCGGGCTCCGTTCAGCACCTCGGCCGCGGCACGGTCGGAGGAGGCCAGCACGACTCCGGCGGGCGTGCGGGCGGTGCTGCAGACCCCGCGCCGGGTGGAGGTCGGCTCAGCCGGTGGTCTGCTCCCACATCGACTTCATCTCGTCGAACGCCTGCTCCATGATCTGCACCATGGCCCGGCGGGCCCGCTCGCCGTCGTGGTGCTGCAGCGCCTGAGCGACCTCGGCGTGCAGCTGCAGGGCCTGCTGGTCGGGGTGGTGCGGCATCAGGTGGTAGTGGTACCGGCCGGTCAGCACCTCGGCGACCAGCTCCTGGAGCTTCACGAACATCTCGTTGCCGGAGGCGGCGAGGACCCGCCGGTGGAACTCGATGTCCAGGCGGAGGAACCGTTCCTCGTCGCCGGCCTCGCCGGCGGCCCACATCTTCGCGGCGATGCCGACCAGGTCGCTGGCTTCGTCGGGGGAGATCCGGCCGGCCGCCACCCAGGCCGCGTGCGGTTCGATCGCGGTCCGCAGCTCGGTGATCGAGCGTAGCTGGGCCATCCGTCCGGCGGAGGCGAGCCGCCAGCGGATCACCTGCGGGTCGAAGACGTTCCATGCCTCGGCGGGGCGGATCAGCACCCCGACCCGGCGCCGGGTCTCGATGAAGCCCATCGACGCGAGCACCCGCAGGACCTCGCGGATCACCGACCGGGAGACCGCGTACCGGTCGACCAGCTCGTCGATGTTGAGCACCGAGCCGGCGGCCAGCTCGCCGCCGCAGATGGCGGTGCCGAGGTGATCGAGAACGCGGGCGTGCAGCCCCGCCTCGGCGGGGCCGGACTGGGCGACTAAAACCCCCGGAAGGGACTGATCCACGCGCTGGATCATATCAGTTGAGAATCAACCCTTGAATAAATCAGATCTTTCGGCCTAACATCCGGTTGTTAAGCGGACGTTACAGTGTTGTGGCGCTCTTCCCCCGGGGCGGCGACCACGAGAAAAGGAGAGATGACGTGCGACGTCGATCAATAATCGGTACGTCTCTGGCCGCGGTGGTCGCCATGGGCCTGGCCGCCTGCGGCAGCGGGGGCGACGACAGCGGCGCGTCCAAGACCATCCACGTGACCCTCGCGAACCACGTGTGGACGGAGAACCTCAAGAAGGCTCTGCCCGAGTTCGAGAAGCAGACCGGGCTCAAGGTCGAGATCAACCAGCTCGGCGAGGACCAGCTTTCGGACCAGTACAACGTCAAGCTCAACGCCGGCTCGTCCGACCTCGACGTGATGATGTACCGGCCCCTCCAAGAGGGGAAGCTCTTCGCCAAGAACAAGTACCTGGCCGATCTGTCCGACCAGGTCAAGTCCGGCAAGGACTGGGACTATTCGGACTTCCAGTCCGGCCCGGTCGAGGCCACCACGTACGAGGGCAAGACGGTCGGCGTGCCGATCATCACCGAGCAGGAGGTCCTGTACTACCGCAAGGACCTGCTGGCCAAGGCCGGCCTGAGCGCCCCGCCGAAGACCCTCGACGAGCTCAAGGCCGCCGCCGCCAAGGTCAAGGCGACCACCCCGGGCGTGGCCGGCTTCGTGGCCCGCACCGGCAAGTCGCCGGCGGTCACCCAGTTCTCCAGCTTCCTGTACAGCTTCGGCGGTGACTTCGTCGACGGCAGCGGCAAGGCCACCGTCAACAGCGACGCCGCCAAGCAGGCGTACGCCTACTACGGCGGCCTGATCAAGGACAGCGGCCCGGCCAACGTCAGCACCGACATGAGCTGGCCCGACGCGATGGCCATCTTCACCCAGGGCAAGGCCGCCTTCTACACCGAGGCCAACTCGCTCTACAAGAACGCCACCGACCCGGCCAAGTCCAAGGTGTCCGACACCGTAGGCTTCGCGCCGTTCCCGGCCGGTCCGGCCGGCTCCAAGCCGTACAACATCCCCTCGTGGGCGCTGGGCGTCAACGAGGCCTCGAAGAACCAGAGCAACGCCTGGAAGTTCATCGAGTGGGCCACCGGCAAGGAGCAGACCCTCGCCCAGCAGAAGGCCGGCGTGCCGAGCGCCCGTACCTCCGTCTGGGCCGACCCGCAGGGCACCGAGAACTACCCGAAGGACCTGGTCGAGGCCATCAAGGCCAGCACCCAGGGCGGCGTCGCCCACGACCGGCCCGTGGTCGTGAAGGTCGGCCAGGCCCGCGAGATCGTCGGCCAGCCGATCGTCGACGCGATCACCGGTAAGGACCCGGCGGCCGCGGCCGACACCGCCAACGACGCCTTCCAGAAGTTCCTGGACGACGAGGCCAAGTAAGCCGCGCGCGGGTGGTGGGGCGTCTCGCCCCACCACCCGCGTACCCCTGTCGGCCCGCCCACCCCGGAGATCTCATGGCAACCGTCACCTCCCCCCGCCGCGCGCCCGGCGGCGCCGGCGTCATGCCCGACACGCCCGGCTGGGCGCGCTGGGCCAACGACCACCGCAAGTGGCTCTTCGCCGCCCCGGCGATGGCGTTCGTCGCCGCGCTGATCGTGATTCCGCTGGGCTGGACCGTCTGGCTCAGCCTCACCGACGCCGAGGGATCCGTCCGGGCCGAGAGCGAGTTCATCGGCTTCCGGAACTACCTCGACGTGCTGTCGGACACCGACCGGTTCTGGCCGGCGGTCGGTCGCACCGCCACCTTCACCCTGATCGCGCTGGCCTTCGAGGTGGTCCTCGGGATGGCCGTCGCGCTGCTGCTCTGGCGGCCGTTCAAGGGCCAGAAGTGGGTCCGGGTCGCCATCCTCTTGCCGCTGGTCGCCACCCCGGTCGCGGTCGGCATGATGTGGCGGCTCATCTTCGACCCCAACATCGGCCTGGCCAACCAGGTGCTCGGCCGGTTCGGCGTCGGCCCGCAGCCCTGGCTCACCGGCCAGAACTCCGCCCTCTACACCACGATCTTCATCGACGTGTGGCAGTGGACCCCGATGGTGGTGCTGATCCTGCTCGCCGGCCTGACCTCGCTGTCCGAGGAGCCGCAGGAGGCGGCGCGGATCGACGGTGCCAGCAGCTGGCAGCGGTTCCGGCACGTCACCCTGCCGCTGCTGATGCCCACGGTCATCGTGGCGATCCTGCTGCGCGGCATCGACGCGCTGAAGACCTTCGACATCCTCTACGCCACCAAGGGCAAGGGCGGCGGTTCCTTCCACGAGGTGGAGACCCTGAACGTGTACGCCTACGGGCTGAGCTTCGACTACAACGAGTACGGCGTCTCCTCCACCGTCCTCATCCTGTTCTTCCTGATCATCGTCGGGTCGATGTGGGCCCTGACCGCGCGGCGGCGCAAGGAGGCTAAGCGATGAAGGCCAGTCCCGCGTACCGGGTGTTCCGGGTGGTCGCCCTCACCCTGGTGGTGCTGTCGCTGATCGCCCCGCTGGCGTGGATGGTCGCCGCGTCGCTCAAGACCAACGTCGACATCTACGACACCGGCAAGGCGCTGATCTTCTCGCCCACCCTGGACAACTACGCCAACGTCCTCAAGCAGTCGCACTACGTCCAGTTCATCGGCAACAGCCTCTGGGTGGCGTTCGCGGCGACCGTGCTGTCGCTGATCCTCGGCGTGCCGGCCGCGTACTCGATGAGCCGGTTCAACATGAAGAAGTCGGCCCTGGTGGTGCTGATGGCCCGGGTCATCCCCGGTGTCTCGCTCCTGGTGCCCTGGTACTACGTCTTCTCGAACCTGCAGATGGTCGGCGGTTTCACCGTGCTGATCCTCAGCCACATGTTCGTCTCGCTGCCCTTGATCGTCTACATCATGATGGGCTTCTTCGACGGCCTGCCCGAGGAACTGGAGGAGGCCGCGCTGGTCGACGGGCTCACCCACGTCGGCGCGTTCCGCCGGATCACCCTGCCGCTCTCCGTGCCCGGCATCGCGACCGCCGGCATCCTGTCCTTCATCTTTTCCTGGAACAATTTCATGTTCGCCCTGGTCCTCTCCGGCGCGAACACCAAGACCCTGCCGGTGGCGATCTTCGACTTCGTCGGCTATGCCAGCATCGACTGGGGCGGCCTGATGGCCGCGGCCACCGTGGTCACCCTGCCGATCATGGTGATCGCCCTCTTCGTGCAGAGGTACGTGGTCTCCGGCCTCACCGCCGGTGCGACGAAGGGTTGAGGCATGACCACCATCGCGCGGATCGAGACCTTCCTCGTCGCCCCCCGCTGGCTCTTCGTCCGGGTGGAGACAGGCAGCGGCGTCGTCGGCTGGGGCGAGGCCACCTGCGAGGGCCGCTCCGAGACCGTCCGCGCCGCGGTCGACCAGCTCGCCGAACTACTGATCGGCCGGGACGCGCTGCGGATCGAGGACCACTGGCAGGTCATGACCAAGGGCTCCTTCTACCGGGGCGGGCCGATCCTGGCCAGCGCCGTGGCCGGCCTCGACCAGGCGCTCTGGGACATCGCCGGCAAGCACTACGGCGCCCCGGTGCACCAACTGCTCGGCGGCCCGGTCCGCGACCGGATCCGGGTGTACGGCTGGGTCGGCGGCGACGAGCCCAGCGAGGTCCGCGACCACATCGCCGCCCAGGTCGAGGCGGGCCTGACGGCGGTCAAGATGAACGCCTCCGGCAAGATGAGCCCGGTCGCGTCGGTCGCCGAGCTGGACGGCGTGGTGGCCCGGGTGGCCGCCGCCCGGGAGGTGCTCGGGGAGCACCGGGACGTGGCGATCGACTTCCACGGCCGGTTCACCCTGGCCAGTGCCCGCCGGGTCGCCCCGCTGCTGGAGCCGTTCCGGCCGTTCTTCCTCGAGGAGCCGGTCGTTCCGGAGAACTCCCACCTGATCGGCGACTTCGTCCGCTCCACCACCACCCCGGTGTCGACGGGGGAGCGGCTGTACAGCCGGCAGGAGTTCCTGCCCGTCTTCCAGGCCGGCATCGCGGTGGCGCAGCCGGACCTGTCGCACGCCGGCGGCATCACCGAGGTCCGCAAGATCGCCGCACTGGCCGAGGTGTACGACGTCCAGCTCGCCCCGCACTGCCCGCTCGGCCCGATCGCCCTCGCGGCCTGCCTCCAGGTCGGCTTCGCCACGCCGAACTACCTGATCCAGGAGCAGAGCGTCGGCATCCACTACAACCTCGGCGCCGAGGTGCTCGACTACTGTCTGGACAAGACGCCACTGGCCTTCGTGGACGGGTACGTCGAGCGGCTCGCCGGGCCCGGCCTCGGCATCGAGATCGACGAGTCGGCCGTTCGTGCCGCTGACCAGCGCGGTCACGCCTGGCGCAGCCCGATGTGGCGGCACCGGGACGGCTCCTATGCGGAATGGTGACCAGATGACCCCCGACCTCACCGCCGAGCTCGCCACCACCCGCCTGCTGGCGGTCATCCGCGGCACCGACACCGCCGCCGCCGTCGCCACCGGCAGCGCCCTGCTCGCCGCGGGCGTACGCGTGGTCGAGGTGGCGCTGACCACCCCCGACGCGTGTGACGCCATCGCCGCGATCCGGGCCGCCGCGCCGCCCGACGCCCTGGTCGGCGCCGGTACGGTGCTCACCCCGGCCGCGGTCGCCGACGTGGCCGCCGCCGGCGCCCAGTTCGTCGTCACCCCGGCCGTCCTCGACTCCATCCCCGAGGCGGCCCGCCGCGGGCTGCCGGTGGCCGCCGGAGCGCTCACCCCGACCGAGGCGTACCTCGCCGTTCAGGCCGGCGCCGCTGTCGTGAAGCTCTTTCCGGCGTCGCTGGGCGGGCCGGCGTACCTGAAGGCGCTGCGCGACCCGTTCCCGGACATCCCGTTCGTCGCGGTCGGCGGGGTCGGCCTGGCCGACCTGCCCGGCTACCTCGCCGCCGGGGCGATCGCGGTCGGCGTCGGTGGTCCGCTGGTCGGCGACGCCGCCTCCGGCGGGGACCTCGACGCGCTGCGCGAGCGGGCCCGCGCCTACCTCGCCGCGGTCGCATGACCGGCGTCGACCTGCTGACCGTCGGCGAGGCGCTGGTCTCGCTGCGCTCGGCCGGGCCGCTCACCGTCGGCGGCCCGCTCACCCCGTACCTGGCCGGCGCCGAGTCCAACGTGTCCATCGGCGTGGCCCGGCTCGGCCACCGCGCGGCCTTCGCCGGCCGGGTCAGCGCCGACGAACTCGGCCTGTTCCTACTCCGGCAGCTGCGCGCCGAGGGGGTGGACGTCGGGCACGTCGTCCGCGACCCCGACCGGCCGGCCGGGCTGATGTTCCTGGAACGGCGGACCGCCGACCTGACCCGGGTGATCTACCAGCGGGCCGGTTCGGCCGGTTCGGCGCTGACCGTCGACGACCTGCGGCCCGCCCTGGCGGCCGGCACGCACGTGCTGCACCTGACCGGGATCACCCCGGCGCTGTCCGACAGCGCCCGGGCGGCCACCGAGTGGGCGGCCGGCACCGCCGCCCGGTCCGGCGCGCTGGTCTGTCTCGACGTCAATTACCGGAGCAGGCTGTGGAGCCGGGACGCCGCCCGCGCGGTGCTCACCCCGCTCGCCGGCCACGCCGCGGTGGTGGTCGCCTCCCACGACGAGCTGGACCTGCTCGGCGACCACGGCGCCGACGAGCCGACCGTGGTGGCCGGGCTGCTGGACCGCGGCGTGTCGACCGTGCTGGTGAAGCTCGGGGGCGACGGCGCGCGCGCGTACACCCGGGAGGGCCGGGTGGAGACGGCGGCGGTGCCCGTGACGGCGGTCGACACCGTCGGCGCGGGGGACGCCTTCACGGCCGGCTACCTCTCCGGCCACCTGGACGGCCTCGACCTGGCGGGACGGCTGCGCCGCGCCGTCACCCTGGGTGCCTTCGCCGTCGCCGGCCACGGCGACTGGGAGGCCCTGCCGCGCCGGGACGAGCTGGCCCTGCTTGACGGGCGGCAATCCGGCAGCACCGTCCGCTGATCCCACCCCGAGAAAGGCAACCGCGTGAAGATCGTCGCAGCTGACGTGATCGTCTCCAGTCCCGACCGTAACTTCGTCACCCTCAAGATCACCACGGACGAGGGGATCACCGGCCTGGGCGACGGCACCCTCAACGGGCGTGAACTCTCCGTCGCGTCCTACCTGGCCGACCACGTCAACCCGCTGCTGATCGGGCGCGACCCGCACCGCATCGAGGACACCTGGCAGTTCCTCTACCGGTCGGCGTACTGGCGGCGCGGGCCGGTCACCATGGCCGCCATCGCGGCAGTCGACGTGGCGCTCTGGGACATCAAGGCCAAGGCCGCCGGGATGCCGCTCTACCAGCTGCTCGGCGGCGCATCCCGGACCGGGATCATGGCGTACGGGCACGCCTCCGGGCGGGACCTGCCGGAGCTGTTCGACTCGATCCGCCAGCACCTGGAGCTGGGCTTCCGCTCCATCCGGGTGCAGACCTCGGTGCCCGGCATCAACGCCGTCTACGGCGTCGCCGCCCAGCCCGGCGTCGACGGCAAGCGCTACGACTACGAGCCGGCCCAGCGCGCCCCGCTGCCCGCCGAGGAGGACTGGGACACCCGCGCCTACCTGCGCCACCTGCCCGGTGTCTTCGAGGCGGTCCGCAACGAGTTCGGCCCCGAGCTGCCGCTGCTGCACGACGGTCACCACCGGATGACCCCCATTCAGGCGGCCAAGCTCGGCAAGGCCCTCGAACCGTACGACCTGTTCTGGCTGGAGGACTGCACCCCGGCGGAGAACCAGGAGGCGCTGCGCCTGGTCCGCCAGCACACCACCACGCCGCTGGCGATCGGCGAGGTCTTCAACACCGTCTGGGACTACCAGACGCTGATCCGCGAGCAGCTGATCGACTACGTCCGGTCCGCCGTCACCCACACCGGCGGCATCACCGCCATGCGCAAGCTGCTCGACTACGCCGCCCAGTACCAGATCAAGTCCGGCATCCACGGCCCGACCGACATCTCGCCGGTCGGCATGGCCGCCGCGCTGCACCTGGACCTGGCCATCCACAACTTCGGCATCCAGGAGTACATGCAGCACGGGGCGCTCACCAACGAGGTGTTCCGGCAGTCGTTCAGCTTCGCCGACGGCTACCTGCACCCCGGGGAGCAGCCCGGCCTGGGCGTGGAACTGGACGAGGAGGCCGCCGCCCGGTTCCCGTACCAGCCGGCGTACCTGCCGTTCAACCGGCTCAAGGACGGCACGGTCCATGACTGGTGAGCGGGCGGTCACCCGGCACGTCGTGGTGATGGGCGTGGCCGGGGCGGGCAAGACGACCGTGGCGCGGGGCATCGCCGAGGTGACCGGGCTGCGCTTCGCCGAGGCGGACGCGTTCCACTCCGCGGCCAACGTGGCCCAGATGCGCGCCGGCATCCCGCTGGACGACGCGCAGCGTTGGCCATGGCTGCGCACCCTGGCCGGCTGGATGGGCGACCGGCACGCCGAGGGGGTCTCCACCATCGTCACCTGCTCGGCGTTGAAGCGTTCCTACCGGGACGTGCTCCGGCAGGGTCCCGCGGAGGTGGAGTTCCTGCACCTGGACGGTACGGCCGAGCTGATCCGGGAGCGGCTGGACCGGCGGGTCGGGCACTACATGCCGGCCAGCCTGCTCGACTCCCAGCGGGCCATCCTGGAACCCCTCGAGCCGGACGAGTCCGGCGTCGTGCTCGAGGTGGCGGCAGCGCCGGACGACCTCGTCGCGGCGGCGGTCCGCCGGCTCGGCCTGCTCCGGCGGCTGCCGCTCGACGGTCGCTGACCGCCCGCCGAGGTCGCCGGTCCGGCCGGCATCTCCGCGGCGACGCCCCGGTGCTCGCTGGGGCGCCGGCCGGCCTCGGTCGGGCTGGGCGTCCAGGTAGACCCCGACTGCCGGCCCGCGGCCCGCCGTAGCACGGAGGATGCGCCGGTCACCACAGCCAGTCCACCCATGATCTTCCTCCCCAGTCCGGACGATCGGTTACAGGAATTCGGAGCGGTAGGTCGCCGCCAGTTCCGCCGCGCGCTGGCGACGCTGCGCGAGTTCGTCCCGGGACAGCTGGGGCGGGGGCGCGTCCTTGCCGGCGACGACGTCGCCGATGCGCATGAAGTACTCGTCCTGCCCGGCGGGGGTGCACATGCACAACATCCGGGCCGGTGCCCCGGAGACGTTGCGGAAGTAATGTGGCGCGTTTGCCGGGATGTTGATGGTGGATCCGGCCCGTACGGTGTGCTTGGCACCGCGGAAGGTGAACTCGATCTCCAGGAGCGTGAACATCTCCTCGAAGTCGTGCCGGTGCGGCGGTGGGCCGCCGCCGTCGGGGACGTACATGTCGATCAGGCAGTAGCGGCCGTTGGTCTGATTCGGCTCCTTCGGGATCGATCGGGTGGTGATCAGGCGTCGGCGACGGTGATGACGAGCTTGCCGCTGGGCAGCGTGCCCGCGGTCGCGTCGGCATGCAGGGCGGGCGGGTCGGCCAGCGGTAGGGCTTCCTTTCCGGGCACCGCGACGTGGGGTCGGACCCCGGCGTGATGGCTACCTCGGTTGGGTGTTCCGCTGACCCACCCCGGGGCCCCGGCCGGCCCCGGGTCCCGGCCGGGGGCCGTCACAGCACCTGGGCCAGGAACCGGCGCAGCCGGGGATGCTCGGGGCGTTCGAAGACCGCTGTCGGCGCACCGGCCTCCAGCACCACTCCGCGGTCCATGAAGGCGACCGTGTCGGCAACCTGACGGGCGAATCCCATCTCGTGGGTGACCACCACCATGGTCATGCCGGCCGCCGACAGGTCGGCCATCAATCCCAGGACTCCCTTCACCAGCTCCGGATCCAGCGCTGACGTGGCCTCGTCGAAGAGCATGACCTGCGGGCGCAGGGCCAGGGCCCGGGCGATGGCGACCCGCTGCTGCTGGCCGCCGGAGAGTTGCCCGGGCCGGGCGTCCGCCTTGCCCGCCAGCCCGACCAGCTCCAGTTGCGCCCGGGCCAGCGCCTCGGCCTCGTCCGGTGGCAACCGCCGGATCTTGCGCAGCGGCAGGACGATGTTGCGCAGCACGCTCAGGTGTGGAAAGAGGTTGAACTGCTGGAACACCATCCCGATCCGCCGCCGCAGGGCATCCGGGTCGTCACCGAGCACACTGCGCCCATCCAGGAGCACGTCCCCCCGGTCCGGTTCGATCAGCCGGTTGATCGTACGCAGCAGGGTCGACTTGCCGGAGCCGGACGGGCCGATGACGCACGCCGTACCGCCGCGGGGCACGTCAAGGTTGACCCCGCGCAACACCCGGTTCGACCCGAAGG
The DNA here is from genome assembly GCF_042650605.1 of Micromonospora zhanjiangensis. NCBI lineage: Bacteria > Bacillati > Actinomycetota > Actinomycetes > Micromonosporales > Micromonosporaceae > Micromonospora > Micromonospora zhanjiangensis. The sequence goes on along the minus strand of NZ_JBHSBN010000036.1, from coordinate 17,149 downwards.
CCAGGTGGATGTCGCGGACGGCCAGGCTTACCGATCCGTCGCGCCGGGCCAGCTCCCGTTCGGCGCCGCCAGTGTGGGTATTGGTGTCGGTTCGCGTCATCATCAAGTCCTCGGTCCGGCGGGGAGCGGGTGCGTCGCCGCTGGTGCCGGCGCATCGTCGTCCGACTCTGCCTGTACGCCGGACGGCCGACCCTGGCGAAGCCGGCGATCCAGCCAGTTGACCGCGTGCGTCAGTGGCACGGTCAACACCAGATAGAACAGTCCGGCCAGCAGCAGCGCCGACTCGTTTCCGGTCGTGGCAGCGTGATCCTGGCCAATCCGGAACAGGTCCCGCTGGCTGGCTACCAGCCCGAGGAAGTACACCAGGCTGGAGTCCTTGATCAAGGCGATCAGCTGGTTCACCCAGGCCGGCAGGACCCGGCGCACCCCCTGCGGAATGATCACCAGCCGCATCGCCGCTCCCCAGGACAGGCCGAGCGCCCGGGCGCCCTCCAGCTGGGCGGCCTCCACGCTGAGGATCCCGGCCCGGAAGATCTCGCCGAGATAGCCGGCGGCGATCAACGAGAGCGCCAGGACGCCCAACGGGTACGGGTTGGGCCCCCAGACCTGCAACCCGAGCGGGGCCAGGCCCACCCCGATCAGCAGGATCGTCGCCGCGGCCGGCAGCCCGCGGAACACGTCGGTGTAGATCCGCGCCGGCCACCGTAACCAGCGGGTACGGGCGATGCCGGCGACGGCCAGCACCATGCCGAGCACTGACCCGAGCAGGGCGGCGGAGACCGACAGCACCAGCGTGTTGCGCAACCCCACGGCCAGCATCTCGGGCAGGGCCTGCCGCATGGATGACCAGTCGAAAAAGGTTGACCACAACGTACTCAGCGGATCCATCGATCTCTCTTCATTTCCCGCTACGACTTCGTTACCGCGTACCGGTCAGGACGCCGGCGTGGCCGACGCGACGGCGTCCGACGGGGAGGCCGGCCCGCTCTGTGCGGGGCCGGCCGGCGGCGCAACCGTTCCACTGCCCGGCTTGAAGTCCGCCGGGATCGGTCGACCCGGGTAGTACTGCGCCTGCAGCTTCGTCCACGTACCGTCCGCGATGACCTCGTCCAGGCCGCGGTTCAGCGCCGCACGCAGCTTGTCGTTGCCCTTCGCCACCGCGAACGCCGTCGGGGCGGGGCTCAACTGCTTGTCGGCCAGCACGACCTTGCCACCGCTGTCCTTTGCCGTCTTCTCGCCGATCTCAGCGGGGGCGATCCAGGCGTCGGCGGTGCCGGCCTTGATCTGGTTGAGCGCACCGTTGTAGTCCGGCACCCGGACCGGATCGAGGTGGTGACCGGTGGCGTAGTCGTCCTGTACGGTGCCCTGCACCACCACGACCCGCTTGCCGGTCAGCTGGTCGAAGCCCTTGATCGGCGATCCGGCCGGTACGTCCAGCCCGAAGTAGCCGAAGTCGTACCCGTTGCCGAAGTCCACGGTCTTCTTCCGGGCCTCCGTGATGGTGATGGACGAGCTGCCGACGTCGAACTTGTGGTTGTTGACCTGGGACAGCAGCGCCGAGAAGTCGGTGCCGACGAACTCCACCTTGAGCCCCACCTTGCCGGCGACGGCGGTGAGCAGGTCGTTGTCGAAGCCGGTGAACCTGCCGTCCTTGAGGTAGACGTTCGGCGGTGCGTCGGTCAGGGTGCCGGCCCGCAGCACGCCGGGCCGCAGCAGCCCGTACGGGTTGTCGGCCGAGGCGGCGTTGGAGGATCCACCGCAGCCGGCCAACGCCGTGGTGGCGAGGATCGCGGCCGCGGCGAGCGGAGTGAAGGTGGCCAGGAGGGAACGAGAACGCACGGGTGACTCCAGGGTTGATCGTGCGGTGGGTAGGCGCCACCGCCAGCGGGGCGGGTACGGGGACACCACCCCTCGGCGGCGGGTCCGCGAACGGCACCGCCGGATGAGGACAGCAGGGGAACTAGCTGGTCAGCGCGCTACGTACGGGCGACAGCCGGCGCCGTGCACGCGCATCAGGTCGATGTGCCGCCGTCGGACCAGCAGCGGCTGCACCGCTGCCGGCGGGGTCACGCCCAAGGCGACGGCGGGTCGCGGTGGTGCGCAGATGAGAGCAGACACGGGTCCTCCAGGGCTGTTGACCTGGAACCCAGGCCACGCTTGCGCCGGAACAACTCCGGCACCTGGTCTTCACCCGGGGCACCCCACCGCGGAGGAGGGTTGCCGGCCAGCGAGCCGGGGCTTCGCGCTGGCGCTCATGACCTGCTAAGAACCTAGCAGCCCGGACGGCGCCGCTGTCCAGCCGATATGAGGCGCCTCACGCAAGCCCGGCGGGTCTCGCGTGGGTGGCGACGTAGACGGTGTTGGCGCTCTCGCCACCGGTCAGGTGGTTGGCGAAGGTGACGACGTGGGCCCGTACGGTCCCGAACACCTCGGCGAGGGTGCCGGTGAACCGGTCGTCGGGCGGGTCGTCGGACCAGAGGGCGAACACCCCGCCGGGCCGGAGCCGGCTGGCGAGCCGGTGCAGACCGGCGGCGGTGTAGAACGCGGCGTGGCTGGGGTGCAGGACGTGTCGCGGAGTGTGGTCGATGTCCACCAGGACCGCGTCGAAGCGCCGGCCGGGCGCCTGCGGGTCGAGACCGGTGGGGTCGTTGACCGCGGCGAAGAAGTCCCCCCGGACCAGGCGACTGCGCGGATCGCCGGTGAGCCGGCTGGCCAGGGGCAACAGGCCACGCCGGTGCCAGGAGATCACCTCGTCGAGTGCCTCGATCACGGTCAGCGTCCGTACCCGCCGGTCGTCCAGCACGGCCGCGGCGGTGTGGCCGAGACCGAGGCCGCCGACGGCGACGTCGAGGTCGGCCCCGGGCAGCTCGGCCAGGGCGAGCCGGGCGAGTTCCACCTCGGCCACCGTGAACAGGCTGGACATGAGGTACTCGTCGTCCAGCTTCACCTCGTAGACGTCGACGTCGAGCGCCGGGTCCAACCGCCGCCGCAGGCTGATGGCGCCGATCGGCGTCTCCCGCCAGTCGATCTCCTCGAAGCGGCGTCCCATCGTCTCTCCTCGTTCTCGGCCGGTGGCCGGTCGGTCGCTGGTCGATGGCTGGTCGGTCAGTCGGCCGCCAGGAGGGGTTCGAGGGTCACGCCCGGTCGGCTGTCGGCGATGGAGCGCATTCGCCAACCGCTGGTGAACAGGGCCAGCAGCGCCCCGTCGCGCAGCCGGGTGAGCACCTCGGCGTCGGGTACGCCGAGCAGCCGTTCCTGGCTGGCCGCGTCGGTGCGGCGGGCCTCCCGGTACGGCAGGTGCTCCAGCTGGGTGGGCACACCGAACTCGGCGTCGAGGCGAGCGACGGCGACCTCGAACTGCATGGGGCCGACGGCGGCGAGAACGGGGGCCTGGTCGCCGCGCCGGTCGGAGCGCAGGACCTGGACGACGCCCTCGGCGTCGAGTTGCTCGACGCCGCGACGGAAGCGCTTGAACGTGGAGATGTCGGCGGCGCGCAGGACGGCGAAGTGTTCCGGGGTGAACGACGGCAGCGGGGGGAAGGCCACCGCCGGCCCGTCGTGCAGGGTGTCGCCGATGCCCAGCGCGGTCGCGTTGACCAGCCCGATCACGTCACCGGGATACGCCTCGTCGATGGTTTCCCGGCTGGCGCCGAACATCTGCTGCGCGTACTTGGTGGCGAAGGGCCGGCCGGTGCCCGCGTGGGTGACGGTCATGCCGCGGCTGAACCGGCCGGAGCAGACGCGCACGAAGGCGACCTGGTCGCGGTGGGCCTTGTTCATGTTCGCCTGGATCTTGAACACGAACCCGGCGAAGGGTGCGTCGACGCCGCGCGGTGTGCCGCCGGTGTCGACCCGGGGCTGCGGGGCGGGCGCGTGGCTGGCGAGCACCTCCAGGAGTTGTCGGACGCCGAAGTTGGCGACGGCGGCGCCGAACAGCACCGGGGTGGTGGTGGCCGCCATGAAGGTGTCCTGATCGTGGTCGGCGCCGGTGAGACCGAGCAGGTCGAGTTCTTCGACGGCGCGTTGCCAGTCCCCTCCGTACCGGTGGGCCGCCTCCGCGGGGGTCAGCTGTTCCTCGACCGCGGCGGTGGCACCGCCGGGGGTGCGCTGGAACGCGGTCATCTCCCCGGTGCGCCGGTCGACGACTCCGTGGAAGTGGCCGGCGGTGCCCACCGGCCAGGTGATCGGGGTGGGACGCAGGTTGATCCGCTGCTCGATCTCGTCCAACAGGGCGAGGGGTTCCCGCCCGGGTCGGTCCCACTTGTTGATGAAGGTGATGACGGGGATCCGGCGGGCCCGGCAGACCTCGAACAGTTTCAAGGTCTGCGGTTCGAGCCCCTTGGCCGCGTCCAGCAGCATCACGGCGCAGTCCACCGCGGTGAGCACCCGGTAGGTGTCCTCGGAGAAGTCGGCGTGGCCGGGGGTGTCGAGCAGGTTGACCACCAGGTCGCGGTAGGCGAACTGCAGGACGGCAGAGGTGATCGAGATGCCGCGCTGCTGCTCCATGGCCATCCAGTCGGACACCACGCCCCGGCGGCCCGCCTTGCCGTGCACCGCACCGGCCTCGCCGATCACCCGGGCGTGCAGCGCGAGCGCCTCGGTGATGGTGGATTTCCCGGCGTCGGGATGGGAAATCACCGCGAATGTGCGCCGACGGGCCGCCTCGGCGCCCACGGCGGTCGTCGTTGCCGCTCCCGGCACCTGCCACTCCCCGCTCACTCGACGCGGCACCAAACTACCCAGCTCGGGACGGCGGACGCCGCCCCTCGGCGGCGCCGTTCAGCGGGTCTTCTTCGTGGCCCGCTTCCGGGGCGGGGTCAACAGGTCGGCGATGGCCGCGATGGCCGACGGGACGAGGCGGTAGTACGCCCAGACGCCGCGCTTCTCCCGCTCGATCAGGCCGGCCTCGGTCAGGATCCGGAGGTGATGGCTCACGGTCGGCTGGGAGAGCCCGAGCGGCGCGGTGAGGTCACTCACCGACGCCTCCCCCTCCGGAGCCGCCTGGATCAGGCTGAGCAGTCGCAGCCGGGCCGGGTCGGCGAACGCCTTCAGCACTCCCGCGAGCCGCTCGGCATCGGCACGCTTGATCGGCTCGCCGGCAAGAGGCGAAATGGCGGGCGTCGTAGTCTGCAGTGTTCCCACATCTTGCATCGTTGCAGCAACACCACCGGTTGGTGGGTAAGACGAGGGCAGGATCACTACGAATGCCTACCGCGCCCGGTCTACACCAACGTGCTGCACCGGGGCGCGGTGACCGTGGTGAGCGGCGGACTGACCCGCCCCGCCGGGCGGCCACGACGGCGCCGGACCCGGAGCCGGGGCAGTCCCAGGGTCGGTGGGGTCGATGTCTGACGGTCTCGAAGCATTGTTCGGGAGCCTCAAGATTACGAGCACAGTTTGGGCCCGTGGGATGGCCCGGGATCGCACTACCCATCGAGGGTTGCCTGCAGCGTGGCGAGGGTGCTCTCGATGATGTCATAGAGCTTGCGGTCGTCGTCGGTCTCGAGCCATGCGGTGACCGACACGTACATCAGGGTCGCCGCCGTCTCGGCGAGCAAGGCGGCCCGGGTCGGATCGAGGCCGCGGGCGTGGAACCCGTTCCGCAGCGCGGCGGCCAGCGTGGACCGCTTCTGCAGCTCACGCTCGCGCAGGCCGGCGTCGGTCGCGACGATGGCTCGCCATTGCCGGACGGTGTCCTTACGGCCCTCGAACCGAGCCTCGGCGACGGCACGCAGACCCTCCAGAATGATGGCCAGCGGGCTGGTGTCGGCAGGCGCCTCGGTGACGAGTTGCTCGGCGTATGCGGGCAGTTCGGCCTCGTCGGCGAAGAGCACCTCGCGCTTGTCGGCGAAATGCCGAAAGAACGTGCGCGTCGTCAGGCCGGCCCGCGCGGTGATCGCCGGCACGGTGGTCGCGGCGAAGCCCTGCTCGGCGAAGAGATCGAGGGCCGCCTGCTGCAGCCGTTCGCGCGCGTCGGGTTGCCATCGTGCCATCCCGGAATTGTACCCACGATGACATGGAGTGTCATTGGCGATATAGTCATGACACGGCGTGTCGTCACTGGGACGCTCGCCGCACCAGGGCGGAGCTGTGCCATGACAGACGTGTGGATTCTCGGCGGGACCGGCCGCAGCGCCCGGGCGATCGCCGCCGAACTACAGAACCGGGGCATCCGGCCGGTACTGGTCGGTCGAGACGCCGGACGGCTCGCGGCCGCGGCAAACGGCCTGCCGACGGTGGTGGCCGGATCCGTCGACGAGACGGCGGACGCGATCCGGCGGGAACGGCCGGCCGTGGTCGTGAACACGATCGGGCCGTTCACCGACACCGCCGCGCCGCTGCTGGACGCGTGCCTGCCGTCCAGCGACTATCTCGACCTGGCCAACGACCTCGCCGCGGTATCGGCGACCCTCGGCCGCGGCGACGCGTTCGCGGCCGCCGGGCGCACCGCTGTCACCGGTGCCGGGTTCGGCGTGACCGCCACGGAGAGCATCGTGGTGAAGCTGTGCGACGGACGCCCGATCCCGCGGCGGGTCCGAGTCGACATGGTTCCATCGCTGATCGTCGAGGCCGGCGTCGTCGGCGACGCGCTCGCGGGCACCCTCGTGGAGGGCCTGCCAGGGGTCGATGGCGGCAGGAGGTTCCAGGGCCGGCGGTACCGCGATGGCCGACTCGTGGCCGACAAACTCGCCGGCGACCCGATCCAGCTCGTCCTGCCAGACGGTTCGACCGTCACCACGGCGAGCATGCCGCTCGGCGAGCTGATGGCCGCCCAGCGGGCCAGCGGCGCCGCGGACGTGGTCTCCGCGTCCAGCGAGGCCCCGGCATCGCCGGTCGTACGCGCGATCCTGCCAGCGGCGACCGCGCTGCTGAACATCGGGCCGGTCCGCGCCTTCGCGCGCCGGCGACTGGCCGCGGTGCGGTTCAAGGCGGCACCGAAGCCTCGCGAGCACTCGTGGGGCCACGCCGTCATCGAGTGGGCGGACGGCAGCACGCGCGAGGGCTGGCTACGCGTCGGCGAGGCCCAGGCCTGGACGGGCGCGGTACCGGCCGAGATAGTCCGCCGGCTACTCGACGGACAGAGTAAGCCAGGCGCGTACACCCCGGCGGCGCTTTTCGGCCCTACCCTGGCCGAGTCCTGCGGCGGCGAGTACCAGATCCTCGAAGCATAGCCGCCTTAAGGAGCCCTAATGGCCTCGTCCCCGCGCGGCGATCACCTTGCTGTCGCGGGAATTGCGACGCGACCCTGTTGTCGTCTCCGATCGTGGCGACGCAGCGCGATCGGCCAGATGTGCAGAGGGCGATGTCGAGCTTGGTTGTTCCCGGGCTACCGCATGATCCTGCCGTTGACCGGCAGCTTGAACGGCTTGGAACAGGAGGCGGCAGCCCTGTTTCCCGGGCGACGGAGGCGGCCAGGCTATTAGTCACGCGATCCCACCGGCACCTGCCTGCGCCGGCGATCACCCAATGCTCCTGTTGGAGAGGCGAGGATGAACGTGTCGAACGCGCTGACTGCGCAGGACCTGATCGGATTCTCCGAGCAACGTGGCGGCCACCGTGTATCAATTTTCCTGCCCACTCCGCGGGCGAAAGCGGCGGCTGACCGTCATGGCCTTCGCATCAAGGGCCTGCTGAGACAGGCCGAGAAGGCGCTACGTGCCGACGGCGTGTCCGCCACCGCGGCGCAGGCAGTCCTGGAGCCGGCACACCGGTTGCTGAGCCGGCCGCGACGCTGCGAGCAACCCGGTGACGGCCTGGCCCTCTTTTGCGAACAGGGCAGCGTCCGGCAGTTCCAGGTTCCGCTGCGGCTGCCCGAGATTGTGGCCGTCGGCGACCGTTTTCTGGTGCGGCCACTGCTGCCTCTGCTCGGCGCCGCGGGCCACTTCTACGTTCTCGCCCTCAACCAGGACGAGATCCGGCTGTGGCGGGGCTCCCGCCACAGCCTCCAGCAGATGGTCCTGGACGGGCTGCCGTTGGCCATGTGGCTCACCATGCCCCGCCGGCGTGCGCAGGTGCACGCCTTCGTCGCCGACCGTGGCGGCGCGGGTGGTCACGCGGTCTTCCACGGCAGCCAAGACGATCACACCCCGCTGGTTCTGCAGCACTTCCGGCGAGTCGACCGGGCGCTGCGCGAGGTACTGCCCGGCGACGACGTGCCACTGGTACTCGCCGGTGTGCGGTCCACGCAGGCTCTCTACCGGCAGGCGAACACCCACCCCGGGCTGATCGGCGACGGCATAGACGGCAATCCTCGCGACGTGAGTCCGGAGCAGCTGCACCGAGCCGCCTGGCCGCTGGCCGAACCCGTGCTACGTGCCGGGGAGACCGCCGCGGCGGCGATCTACCGGGAACTGCGCGGAACCGGCCGAACGAGCGTCGATGCGACGGGGATCTGCGACATGGCGGAGCAGGGCCGTGTCGAAACCCTGTTCGTGTGCACGGATCCAGCCGCCGGTACTCCACGGGTCATCCGGCTGCGCGAAGGCACCAGCGCGGTGGATAACCGGGACTCTGCCGCAGTGATCACCCTGCGATGCGGTGGCGCCGTTTACGCCGTGCCCCGTGCTCGAATGCCGGATAACGCACCGATGGCGGCGATCCTGCGCTACTGACCGTCGCCGGTCCCGAACACGCCCAGAGCACGTCGGCCGACCGCCCGGCCCGGCCGGTCACGTCGATGGATCACCGAGCGTGTTCGGGCACGTGGCCGCCCCTTGGCGCCCTACCGGCCGCTCCGCACCATCTGCGCGCGTAACACCCGCAGGTCCCCGACGATCTGCCTGATGGTTCCGATCGTCGGCAATGTGTGGGGCTTCACGTGACCGGCTGCAGCTCTGGCCGGGTTCTCGGCGGCCATGCGATCATGGTCGGGATGCAGGGCGGGGTGTCGCCCTCGCGCCCCTTTTTTCTCGGACGTCCTCCGACGGGGTCACCGGTCGGCCGTTGAGACGGCAGAGCTCAGTAGAGGAGCAGTATTGTCTGGCGTGCCTGGTGGGACCGGCGCTCCCGCGTTCGTGAGCGGCTCACCGCGTGATGTCGCTGTGATCGGTGCGGGAATGGTCGGTTTGTCCACCGCCTGGTTTCTGCAGGAGGCCGGTGCTCAGGTCACCGTGTACGAGCGACATCACGTCGGCGCCGGCGCATCCTGGGGTAACGCGGGCTGGCTGACCCCGGGACTCACCGCCCCGCTCCCGGAGCCCGCAGTGCTGCGCTACGGCCTGCGTGCGGTGCTCAGCGCCCGATCCCCGGTCTACCTGCCATTGCGAGCCGACCGTGACCTGTGGCGTTTCCTGCTGTCGTTCGCGGCTCACAGCACCGCCCGCCGATGGCGGCGGGGCATGGCCGCCTACGTCCCGCTCAACGAGCGCTGCTTGGAAGCCTTCGACGCTCTCGCGGCCGGCGGTGTGACCGCCCTGACGAAGCCGGCGGAACCCTTTCTCGCCTGCTTCGCGCAGGAGCGTGACAGCCGTGGAATGCTGACCGAGTTGGCGCAGATGCGCGACGCCGGTCAGGACGTGACCTTCCGTCCGGTGACCGGACAGGAGGTCCGATCGATGGAGCCGGTGCTGACCGACCGGGTCGGCACCGCTGTTCAGATCTTCGGGCAGCGGTACCTGAACCCTCCCGAGTTCATCCAGTCGCTGGCGGATGCGGTCCGGGCCCGCGGCGGTCGCATCATCGAGAACAGCGACGTGACCGACCTACGGTCAGCCAGCACCGACGTTCACGTGACCGGCCCGTCCGGACAGCAGCACCGCCATGACGCCGCGGTCATCGCCACCGGGGCGGTGTTCGGTGAGTTGGCCGCACGCTTCGGGGTACGCCGCCCGGTGCAGGCCGGGCGTGGCTACAGCTTCAGTGTGCCGGTCGAACGGATGCCCGCCGGCCCGCTGTACTTCCCGGCACAGCGGGTGGCATGTACTCCGTTGGGCGACCGGCTGCGGGTGGCCGGGATGATGGAGTTCCGCCGACCTGCTGACGAATCGGACCCGCGACGCATCGCCGCCGTCGTCGAGGCGGTGCGGCCGTTGCTCGCCGGCGTGGACGTCGACGACCGCCGCGACGAGTGGGTGGGCTCGCGGCCGTGCACCCCTGACGGCTTACCGCTGATCGGCGCGACCGCTGCCGAGCGGGTGTTCGTCGCTGGTGGCCATGGCATGTGGGGTGTCGTGCTGGGCCCGATCACCGGCCAGTTGGTGGCCCAGGCTGTGCTCAAGGGTGAGGTTCCCGCAGAGCTGGCACCTTTCGACCCGCTGCGATAGGGAGCCCTCGACCCCGGCGGGAATCGCCAAGGCGGTTGGCTTCTCCGAGTGATCGACATAAGGTGGTCCGATGCTGCTGGCGAGTCCTTGCTCACACACCGTCACCATCGTGGCGGCGGTCGAGGCCGCCCAGCTCTCGGCGCCGCAGCCAATCGCCGCATTCGCCTACGGATACCGCTCGGTCGGGCGACGCCGCCCGCAACCCACGGGTCGAGGCCCACCGGCGAGCGAGGTAATTCACCTCACCCGTTATCGCCAGGGCGAAGCCGTTCGAGCTTCCGCCCTTTTTTGTTACCCGAAGCGCTTTCGACTTCCCCAGCGGAGGAACGGCACATGAGCGTCGACATCGAAGTATCCGACCAGGGCCGGCTCGCCGGCCTGCGCGCCTCGCTGAGCGAGGACTTCGCCGTCCAGACCACACGGCTCAAGCAGTTGTCAGAGATCTCAGCCGACACCGGCGACCCTGGCGAAGCACACAACCGTGCAGCGATGGTGGCGGCCACCCGGCACAACCTCGAGCAGATCACCGGTGCGCTGCGCCGCATCGCCGAGGGCCGCTACGGCCGCTGCGAAAAATGCACCAATCCCATCCCGGTCGAACGGCTCGAGGTACTGCCGCACGCCCGGTTCTGTGTTCCATGTCAGCAGAAACACAAGGGATGACGCTGCCACGATCCACGGCCACGCCGGCGACAAGCCGGCGTGGCCGCTGATCATGGCAGCACCCGTCACCCAGGACATGTTGGTCAACCAGGCCGGCACGCTGGAGCAGCGTGGTGATCTTGCGTGATCGAGGGAATCGAACGGCGCGAGACGGATGTCGCCCGCTGGCCGCCCGACGCCGGCGTGTCATGCCGGTGGGAGTAGTGTGCGTCGGCAGTCGGTGCCGGCGTCCGTCGTGACCGACCCCAGTCCACAACGTCGTGGGTGAAGTGGCGTCGGCGGGGAATGCTGCTCCTCCGCGTCCGGTCGAACCTGACGGTGGGAGGACCACGGTGAGAGCGCAGGACAAGGTCGACGTCATTTTCGACGCCGTGGTGCGACGCAACCCCGGTGAGAGCGAGTTCCACCAGGCCGTACGCGAGGTGCTGGAAAGCGTCGTCCCGGTGTTGCACCGGCACCCCGAGTACGCGGACGCGAAGATCATCGATCGGATCTGTGAACCGGAGCGGCAAATCATCTTCCGGGTGCCGTGGGAGGACGACCGCGGCGAGGTGCACATCAACCGGGGCTTCCGCGTGGAGTTCAACAGCGCGCTGGGGCCGTACAAGGGCGGGTTGCGTTTCCATCCTTCCGTATACCTGGGGATCGTCAAGTTCCTCGGCTTCGAACAGGTGTTCAAGAACGCGCTGACCGGGATGCCGATCGGCGGCGGCAAAGGCGGTTCGGACTTCGATCCCAAGGGCCGCTCGGACCGGGAGGTGATGCGGTTCTGCCAGTCGTTCATCACCGAGCTCTATCGGCACATTGGGGAATACACCGACGTCCCGGCAGGGGACATCGGCGTCGGTGGCCGGGAGATCGGTTACATGTTCGGCCAGTACAAGCGCATCACGAACCGGTACGAGTCGGGGGTGCTGACCGGTAAGGGGTTGAGCTACGGCGGCGCCCAGGTGCGGCGCGAGGCCACCGGATACGGGTTGGTCTTCTTCGCCGAGGAGATGTTGCGTGCGGTGGGCGCCGGACTCGACGGCAAGAAGGTGGTGGTGTCCGGCTCCGGCAATGTCGCGATCTACGCGATCGAGAAGGTGCATCAGCTCGGCGGCACGGTGGTGGCCTGCTCGGACTCCTCCGGCTACGTCGTCGACGACACGGGCATCGACGTGGCGCTGCTCCGGGACCTCAAGGAGGTCCGCCGTTTCCGGATCGGCGACTACGTCACCGAGCGGCCTCACGCCCGGTTCGTCGCTGGCCGTTCCGTGTGGGAGGTGCCGTGCCAGGTCGCGCTGCCCTGCGCGACGCAGAACGAGATCGGTGCCGCTGAGGCGGCCTCGCTGATCGGGGGCGGTTGCATCGTCGTGGTGGAAGGCGCCAACATGCCCACGACCCCGGAGGCCGTCCGCGCCTTCGCCGAGGCGAAGGTCAGGTTCGTGCCGGGCAAGGCCGCCAACGCCGGCGGGGTCGCCGCCAGCGCGCTGGAGATGCAGCAGAACGCCAGCCGTGACTCCTGGACGTTCGAGCACTCCGAGCAGCGGCTGCGCGAGATCATGCGCGACATCCATGACCGTTGCTTCGCCACCGCCGAGGAGTACGGCATGCCGGGCAACTACGTCGCCGGAGCCAACATCGAAGGCTTCCGCAATGTCGCCGAGGCGATGCTGGCACACGGGCTCATCTGACGTCCTCGCCGAATGAACCTTTTTCAACCTGGACCGCGCGGCGCGTGGACGTCGTCTTCGACCTCGGCGGACGACGGACCGCAAGGGGAGATTGAAAAAGGTTCAATGAAGCCCAGCCGTGCCGACGCCGATGTCAGCGCGAGCGCCGAGCGATCAGCACGGGACAGCCGGCGTGGTGCAACAGTTACGTACGCGAATCCGACATGCAAAGGGACTCGAACCCCTGACCTTCTGATCAGTGACAAGGTGATCTTGAAGAAAGTGGCGGAGTCCAGTTGTCCGGGTGCCTCCGAACCAATCCCGCCGCAACCCCGCAGGTCCGGTTCCACGCCGGTTGAAGCGGATCCCTGGACGCCGGGGGTCAGCCGGATGGGAAGGTGTCGACGCCGAGGACGTTCAGGAGGGCCAGTTTTTCGTGGCTGTCGGTGCCGGGCGTGGCGGTGAAGACGAGTAGGGACTGCGACTGGTCGGGGTCGTAAAGGTGCTGGCAGAACAGATCGAGGTGTCCGACCTCGGGGTGGACGAATCGTTTGGTGTCGCTCCAGCGCAGGCCGACTTCCTGTCGCTGCCACAGCGTGGTGAATTCGGTGCTCTCGCTCAACAGGCTCGCGACGAGGTGAGTGGCCTGGGACCGGGGTCCTTCCCGGATGGCTGCCGCCCGCAGGAGTGCGACGTTGACCCGGCTGTTGTAGTCGTGGTCGTCGGGGTGGTAGCGGTCGCGGGCAGTCGGATCGGTGAACCAGCGGTAGGAGGCGCTGCGGGCCGGGCCGGTGTGGTGGGTTTGTTCGCCGAGCAGGGCGATGGCGGGCGGTGTCTGCAGCAACGTCTCGCCGAGGGAACCCATCACCTGTGCCGGGGTGTCCTGCAGCCGGTCCAGAACTCGCATCAGTCCTGGGCTGACGTGCTCGCCGCGCAGTCGCTGGCGCGTAGCGCGGTAGCCGCACAACAGGAACAGGTGGTCACGTTCGTCGGGGGTCAGGCGCAGCCCGCGGGCGATGGCCGCGACCATCGGCTGCGACGGCTGTGGTCCGTGGCCGCGTTCCAGGCGGGCGAGGTAATCGGCGGACATGCCACACAGGTCGGCCACCTCTTCGCGGCGTAGCCCGCGGGTGCGTCGGCGCGGCCCGCGCCGTAGCCCGACGTCTTCCGGTTGCAGCGCCTCGCGCCGGGCGCGCAGAAAGGCGCCCAGGGCTGCGCGGTCCACCGTTTGCGTCATGGGTCTCCTCGGAGTCGTTCGCCCGGCCAATGCGACCGCGGCGCGCCGGCGGCCCGCCACGGTGTGCCGCCCGCGGCGGTCGGGCGGCCGGAACGCCTCCATCGTCGCAGTCGCCGGCGAGCTCAACCACTGACTGCCGGTCAGTGGTTGAGCGAGCCCTTCATCCCGGCTGCTCCGTGGCGTCCACTGGTTGAGGCGAGTAGCGCGATGGCGCCGTACGCGAACCATCGTGCGCAACCGATAGGAACGAGGAGGCCGCATGGCCAAGTGGACAGCAGCCGACCTACCGGACATGACCGGTCGGACGGTAGTCATCACCGGGGCGGGCAGCGGTATCGGCCTGATCGCCGCCCGCGAACTCGGGCGCGTCGGTGCCCGGGTGGTGCTCGGCGTACGCGACACCGGGAAGGGCCGCCGCGCCATCTCCGGTATGCGCGGTGCGTTCGAAATACGGCGCCTGGACGTGGCCGACCTCAGCTCGGTACGCCGGTTCGTGCAGGCGTGGGACGGGCCCTTGGATGTGCTGATCAACAACGCCGGGGTCATGGACATCCCCGCGGCGCGGACCGCTGACGGGTTTGACGTGCAGACCGCGACGAACTACACCGGCCCGTTCGTGCTGACCAATCTGCTGCTGCCGCATCTGACCGACCGGGTCGTCAGCGTGACCAGCGGCCTGCACCGCCAGTCCAAGCTGAACGTCGACGACGTCGACTGGCGAGCGCGCAAATACCACCGGATGAACGCCTACCGCGACTCCAAGCTCGCGCTCGTGCTGTTCTCCCTGGAACTACAGCGACGGCTGGACGCGTCGGGCTGCTCGGTGCGGTCGGTGCTCGCCCATCCCGGCATCGCGACGACGACCCTGGCGGCGCACTCGCGGGCCAACGTCATCAACCGCTTCGCGTTTCTGATCAACGACCCCGAACACGGGGCCCTGCCCCTGCTGTACGCGGCAACACAGAACGTGCCGGGCAACGCGTACGTCGGCCCGGATGGTCTCGCCGCCATCAAGGGGCACCCCGCCGTTGGGAAGCCGGCCAGGATCGGCCTCGACGCGGCCAAGGCGAGGCGACTCTGGCAAGCGACCGTCGCACTGACCGGAGTCGGCCGATGAGCTACCTGGAAGCAGAAGACCACGCCGACATCTTCGTCCCGCACGCGTTCACCGAACAGACCGTCGACCTCGGCGAGATCCGCATGAACTACGCCGTGGCCGGCGCGCCGTCGCACCCTGCGCTGCTGCTCATCCCCGCGCAGACCGAATCGTGGTGGGGCTACGAGGCCGCGATGCGGCTGCTCGCCGACCGGTACCAGGTCTACGCCGTGGACCTGCGCGGTCAGGGCCGCTCCACGTGGACACCCGGCCGCTACAGCCTCGACGTCATCGGCGGTGACCTGGTCCGGTTCATCGACCACGTCGTCGCCCGTCCGGTCGTGGTCGGCGGACTGTCCTCCGGCGGCGTCGTCGCCGCATGGCTGTCTGCCTTCGCCACCCCCGGTCAGGTACGCGCCGCGGTCTACGAAGACGCTCCACTCTTCGCCTCCGAGACCAACCCCGCCGTCGGACAATCGGTCCGGCAAGGCATGGGGCCGATGTTCCAACTCTGGTACAAGTGGCTGGGACCGCAGTGGTCGATCGGCGACTTCACCGGCATGCAGGCCGCGATGGCCCGCGAAGTCCCCGGGTGGATGCTCGCCGCACTGCGCCGGATGGCTCCTGCCGGCACCGGCGAGGCGCCGACCGCCATCCCCGCCGACCCGCCGCAGGAGCTCCGCGAGTACGACCCGGAATGGGGCGACGCCTTCGCGTCCGGACGAGCGACGCTCACCTGCGACCACGACAACATGCTGCGTCAGGTCAAGGTCCCGGTCTTGTTCACCCACCACTTCCACCACATCGACCCGCAGACCGGCAACCTGGTGGGGGCCATCTCCCCGCAGCAGGTCGACCGGGTCCGCTACCTCGTCGAAAGCACCGGCAACACGTTCACCTACCGGTCCTTTCCCACCATGCCGCACTCGATGCACAGCCACGACCCCGCCACCTACGTCACGACCGTCACCGACTGGCTGACCACCCTGCCGACCATCCAATGAACCCGACCGGCGGAGGTAGCCCCATGAAGCTCACCGGAAACACAGTCCTCATCACCGGCGCGACCTCCGGCATCGGCCTCGGTCTCGGTCTGCGATTGCACACCGCGGGTAACCGGGTTATCGTCGCCGGGCGCCGAGCCGACAGGTTGGCGCAGATCGTCGCGGCGAATCCGGGTGTCGAATCCATCGCCCTCGACGTCACCGACCCGGCCGCGATCCGGGACGTGACCGCGCAGATACTACAGCGTTTTCCCGACCTCAACGTTTTGGTCACGATGGCCGGAATCATGCTGCCGGAAGATCTTCACAACGACGGGTTCCTGCCCACGGCGGAGGCCACCGTCGCGACCAACCTGCTCGGCCCCATCCGCCTCGTGGCCGCACTGACCGCTCACCTCGCCGCCCAACCCCAGGCGACCATCATGACCGTGTCCTCAGGGCTGGCCTTCGTTCCCTTGCCCATCACACCGACCTACAACGCCACCAAGGCGGCCATCCACTCCTTCACCGAAAGCCTGCGCGTTCAACTGGCCGATACCGGCATCGAGGTCCTGGAGCTGGTGCCACCGGCAGTGCGTACCACGCTGATGGGCCAGCAGAACGCAGCCAACGCCATGCCCCTGGAGGCATTCCTCAACGAGGTCATGGACATCCTCGCCGACGCCGGGCATCTCCAGGAGATCCTCGTCAAGACGGTCGAACCCCTCCGGTTCGCCGAGGCCCGAGGACGATACGCCGAAACGCTGCGCATGCTGTCCCACCACTGACGGCTTCTCGCAGGACAGTCCCTCCCAGCACGCGACCGATTCCTCAATTCGGCCAGATCCGTATGCGTTTCCCGATCCGGCAATGCGGACGCGCCCTACACGCCCCCATGGCCGCGGCGTCGCGGTCGGTGACCGGCAGGAGACGCAGCGCGCGGTCGCTGGACAGCCCGGTATGCATGCCGCCGAGGCCGAGCGTAACCAGCGAGCCGAACAGCAGATCGTGTACGACCCCGGCCACCAGCTCGATGCCCGGACCGGCTGCACGGCCCAGCGCCAGCACCGTCGGTTCCGGCAGGTCAAACACCGGCGCGCGCCGGGCCCACGCTGCGGGGCGCGTCGGGAGTGTCAAGAAAACGGTGTAACTCGATATTGGTGAAGGTCAGTTACGGCCTGCGGACAGGCGTCCGTCGAAGGCGAGGTCGAAGGCGTTGAGGGCGGGTTTCCAGCGGGTGATCCAGCGGCGGC
>NZ_JBHSBN010000035.1:0-54745 GCF_042650605.1 Micromonospora zhanjiangensis | reverse complement strand
TCGGCGTTCACCCCGGCCGGCAGGCCAGGCTCCTGCTGCTTCTTCTTCGCCACCGCGGCAGTATCCACGGCGTCAGTCGTCACGGTCATCAGGTGCGTCTCCTTGATCAGGAGTTACACCGTTCTTTCTACAGTCCCGGCGCGTCCGCCGCGCCGACCACGACGACGGGCAGGTACGGGAAGTCGTCAAGCACCGAGCCGAGTGTGGCCAGCGTCGCGATGCAGTCGTTGGACCCTCTTGGGTCCGAGTGCGGCGATGTATACGAACAGGACGCACATGATGGCGGTACCTGCCCACATGGCCTGCTGCCAGCCGTCGACGAAGGACTGCTGGGCTGCGTGGAGCAGGTCCTGTGCGTGAGGTCCGGTGGTGGTCGCGGCCTCGACGGCGTTGGCGACGCCTTCGCGGGCGGTGTCCGCAGCGCGTTGGGGGATGCCGTGCAGTCTGTCGTCGATGGCGCTGCGGTAGCCAGCGGAGACCAGTGCGCCGAGCAGGGCAACGCCGAGCGCGGTGCCGAACTCGCGGGTGACGTCGTTGAGGGCGGAGGCGACGCCCTGGTTCTGGTGCGGCAGGCTGGCGGTAATGGCTTCGGTGGAGGGGGTCATCGACAGGCCCATGCCGATGCCCATGGCGAGTAGGCCGGGCAGTACGGACAGGTAGCCGCCGCTGGCGGAGACGAACAGGGCCATGAGCGCCATGCCGACGCCGGCCAGGGCAATGCCCACGGCCATGGTGGCGCGTGCGCCGGTACGTGAGGTGAGCTTGGGGGCCAGGCCCGAGGCCATCATCATCGCGACGGCCATGGGCATCATCGCGACCGTGGAAAGTAGGCCCGACCAGCCGAGTACGGCCTGGAAGAACGGGAAGAGGACGACGCCGATTCCCGCCTGGACGCCGAAGACGACCAGAAGCGTGATCGAGCCTGCGGCGAGAGTGCGCTCGCGGAACAGCCGTACGTCCAGCAGGCCGGTGTCACGGCGACGCAGCTCCCAGGCGATGAAGCAGATGCCGGCGATGAGGCCGACCGTGAGGCTGATCAGTGTCTGGGGGGCGGTCCAGCCGCGTTCGGGACCTTCCTGCAGGACGAAGATCAGGCCGGTCACCGCGATCGCGGAGGCCAGAGCGCCGATGGTGTCGAATCGGTGGGACGAGGTCTCGCGGGAGTTGGGGACAGACTTGAGCGTCATGGCCAGGGCCGCGGCGACGAGGACGGCCGGTAGGACGAACAGCCAACGCCAGTCGGCGACGTCGACGAGCAGCGCGGACAGGAACATGCCCAGGATGCCGCCGCCTCCGGCGATGCCGGTCCACACGCCGATCGCCTTGCCGCGCTGTTGTTCGGGGAAGGTGGAGGTGATGACAGCAAGCGTGATTGGCATGATCATTGCGGCGCCGATACCGCCGGCCGTGCGGGCGGCGAGCATCACTTCCGCGTTCGGGGCCAGTCCCGCAACGACGGTGCCGATGCCGAAGACGTTCAGACCGGCGATGAGCATGGGCTTGCGGCCCAGGCGGTCGCCCAGTGCGCCGAGCGGCAGCAGCAGCGCTGCCAAAACCAGGGTGTAGATGTTGATGATCCACAGAACCGTGTTCTGGGACGCGCCGAATTCCACAGCCATGTGGGTTTGCGCGACGTTGAGTCCGGTCACCGAGGCGATGACCGCCATCAGGGCGACGGAGACGGCGATGAGGACCTTGCGCAGCTGACGTGCGTCGGGGAAGCCCTCCCCGCTGGCGTGCGCGGCTTGTGCGGGCTGGGTTGTACTCATGGTTTTCCTTTCGAAGGGCATGCCGGGACAGCACCGGAGCAGGGCCGGTCGCCCAGCAGAATGAGGGGTGGTGGGGCGCCGCGCGCATCGCCAGGTGGTCGCGGCGGCAGGTGCCGGGCCGGGATCTCAGGGGCGTGTGCCGTCCGGGGCTGCGTGGCGGGCCGCGTCGGCGTCCGCGGTGGCCAGTGCGCTGTTGATGTGGGCGCCAGCCAGGGCTCCGGCCGCTGCGGCCGCGCCGAGCTGGGCGGTGAGGTCGGTGGCGTTGCCGGCCACCCACACACCCGGCACCTCGGTGGTGCCGGCCATGCCGGTGGCGAAGCCGCTGCCCATGTTGTCGGGCAGATCCCGCGTCGGCAGGCGCAGACCTTCCAGGCCCTGGGCGCGGGCCTGCATCTGCGTGGCAACTGCGAGGATGCGGCGGGCCACGACCTGGCCGCCGGCCAGGCGCACCCAGGCGAGGGCACCGTCCTCGTCGTTGACGACCTCCTTGACCGCTGTCTCGATGATGCGGATGCCGCGGGCAGTGAAGCGGGCCCGGGTGTCCTCATCCAGGCAAGTGCCGTGGGTGAAGTAGGTCAAATCCTCAGTCAGCTGACGGAACAGAAGCGCATGGCCGGTGGAGGCCGGGCCGGTGGCGAGGATGCCGATGGGCTTATCGCGCACCTCCCAGCCGTGGCAGTACGGGCAGTGCACGACACTGCGCCCCCAGTGTTCGGCGAGCCCGGGCACCTCGGGCAGCACATCCGTTAGTCCGGTGGCCACCAGAATGCGGCGGGAGCGGGCGAGCATCAGCGCACCGTTCAGCCCTGCGGCGCCCCCGCCGATCACCACCACGTCGACCGTAGCCTCGGGCAGTGCGTCGCTCGCGTACGGAGAAGCTGTCACGGCCATGGCTCCTGTCCTTCTTTGTGGGTGGTCGACACGATGCGGACGATCTGCAAACGACGCTAACCAGATTTGCACTCAGGGCATATAGTTTTGCCCATGACGCAAGGAGATGGAGATCTGGACAGCCTCGTACGCAAACGCCTCCGCGCTTTGCGGGTGGCGCAAGGCTGGTCCTTGGAGGAGTTGGCCTCCCGCGCCCACCTCAGCCAGTCCTCACTAAGCCGTATTGAGAACGGCCAGCGTCGCCTCGCCCTGGATCAGCTGGTCACCCTCGCCCGCGCTCTGGACACCACGCTTGATCAGCTCGTGGAGACCGCCACCGACGACGTCGTCACCAGCCCGACGATCGACAGCACCCACGGGCGGATGCGCTGGACTGTCAAGGCAGACCCCGGGATGAGCGTGGTGCGCCAGCGCCTGGCCGACCCACCCCCCGAGAACCCGGCGCGCATGCGTGCCCACCCGGGGCGCGAATGGCTCGTCGTCCTGTCCGGCACTGCGGTCCTCATGCTCGGCAACCGCCGCTACCGCCTTGAGACCAACCAGGCAGCCGAGTTCCCCACGATGATGCCGCACGCGATCGGCGCCGAGACAGGGCTCTGCGAGATCCTGGGGATCTTCGACCGCGACGCCCGCCGCAGCCACCAGCGCGACGACGATGGCGAGGCTCAGAACTCTCCGGAATGACCGCCCGCGCCTCAGCCTCGGCGCTCAATTGCGCGTCGGGCAGCACACCACACCATCCTCTTGCGTAGAAAGGAAGATCTAGTGCCAGAGGCGCATGGTCGCCCTAGAGTCAAATCCATGACCCACGCACACATCCACACCCCCCAGCACAGCGCCGCACAGGAGCACCACCACGAACACGGAACCGACGGCCAGGCAGAGATCCTCGACCTGGACGCCGAGGTCCTCGCCCAACACACCGCCTCCATCACCGCATGGCTGCCGCTGCAAGCCAGCCCACACCACATCGTGGATCTGGGCTGTGGCACAGGCGCGGGCACCTTCGCCCTCCTCGACCGCTTCCCCGACGCGCACATCACCGCCATAGACGCATCCGTCGACCACCTTCAGCGCCTGCGCACCAAGGCATGCGCCCGCGGCGTCCAGGACCGCGTGCGCACGGTACAGGCCGACCTCGATGAAGCCATTTGGCCCGACCTCGGCTCACCGGACCTGGTATGGGCGTCTGCCTCGATGCACCACATGACCCGCCCAGACCGCGCTCTGCGCACCGTCCACGATGCGCTCGCGCTCGGCGGCCTGTTCGCCGTCGTGGAACTGGCCGGCCATCCCCGTTTCCTGCCCGACAGCGCCCCCGAGGACCGGCCCGGTCTCGAAGAGCGCGTCCATGCCACGGCCGACCGCCTCCAAGCCGAACACATGCCCCACCGCGGCGCCGACTGGGGCCCGATGCTGACCGCCGCCGGCTTCACCGTCGAGGACCAGCGCACCGTCGCCGTCAACATCGAAGGCTCGCAAAGCGAGGCGATCAGCCGCTATGCCCTCGGCATCCTGCAGCGCATCCGCAGTGTCATCGTTGACAGGCTCTCCGCCGAGGACCTCACCGCGCTCGACCAACTCCTCGACACCAGCAGCTCGCGCGGCATCCTGCGCCGACGTGACCTGACACTACGCACCGAGCGCACCGTCTGGGCCGCCCGCCGCAGCTGACCCCGAACCCCCAAGCGTGGTTGGCTTCCTGGCTGGCAGCAAGCCTTTCGGGATGACTGGGGATAGTTCGACGGTCGGCGTAGGACATCACTTACATCAACACCTGGAAAGGCTGGCTGTATCTGGCCACCGTCATCGACCTGGCCTCACGCCGCGTCGTGGGCTTGACCGTCGCCGACAACCTCAACACCGACCTACGAAACGATCCAGAACCGTACGAAGCGGCGACCTGCCGTAGCAGTACTAGGCCGTCAGGCCCCAGGCGTCGAGCAGCTTGTCGACCTGGGCGGCGGCGTCGGTGTTCCACTGCCGGTCGGGTTTATGGATGCGCATCGAGACCACGCCGTGCAGTCCGACCCACAGGTCCTCGGCGGTCGCTTTTGTTCCACTGTGGACGCTCACCAGGAGGTCGTCGATGTGGGCGAGCAGCTTGTCGGCCGCTTCAGTGCGCACGAAGTCCGGGCCGAGCTGGTCGGCGCTCTCGAACCGCAGCTGGTAGAGACCGGGATTGGTCAGACCCCATCGGAGGTACGCCTCGGCCAGCGCGCGGAGCCGCTCCACCGAAGCCCGGGCGGGATCGTCCGTGGCGGTCAGGGCGGCCACGAACGACGCGTCGATGCTCTGCACCATCGCGCGGTTGAGGCTGCTCTGCGACGGGAAGTGGCGGTAGACGGCACTGGCCGTGACCCCGCACTCGCGGGCGACCGACCGCAGCGACGGAATGGACAGCGACAGCCGGGACGTGGCGAGCGTCATAGCGGCCTCCAGCAGCTGGTCATACAGACTGCCCGTTCGCACGTGAGTCGCTCCCTTGCTCGACAAATCCTGTTAACACGTGTTCACTGGCCGCTGGAGTGAATCGATCCGAGGGGACCAGTAGCCGATGGAAACCGATGCCAGGACGGAATTGCTGACCGTCGCCGACCTCGCCGGGCCGCCGGGGCTGCCCGTGGTGGGCAACCTTCCGGCCTTCGCGCGGGGCGCCATTCCGCACCGCCGATTGTACGGTTGGCGGGAAAAATACGGCGCGACGTTCCGGATGCGCTTCCCGGGCACCGACGTGGTGGTTACCTCGGAGCCCGGCATCATCGACACGGTGCTGCGCGACCGGCCGACCAGCTTCCGCCGGGCCAGGTTCGTGTCCGACCTGATCGACGAGCTCGGCGCGCACGGACTGTTCAACGCCGAGAGCGACGACTGGCGCCGGCTGCGCCGGATCGCCATGCGGGGCCTCAATGCGAAGTACGTGCGAGCCTCGTTCGGCACCATCCTCCGGTCCGCCGGACGGCTGCGCGACCGATGGGGCGCCTTGGAGGGCCAGCGGATCGACGTGGTCGATGAACTGCTGCGGTACACCCTCGAGGTGTCGATCGGCCTGACCATGGGCCACCAGCCCGATGCCGGCCTGCACCGGAAACTGTCGCTGGTGTTCAGCACGCTGGGCCGGCGGCTGAACAGCCCGCTGCCGTACTGGCGGTGGATGCGGCTGCCGGCCGACCGCCGGACCGACACCGCCGTGGCGGAGATCGGCGAGCTGATCCTGAGCCGGTACGCGGAGGCCAGGCGACGGATGGCCGACGGAGCGGAGCCGGTCGACTTCCTGACCGCGCTCGCCAAGGCTGACCTGGACGGCGAGGACCCGCTCGACGACGCCGACGTGGTCGGCAACGTCCTGACGATGGTGGTCGCGGGCGAGGACACCACGGCCGCCGCCGCAGCGTGGACGCTGCATTTCCTCGCGACGCACCCCGACGTCCAGCGCCGGGTGAGGGCGGAGGCCGCCGAGGTGTTCGGCGGCGACGGCAGTCTCGTGGACGCCTCGGCGGTGTCCCGGCTGACCTACGCAGAAGCGGTGGTCAACGAGGCGATGCGGCTGCGGGCTCCCGCGCCATACCTCGTGATGGAGCCGGTGGCCGACACCACGGTGACCGACGGTACCCGGGAACTGAGCCTCACCCGGGGCACACCCGTCTTCGTGCTGCTGACCTACGGCGCCGAGACCGACACCGGCCGGTACCCGGATCCGGAGGCGTTTCGTCCGGACCGCTGGCTGACCCAGGATGCGCCGGTCCCCGGCGCCCAGCCGCACCTGCCCTTCGGTAACGGGCCCCGGTTCTGTCCAGGACGCAACCTGGCTCTCCTGGAAACGACCCTGCTCGCCGCGATGACCTGCCAGTCGTTCGTCATCGAACCGGACACGTCCGCCGGACCGGTGAAGGAGCGCATGACCTTCGCCCTGTTCCCCAAGAACCTCGGCGTACGTATGCGGCCGGTTTCGTCCTGACCCGGGCCGGCTCCCATATGGATCCGACCGCCGGCACCGAGGGAGCGCCGCGGTGAGCGTGGGGAGTCCGGTAGTGAGCCAGAAGACCCGGTGTGGGGACGCCGTGTCGGTCAATGCTTCCTCCGGTGCGCGGTCATCGCCGGCACCCTGATCCGACTACAGGTCGATCACCTGCCCGCCGACCGTGACCCCAAACCGGTGTGGTTGTGGTGCTCCGCCGTCGACGCGAACGCCGCCGACATCGACCGATGGTGGCAGTCGTTCCTGCGCAGATTTGACGTGGAACACACGTTCCGGCTGTTCAAGCAGACCTTGGGCTGGACCCGGCCGAAACTGCGTACCCCCGAGGCCGCCGACCGCTGGACCTGGCTGATCATCGCCGCGCACACCCAACTCCGCCTCGCCCGACCCCTCGCCGCGGACCTGCGTCGCCCCTGGGAACGCCCCACCCCACCAAGCCGGCTCACCCCCGCCCGAGTCCGCCGAGGGTTTCGGAACCTCCGCGCGAACAGCGCCCTGCCCACCAACGCACCGAAACCCGCAAGGCCAGGCCCCGGACGTCCAACCGGCTCGCGAAACCGCAGACCAGCACCCCGTCACGACATCGGAAACCGTCAAAAGCGACCTCACCATCACCGCACGCAAAGAACGAACGGGGTAAAGAACAAGCTGAGGGTGCGGTGGCCGGACGGGTCCGGCCACCGCACCCGGTGTTCAGATTCTGGCCAGGATGGTCTTCATCGTGTCGATCTCGGCCTGCTGGGTGGTGCTGATCCGCCCGGCGAGGGCCTTCGCGTCGCCGTTGGCGCCCTGCGCCGCCTCGGTCCGCGCCATGGTGATCGCCCCTTCATGGTGGGCGATCATCATCGTCAGGAACTGCCGGTCGAAGTCCCGGCCCGAGGCCGCCGCCAGCCGGGTCATGTCGGCGTCGGACATCATGCCCGGCATGCCGTGATCCATCCCCGGCATGCTGCTGCCGCCCTGACTCATGCCCGGCATGGCGGTGCCGCCGTGGTCCATGCCCGGCATGGCGCTGCCGGGCATGGCGGTGGGGGTACCGGTCGGCGTCGGCGCGCCCCACGCGGTCAGCCAGCCGCTCATCGTGACGATCTCCGGCGCCTGGGCGTCCTTGATCTGGGCGGCGAGCTGCTTGACCTCGGGGTCCGCGGCCCTCGTGGCTGCCAGGCCCGCCATCGCCACGGCCTGCTGGTGGTGCGGGATCATCATCTGGGCGAACATCATGTCCGCGGCGTTGTGCACCGCGGACGACGTGCCGTCGGACGGGGCGGTAGCGGTGGGCGACCCGTGGCCACCGCCGGCCGCGCTGTGGTCGTCACTACTGCCGCAGCCGACCAGGACGGCGGCGGCGGTAAGGCTCACGCCGGCCACGAGGGCACGGCGCAGGATGGTACGAGACATGTCGAAGTAAGCCTTTCGGAATCGGTGAAGATGCGCGGAAGCGGTCGCGCGGGCACAGCCGGGTGCCCGCCGCGGGGTCGCTCCTATATGCGCAACACCGACACCTCGGCGACGCGTCGTCCCAACCGGGGGCAGGCGGGCGGGCCGCGGGAAACCGCCACGGACGCCTGGCGACGGTCGCCCGGCGTGGTGACCGTCGCGCGCCGCAGCAGGGCCGCCGCGAGCGCCAACGCCACCCCGAACGCGCCGACGACCGCCAGGCAGACGGCCCAGCCAGGCATGTTCCCGGGCGCGTCGCCCGAAGCGGAACTCAGCCCGGTGCACCGATCCCCGGCACACCCGCTCGGGGCAGCCACACTCATCGCGGCAACCGTCTTCGTCAAGGCCGCCGCGGGCTGGAGCACCGTTTGCGTGATCGGAGACATGCCCGGCCGGTCGTGGTGGTCAGCCATGGCGGGCTCGTGACCGAGGCTGTGCATCGCCGCGAGCCCGATCAGGGTGGCGGTCAGCAGCACGAAGCGGACGAGCCATCCGCCTCGCACTGCCGACATACCGGTCACGGCCATTACGCTACCGGGCACCTGCCGGCTCGCGGCGCCAACCTCGTCACCTCGCCTCCTCAGGGCGCAGGCGCACGCGGCGCAGCAGTTGGGCGTTGAGCGCCACCACGATCGTCGATGCCGACATCAGCACCGCCCCGACGGCCGGGCTGAGGGTCACCCCGGCCCAGGCCAGCGCACCGGCCGCGAGGGGCAGGGCGACGATGTTGTAGCCGGCGGCCCAGGCCAGGTTCTGGATCATCTTGCGGTAGGAGGCCCGGGACAGCATGATCACCCCGGTCACCCCGCGCGGGTCGGAGGAGGCCAGCACCACACCCGCCGACTCGATGGCCACGTCGGTACCGGCGCCGATGGCGATGCCCACGTCGGCGCGGGCCAGCGCCGGGGCGTCGTTGACCCCATCGCCGACCATCGCCACCCGCAGGCCGCGCTTCTGCAACCCGGCCACGGCGTCGTCCTTGTCGGCCGGCAGCACCTCGGCGTACACCTCGTCCTCGCCCGGCCGGAAGCCGAGGTCGGCGGCCACCGACTCGGCGACCGACCGGGCGTCCCCGGTGATCATCACGACCTTGCGTACGCCCTGGTCGCGCAGGTCGGCGATGGCCTGCCGGGCCTCCGGTCGGACCTCGTCGGCCAGGGCGAGGGCGCCGACGACGGTGACCCGGTCGCCGTGTAGGCGCAGCAGGTGCAACACTGCGGCCCCCCGATCGGACCACTCCCGCTGTCGGCTGGTCAGCTCCTCGGGTATTGCCACGCCCTGTTCCCGCAGCAGCGCCGGGCCGCCGACCGCGTAGCTGACGCCGTCGACCTCGGCCCGTACGCCCCGTCCGGTCAGCGACCGGAAGCCCGACGCCCGGCGGGACAGCTGCCGTGCCCGGGCGGCGGACACGATCGCCCGGGCGAGGGGGTGCTCGCTGTCGCCCTCGACCGCGGCGGCGATGGCAAGGACCTCGTCGTCGGTGGCGCCGTCCACGCCGGCGACGCCGGTCACCGCGTGTTCGCCGCGGGTCAGGGTGCCGGTCTTGTCGAACAGCACCGCATCGACGGTGCGCATCCGCTCCAGCGCGAGCCGGTCCTTCACCAGGATCCCGCCCTTGGCCGCTACGGCGGTGGACAGGGCGATGACCAGGGGGATGGCCAGGCCGAGCGCGTGCGGGCAGGCGATCACCAGCACCGTCACGGTGCGGACCACCGCCTCGCCGAGGTTGCCGACGACGGTCCAGACGACGAGGGTGACCGCAGCGGTGGCGGTGGCGATGTAGAACAGCCAGGCCGCGAACCGGTCGGCGAGCACCTGCGCCCGCCCGCTGGACTGCTGCGCCTGGGTGACCAGCCGCTGGATGCCGGCGAGGGCGGTGTCGTCGCCGACCGCGTTGACGCGTACCCGGATCGCCGCGTCGGTGGCGACCGTGCCGGCGACCACCCGGTCGCCGACGCCCCGGGCGACCGGCCGGGACTCTCCGGTGATCATCGACTCGTCGAGTTCGGCGTCGCCGTCGACCACCTGGCCGTCGGCCGGTACCCGCCCGCCCGGCCGGACCAGCACCACGTCGCCAACGCGCAGGTCGGTGACCGACACCGCCTGCGGTTGGCCGTCCTCGCCGATGCGTTCGGCGTCGTCGGGCAGCAGCGCGGCGAGCGCGGCCAGGGCTCCCTGGGCTTGACCGATGGCCTTCATCTCCTGCCAGTGACCGAGCAGCATGATGCTCACCAACGCGGCCAGCTCCCACCAGAAGTCCAGGTCGAACGCGCCCAGCGCGGTGGCCAGCGAGGCCACGTAGGCCACGGTGATCGCCATCGCGATCAGCAGCATCATGCCCGGCGCCCGGTCCCGCACCTCCCGCACGGCTCCCTGGAGGAACGGCCAGCCGCCGTAGCCGAACACGACGGTGCCCAGCACCGGCCCAACCAGATCCATGCCAGGGAAGTCGACGTGGTAGCCGAACCACTCCATCACCATGTGACTGGTCACCACGATGGGCACGGTCAGCGCGAGGCTGAGCCAGAACTTGCGGCGGAACGCCTCCGGATCATGCCCGGCGTGCTTGTCATGCCCGCCGTGACCCCCGTGCCCGGACGTGCCGTGCCGCCCATGGCCGGCAGCCGTCGGGTGATCGCCGTGCTGGTGCGAGTGACGGGACATCTCGTCACCTCCTCACCACTCACTATATACCCCCGGGGGGTACCAGAAGGGTGATTCGAGCCTCACTCAGCCGCGTTTCATGAGGCGGCCGACGGCGGCCATCTCGGTGGCCATCTCGTCCGCGCGGCCGTCGGCGGCCCTTTCGCGCACGCAGCGCCGGACGTGGTCGCCGAGCACGCCTGCCAGATCTCGCATACGCCGATGAAAGGGCGACGAGTTCCGCTTCGATCGGCAGGTCCGCGGGCTTCACGTCGCTGTCACCAGCGGCCCGCGTGCCATCAGCTTGATCCACCGGCGCGGACGCGCTGCCCGCCTGTATCCCGAGCGCGCCTTTCTCGCCCCGGACCTGGCCATGCTGTGATGGGTCTAGTGGTTGCGCCTGGCTGGGCAATCAGGTCCGGTAAATAGCGTTCCAGGCAGGTCCTCATCTTCGAGGCTGTCACGATCCCGGACGTCGTCCCTTCACTGTGAAACCGGGACCAATCTCGCCTTCACGGCATAGCATGCCTTATGGATTCCCGCGAGCCTGCGGTGGTGACGTTCAGCCCATCCGCTGAGCTCCCCCCACTCAGTGAGCAGGAGCTGGCAGTACTAAGCCAGGTTGGCCAGGACTGGAGCGCCGGGCTACCGGACTGGCGGCGAGCCGAGGCGCTGCCGCTTGACCCCGCGCTCAACCAGTACCCCACGCCGGCGCCCGGCCGGTTCAGCCGGATCGCGCCGGTCGGGCAGTTCCGAACCGAGACGCCGGACCGGCTCGTGGCTGACCAGCCCGAAGCCCCGGTGTCGCCGGAGGGCGGGACCTTGACGCGGCTTCGGCGGGTGATCCTGGGCCCGCCGCTCAACAGCGCGGCCGTCGTGCAGGAGCGCATCCGCAAGCTGATTGCCCTGCCGGTGCTGTCCTCCGATCTGCTGTCCTCGGTGGCGTACGGACCGGAGGCGATGCTCACCGTCCTGGTCCTCGCGGGCGCCTCGGCTCTGCGGCTGACCCTGCCGATCAGTCTGGCGCTTGTCGTGCTTATGGTGGCTGTGGGCCTGTCCTACCGGCAGACCATCCGCGCCTACCCGCACGGGGCCGGCTCCTACATCGTGGCCGGCGCCAACCTCGGTTCACGCCTCGGACTGACCGCCGGAGCTGGGCTGATGATGGACTACATTCTCACCGCCGCGGTATCGGTGGCATCCGGCGTGGACGCGATCAACTCAGCCCTGCCCCGGCTGGCCCCGGCGGCGGTGCCAATCGGTCTGGCGGTACTCGTCATGCTGCTGGCAGGCAACCTGCGAGGGGTCAGGTCGGCTGGCAAACTGTTCGCCGCACCGACCTACGCATTCGTCGCTGCCGTGTTCCTGCTGATCTGCTTCGGCCTGGCACAAGCGGCCCGCCGCGGCTTTACCACCCTCCCGCCACCGCGGGTTCCCGCGACTGAAGGACTGGGCGTCCTGCTGGTGTTGCGGGCGTTCGCCTCCGGGGCGACCTCGATGACTGGTATCGAAGCGGTCTCCAATGCGGTCCCGGTGTTCAAACCGGTGGAATGGCGCAACGCCCGCACCACGCTGACCTGGATGGTCAGCCTTCTCATCCTGATGTTCGCCGGCCTGATCGCCCTGATCCACCTAGACGGCGTGGCCATTAAACCGAACCAGACCGTGCTGTCGCAGCTGGCCCACCTCGCCTTCGGCGAGGGGCCGCTGTACATCTTCGTCCAGGCCACTACCGCGCTGATTCTGCTGCTGGCGGCCAATACCGCCTATCAGGACTTTCCCCGGCTGCTGTTCTTCATGGCCCGCGACGGCTACGCACCACGCGCCTTCCTGCGCCTGGGTGACCGGCTGGTTTTCAGCAACGGCATCATCCTGCTGACAGTGGCGGCCGCGGCGATCCTGATCGCCTTCCACGGCCGCACCCAGGCGCTGATCCCCTTGTTCGCGGTCGGCGTGTTCCTCGCCTTCACCCTCTCCCAGGTCGGCATGATCCGGCACTGGCTGCGGGAGAAAGGCCCGCACTGGCGCAAGAACATCGTCATCAACGGCACCGGCGCGCTGCTGTCGGGCGTCGTCCTCGTGACAGCCGCTTTCACCAAGTTCGTCGAGGGCGCCTGGGTGGTGCTCGCCGCCGTACCGATCGTCATCCTGACCGCGCTACGGATCAGGCGCCACTACGACGCCGTACAGGCCGCGCTATCGCCGGAACCGGGCGAGCAGGGCGGCGAACCCCGTCAGGAAGACGGAGAGCGCCCGGGGCAAGTGCTGCATATGGCCGTGGTCCCGGTGGCGCGCCTGGATCGGGCCGCGCTACGCGCCCTGGCCTACGCCGTATCCCTGGGCCAGCCAGTGTTCGCGGTGCACGTCAGCCCCGACGACGAAGAGGACGACAGGTTCCGGCACCAGTGGACATACTGGGGTGCCCATCTACGGCTGGAGATCATCGTCTCCCCGCACCGGGCGATCATCCCTACCCTCTCCCACTACCTTCAAGCACTGCACGCCCTACGACCCGACATCACCCTGACCGTCGTCCTCCCGGAGGTGGTGGTCAAGCAATGGTGGCACCGCCCACTGCATCACCACGACGCACGACGGCTACGCCGCGCCGTGCGCCCGCTACCCGGCATCGTCGTCACCAGCGTCCCCGTCCACGTTCGCGGCTAGGCAGTGCCTCGAAGTGCGTGTAGCCACTCGTTGATCATGGCGATGGGATGGTGGCTTCGTAGCGGACGGCCAGCTTTTCGTATCGGGTGGCCATCCCTCGGTGGCGTTTGAGGCGGTCGATGCCGCACTCGACCGCGTGACGCTGCCGGTAGACCTCGGGGTCGAAGGCTGGTGGCCGGCCGCCGGCGGAGCCCTTGGCGCGGCGGTGGGCGTCCTGGCGGTCACGAGTAATGATCAACCAGCCTCGGCCCGCGACCTGCGGAATCCACTTCGAGTTCCGCACCGCGGGCGAGGCGATGGGACACGGTGGGCGCTGACGTTTATGGATGATCGTGCCGGGATCGCCGGGATAGGTGACATCGGCGCGGAGGCCAGCCAGGACCCGCGCGAGGCCGGGACCCGCGCGCCGCCGGCCTGACGGACCCGCGCGCCGCCGGCCGGGTCAGCGGTCCGGGGTGCCGCCGTCGGATCGGTACCGGCACGCGTCGAGCAGGATCGCCAACCCCTCGCGGGCCTCCGCCTCGGTCAGCGTGAGCGGTGGTCCGATCCGCAGGACGTTGCCGTACAGGCCGCCCCGGCCGACGAGCAGCCCGTCCCGCCGGCAGGCCTCGAGGGCGACACCGGCGGCCGCCGGGTCGGGGACGGTGCCGCCGGGCCGAACCAGTTCGACGCCGATCATCAGGCCCCGGCCCCGGACCTCCGCGACGTGCGGCTGATCGCGCAGGCCCGACCGTAGTCCGTCGAGCAGGAGGCTCCCGACCCGTTCCGCGTTCGCCTGCAGGTCGTGCCGCGACAGGTAGTCGAATACCGCGTTGCCGGCCGCGGCGGCGACCGGGTTGCCGCCGAACGTGGAGAAGCTGATCCCCGGCACCCCCTCCATCACCTCGGCGCGACCGACGACGCCGGCGAGGGCGAGGCCGTTGCCGACGCCCTTGGCGAACGTCAGCAGATCCGGGACGACGCCGTGCGCCTGGTAGCCCCAGAAATGCGTGCCGGTTCGTCCCCAGCCGGTCTGCACCTCGTCGCTGATGAACAGGATGCCGGTTTCGTCGAGCACCTCCCTGACCGCCGCGAACAACCCGTCCGGGGGAATGACGAAGCCGCCCACGCCCTGGATCGGCTCGGCGATCAGCGCGGCGACGTCACCGCCGACCTGGGTGGCCAGTACCTCGCGCAGATCCGCGACGGCGGCCTCGATGTGGTCGGCGTCGGGCAGCCCCGCGTATGCGCCGCGCAACCGGTCGCCGAAGTGCAGCCACGCCACCTGCAACGGGCTCAGCGAACTGGCCGACCAGGAACGGGTGCCGGTGACAGCCATCGCGCCGAAGGTACGGCCGTGGTAGCCGTTGCGCACGGCGAGCACCTGGTTGGACCGGCGGGTGTTGGTCGCGAACAGCAGCGCGGCCTCGTTCGCCTCGGACCCGGAGTTGGTGAAGAACACGCGGGCGTCCCGGATCCCCGACCGCGCGGCGATCTTCTCGGCCAGTTCCACCTGTTGACGGATCAGGTACAGCGTCGACGTGTGCACGATGCCGGTACGCAGTTGGCGTTCGACCGCCTCGCGTACCTCGGCGACGTCGTAGCCGAGCATGTTCGTCAACACACCGCCGAAGAAGTCCAGGTAGGTGCGGCCGGCGGCGTCGGTGACCCGACGACCGGACCCGGCGACCAGCTCGATCGGGTCGTGGTAGTAGAGCGGCATCCAGGAGGGCAGTACCGCCCGGTGCCGAGCCAGTAGATCGTTGTTGACCGATGCGTCGGGCATGCCGGCCAGGCTGCCAAACCCGGGTCGCCCGGGCAAGGGGCCCGCAGCCGCGCACGGGCCACACCCCAGCCGATCTCCAGCGGCCCCGGAGTTCGCCTGTAGTCCGCCGACCTAACGTCATCGCTGCCCGGCGTTCGGGCCGAGAGGAGCATCCGTGGCAGCCCGCCTCTTCACCTCCGAATCCGTCACCGAGGGCCACCCGGACAAGATCGCCGATCAGATCAGCGACGGCGTCGTCGACGCGTTGCTGGCGGATGATCCCGGCAGCCGGGTCGCGGTCGAAACCCTGATCACCACCGGTCAGGTACACGTCGCGGGTGAGGTCACCACGCGGGCCTACGCCGACATCCCGAGCATCGTCCGGGACACCATCCTGAAGATCGGCTACGACTCGTCGAGCAAGGGCTTCGACGGTGCCTCGTGCGGGGTGAGCGTGTCGATCGGAGCGCAGTCGCCGGACATCGCCCGGGGGGTGAACGCCGCGGTCGAGGCGCGGACCGGCGAATCGGCGCATCCGCTGGACCAGCAGGGCGCGGGTGACCAAGGGATGATGTTCGGGTTCGCCTGCGCGGAGACGCCCGCGCTGATGCCGCTGCCGATCGCGCTGGCACACCGGTTGGCCCGGCGGCTGACCGCCGCCCGTAAGGACGGCACCATCCCGTACCTGCGGCCGGACGGCAAGACCCAGGTGACCATCGAGTACGACGGATGGCGACCGGTCCGCCTGGACACCGTGGTCGTCTCCACGCAACACGCCGCGGGCATCTCCCTGGCGTCCATGTTGACGCCGGACATCCGTACGCACGTGGTCGAGCCGGAACTGGCCGGCCTCGGCGTCGACACCGATGACTACCGGCTGCTGGTGAATCCGACCGGCCGATTCGAGATCGGCGGTCCGATGGGGGACGCGGGGCTCACCGGCCGGAAGATCATCATCGACACGTACGGCGGTTACGCCCGGCACGGTGGCGGCGCGTTCTCGGGCAAGGATCCGTCCAAGGTGGACCGCTCGGCGGCGTACGCGATGCGCTGGGTGGCGAAGAACGTGGTGGCGGCGGGCCTGGCCGAGCGGTGCGAGACGCAGGTCGCGTACGCGATCGGCCGGGCGCATCCGGTGAGCCTGTTCGTGGAGTGCTTCGGCACCGAGACCGTGCCGGTCGAGCGGATCGAGAAGGCGATCGGCGAGGTGTTCGACCTGCGGCCGGCGGCGATCGTCCGGGACCTGGACCTGCTCCGGCCGATCTACCAACAGACCGCGGCGTACGGCCACTTCGGCCGGGAACTGCCGGAGCTGAGCTGGGAGAGCGTCGGCCGGGCGGCGGACCTGCGAGCCGGCTCGGCCTGACCCCCGGGAGACACCCTGATGACCACAGCCCCCCAGGTAGCACCCCGGGCCGGAGTGGTGACGCTGCTGCACCGCCGCGACGCCCGGCTGGTCTTCCTCGCCGTGACGCTCTGCTTCGCCGGCTCCAACGTGCTGGTGCTCGCCGGCGGCGTCTGGGCGGCGCAACTCACCGGGAACGCCGGGGCGGGCGCCCTGGTCAGCTTCTTCGTCGCGGTGCCCGCCGTCTTCTACCCGCTGTTCGGCGCGCTGACCGACCGGGCGTCCCAGCGGACGGTCATGCTCGGCGCCAACCTCGTGATGGCCGCCGCCGCGGTCCAGCTCTACCTGGTCAGCGACGCCGGTGACCTGTGGCTGATCTACCTGGCGACGTTCGTCTTCGGCTCGGCTCTCGCGCTCATGACCACCGTGGAGAGCAGCCTGTTCGTCGCCATGCTGCCCACCGGACTGCTCGGCACGGCCAACGGGCTGCTGCAGTCCATCCAGGAGGGGATGCGGGTGCTGGCCCCGGCACTCGGGGTCGCCCTGCTGGTCTGGCGCGGCGGCGCCGCGGTGGCCACGGTCGCGGTCGCCGGAACGGCTCTGGCCTGCCTGCCGCTGTGGTTGCTGCGGCCTGTCCCCGGCAACCCGGCCGGCGGCGAGGCGCGGGACGTACTCGGCGGCCTGCGGCACATCCGGCGCACGCCGGACCTGCGTACCACCGTCACGGTCGGCGTGGTCGCGCTGCTGTCCATGGGACTCACCCAGGCGGCGCTCTTCGGCGTCGTGGAGCACGACCTGCGTCGACCGGTTCCGTTTCTCGGCGTACTCGTCGCCGCGCAGGGCGTGGGGTCGCTGCTCGGCAGCATCGCCGCCGCCGAGATCATGGCGCGGACCGGCGAACCCCGGTTCGCCGGCCTAGCCCTCGCCCTCACCTCACTCGGCACGGCGTTGCTGTTCGCGCCGGCACTACCGGTCATCCTCGCCGGCATGGCGCTGCAGGGCGTCGGGCTGCCTTGGCTGCTGATCGGCTCGCTCACGCTCGCCCAGCGGCGCACACCCGCCGGGCTCCAGGGGCGGACGTCCGCCGTCGTCAGCTTGTCGATCTTCGGTCCGCTGGCGCTGTCCCGGCTGGCGGGCGCCTACCTGTACGCCTCCGTGGGCCACCGAGCCCTGCTCGCGGTCACCACGGCGGTCACCGCGTCGACGGCCGTACTGCTCTGGCGGCGTGGCACCCGGCGCCCGTACCCGACACCCGTGGAGGTCTGATGGAATCCGAACTGTTCAGGGTCGTGGTGAACGCGGAGGAGCAGCACTCGATCTGGCCGGTGGGCCCCGAACCGCCCGCGGGATGGCACGACACCGGGGTGTCCGGGACCAGACCGGAGTGCCTCGACCGGATCGCGGAGATGTGGACCGACATCACTCCCCTGTCGGTCCGCCGGGCCCGGGCGGAACGGTGAGCCACGGCTCTGCCGCGGAGCTACTCGCCCGGCGGCTCCGCGGCGCCCTGGACGACCACGGTGGCGATGAGCCCGCCCGCGCCGGGCACCTGCCGGAGGCCGTCTCCCCCAACCAGGAACGCCTCTGGTTCCTGCACCAACTCCACCCGGACGCCACCGGCTACAACACCGCCGACACGTGCTACCGCATCCGGGGCCGCCTCGACGTGGACCGGCTACGCCGGGCGCTGCACGAGGTGCTCCGCCGGCACCGGATCCTGCTCTCCCACTACCCGGAACGCGACGGCCGGCCGACGGTGGCCCACCACCGGCCGGAGGCGGTCGACCTGGTCGTCACCGACGGGGGCGACCCGCAGGCGCTCGCCGCGGAGCCCTTCGACCTGGCCACCGGGCCACTGCTGCGCGCGTACCTGCTGCGCCAGGCGCCGGACGAGCACCTGCTGCTGCTCGTGGTGCACCACATCGTGTTCGACGGCGGGTCGATCGCCATCCTGGAACGGGATCTCGGTGCGGCGTACGAGGGGTCCGCCTTGGCCCCGCTGCCGCTGCCGTACGCCCGGTACGCCGGCCTCCGGCGGCACCGGCGGGCCGATCCCGGCTACTGGGTGTCCGCCCTGGCCGGGGCGCCGGCCACGCTGGAGCTGCCCACCGACCGACCGCGCACCGCGACACCCGTGCAACGCGGCCGGGTCGTCGAGTTCTCGATCCCGACCGGAGCGGCGACCGCAGTGCGCCGGCACGCGCGGCAACACCACGCGACCCCGTTCATGGCCGCCCTGGCGCTGTTCCAGAGCATGCTCGCCCGATACGCCGGCGGCACCGAGGTCGTCAGCGGGGTTCCGTCGTCGGAACGCACGCATCCCGAGTTGCGCGAGGTCATCGGCTTCTTCGTCAACACCCTGCCGATCCGCACCCGACCGGCCGACCAGCTCACCTTCACCGAACTCCTGCACCAGGTCCGGGACACCGTCCTGGACGCCTTCGCCCACCAGGACGTCCCGTTCGACAAGATCGTCGAAGCACTCGGCCCACCCCGCGACCCCGGCCGCAACCCCCTCGTCCAGACCTGGTTCGAGCTGGACCGGCACACCGCCGGCGCACGGCTGGCGGGTCTCCAGGTGGAACGGGTCCCGCTGCGCTCGCCGGCCACCAACTTCGACGTCGCGCTGCGGCTCAGCGAGCTGGCGGACGGCAGCCTCGCGGGCGAACTGGTCTACGCCGAGGACCTCTTCGACCACGCGACGATGCGCGACTTCGCGGACCGCTACCGGCGCCTGTTCGCCGCCGCGGCGGCGGCCCCGGACCACCGCCTCGACGCTCTCTGGGGTACCGCCGTCGAGGACTCGGCCGAGGTCCTGCGCCGCTGGAACGACACCGACGCACCGACGGAGGCGACCTCCGTACCGGAATTGTTCGAGCGTCAGGTGCGGGCGACGCCGACGGCGACCGCCATCGTCGACGGCGAGCGGCTCGTCACGTTCGCCGAGGTGGACGCGAGCGCCAACCGGCTGGCCCATGCGCTGCGGGAGCGCGGGGCCGGGCCCGGGGACGTGGTCGCCGTCCTGCTGCCCCGGGGCGCCGACGGCGTGTCGGCCGTGCTGGGGGTGCTGAAGGCGGGCGCCGGCTACCTACCGCTCGACCCGGGGCATCCGCCGTCCCGGCTGGGCGAGCTGATCGCCGACTCGGCCGCGCGGTGCGTCGTCACCGACTCCCGGTCCGCCGACCTGGTCGACGGACCGGCGACTCCTGTCCTGGTCGACGACCCCGGGCTGGCCCGGTACCCGGCCACCGGCACCGGCGCCCCACCGGCCCCGGACGACCTGTGCTACGTCATCTACACCTCCGGCTCGACCGGCCGGCCCAAGGGCGTCGCCATGACCCACCGGCCGCTGGTCAACCTCCTGCGCTGGGAGACCGGCCATCTGCCGGTGAGCGGACCGGCCCTGCAGTTCGCCGCCGTGGGCTTCGACGTCTCGTTCCAGGAGACCTTCGCGACGCTGCTCGCCGGCCAGCCGCTCGTGGTGATCAGCGACGAGGACCGGCGCGACCCGGACACGGTGCTGGCGCGGATCCGCCGGCACGGCGTCCGTCGGCTGTTCTGCCCACCGATGGTGCTGGCCCGGCTGGCCGCCCACGCCGGACCCGACCCGCGGCTTCCACTCACCGAGATCGTCACGGCGGGCGAGCGGCTCGTGTTGACGCCGGCCACCCGGGCCTTCCTCGCCGGACTGCCCGGCGTGACGGTGGAGAACCAGTACGGGCCGACCGAGACGCACGCCGTGACCGCGCACCTGCTGACCGGCGATCCGCGAGAGTGGCCGGAGCAGCCGCCCGTCGGCCGGCCGATCGCCAACACCCGGGTCCACCTGCTGGATGCCGAGGCGCGACCGGTACCCCCCGGTGTGCCCGGAGAGATCCACGTCGGCAAACCGTGGCCGGCCCGGGGGTACGTGGGACGGCCGGCGCTCACCGCCGACCGGTTCCTTCCCGACCCGTTCGGCGCCGCGCCGGGCGGCCGGCTGTACCGCACCGGTGACCTCGCCCGATGGCGGGCCGACGGCACCCTCCAGTTCCTCGGCCGGGTCGACGAACAAGTGAAGATCCAGGGTTACCGGGTGGAACCGGCCGAGGTGCGGCAGGTGCTGTGCGGTCACCCGGACGTGGCTGAGGCGGCGGTGCTGGCCACGGATCTCGCCGGCGGAACGGCACTGGTCGCCTACGTCGTCGGGGCCGCCGGCGCACCTGTCGACCAGGAACGGCTGCGTGGCTTCCTGCGGGACCGGCTACCCGACTTCATGGTGCCCCGGCACGTCGTCGGCGTCGCCGAGTTGCCGGTCACCCGGACGGGCAAGCTGGACCGGTCGGCGCTGCCGCCGGTGCCACCCGCCCCCGCCGGGGCGCGGTCCCCCGGTCGTCCCGGCGACGGCCCGACCAGCCGGGTCGCGGCGATCTGGGCCCGGGCCCTGGGCCTGCCCCGGGTCGCCGACGAGGACGACTTCTTCGCCCTGGGCGGGCATTCCCTGCTGGCCAGCGAGGTCGTCCTGGCGCTGCGCCGGGAGTTCGGCTGCGGACTGTCGGTGCGTGACGTCTTCACCGGGCGAACCCCGGCCGCGGTCGCCGCGATGATCGCCACCGCGGTTGGTCACGACGCCCCGGTACCGGAGGACGACAGCGGCCCGATTCCGGCCGGGGCGCCGCCGACCGTCTCGTACGCGCAGGAACGGCTCTGGTTCCTCGAACACCTGCATCCGGGCACCAACGCGTACACGATGCCGGACACGTCCTACCGGATCCGCGGGCAGCTCGACGTGCCGCGGCTACGGGCGGCCCTGCGTACGGTGCTGCGGCGCCATCCGGTGCTGCTCTCGTACTATCCCGACCAGCACGGCCGGCCCATTGTCGGCCGGTTGCGCCCCGAGGACGTACCGCTGACGGTCGGCGACGGGCGGGCGCTCACGCCGGAGGCCGCCGTGCGGGCGGTCGCGGCCGAGCCGTTCGACGTCGCCCGGGGCCCACTCGTGCGTACCCACCTGGAACGCCATGCCCCGGACGACCACACCCTGGTGATCGTCGTGCACCACATCGTCTTCGACGGCGCCTCCCTGCGGATCCTGGAGGACGAACTGTCGGCGGCCTACCGCGGTACGGCCCGCGCACCCGCCGTCCCGACGTACGGCGACTACGCCCACTGGCAGCGGCGCCGGCGGCCGGACCTGACGTTCTGGCGGGACCGGTTGTCGGGTGCCCCGACGGCTGTGGAACTGCCGCCCGACCGCCCACGACCGGCGGTGCCCAGCAACCGGGGCGACATCGTCGACCTCACCGTGCCCGCGGACACCGTGGTGGCCCTGCGGGCGCTCGGCGACCAGCACGGCGCGACCCTGTTCATGACCGCGCTCGCCGCCTTCCAGTTGCTGTTGGCCCAGCACACCGGTGGCCGGGACCTGCTCACCGGCATACCGGCGGCCGGGCGCACGCATCCCGAGTTGCGCGAGGTCATCGGCTTCTTCGTCAACACCCTGCCGATCCGCACCCGACCGGCCGACCAGCTCACCTTCACCGAACTCCTGCACCAGGTCCGGGACACCGTCCTGGACGCCTTCGCCCACCAGGACGTCCCGTTCGACAAGATCGTCGAAGCACTCGGCCCACCCCGCGACCCCGGCCGCAACCCCCTCGTCCAGACCTGGTTCCAGCTCGACAGCGAGCAGACCCGGCTGCGCCTGCCGGGGCTGCGGGTCGACCAGCTGGTGACCGACGTCGGTGCCACCCGCTTCGACGTCGAGCTCCACCTCACCGGGCACGACGACGGCCGGCTCACCGGCCAGCTCGTGTACGCCACCGACCTGTTCGAGCGGGACCGGATGGCCGCGTTCGCGGCCGACTACCAGCGCCTACTCGCCGCCGTCGCCCCGGACCGCCGGCTCGGGGAGTTCCCCCCGCCGGCGGCCTTCCGGCTGCCGCCGATGGACCTGCCCACCGACCGGCCCCGGCCGGCGACGCGCAGCGGCGCCCGGGGAACGGCCCTCCGGGCGCTGGACGGCACACCGCCCGCGCCGGCCGCCGTACTCGCCGCCGCGGCGGTGGTGCTCTCCCGCTACTGCCGGCAGGACCGGGTCGTGCTGGGTGTACCGGACGGTGTGCTGGTCGACGCGAGCGGGGCGCAGACCTTCGCCGAACTCGTCAACCGTTGCCGGGAGGCCGCCGCCCGGGGCGTCCCCGTCCCCGTCGACATCGACGTGACACTCGACCCGACGACGGGCCGGCTCCGCGTCGGCTACGACGCGGACCTGTTCGAGCCGGACACCGTCGACCGGCTGGCCCGGCACGTGGCACACGTGCTGGCCCGCGGTACGGCCGACCCGGGAGCCCGACTGGACGACCTCCCGCTGCCGGACCCGACCGAGCTGGAGCAGCTGGTCCGGTGGAGCCGGGGCGAGCCGGCCCCGGCCGTCCGGGACTCGCTCTGGGATCTGTTCGCCCGACAGGTACGTCGCCGGCCGGAGGCCGTGGCCGTGGTGGCCGGCGACCGGCGGATCACGTACCGGGAACTCGCCGACCGATCCGAGCGGCTCGCGGCCCGGCTGCTGGCCCGGGGTTGTCGGCACGGCGACCGGGTGGGCCTGCGGGTGGAACGCACGGCGGACCTCGTGGTCGGTGTGCTGGGAATCCTGCGCGCGGGATGCGCGTACGTGCCGCTGGATCCGAGCTATCCGGCGGACCGGCTGTCCTTCATGACCGCCGACGCGCGCCTCGCCCTGGTGGCGGACGCCGATCTCCTCGGCCACGACGACGACGGCGACCTGACAGTGCCGGACGTCACATCCACCGCGGCGGACCTCGCCTACCTGATCTACACGTCGGGATCGACCGGGCGACCGAAGGCGGTCACAATCAGCCACGGCCACGTCGTCCGGTTGCTGACCGGCACCGACGAATGGTTCGGCTTCGGCCCGCAGGACGTGTGGACGCTGTTCCACTCGTTGTCGTTCGACTTCTCGGTCTGGGAGATCTGGGGCGCGCTGGCCTACGGCGGTCGACTCGTGGTCGTGCCGCACTGGGTCAGCCGCTCCCCGGAGGCGTTCCACGACCTGCTGCGGCAGCAGCGGGTGACGGTACTCAACCAGACTCCTGCGGCGTTCCGGCAGCTCGCCGCCGTCGACGCCGACCGGGGGCGGCTGGCCGATCTGCGCACTGTCGTCTTCGGTGGCGACGCACTGGACACCGACTCGGTGCGGCGTTGGCTACGGCGGTACGGGCCGACCGGCCCTCGGCTGGTCAACATGTACGGCATCACCGAGACGACGGTGCACGTGACGTACTGTCCGCTCTCGACCGACCTGCTCGACGCCGGCGGCAGCCCGATCGGCGTCCCGATCCCCGACCTGTCCGCCTGGGTGCTGGACCGGGCCGGCCGGCCCGCGCCGGTCGGGGTGCCGGGCGAGCTGCTGGTCGGTGGGCCGGGCGTGTCCTGGGGATATCTCAACCGGCCAGGCCTGACCGCAGAACGGTTCACCGCGGACCCGTACGGCCCGCCGGGAGCACGCCGCTACCATTCCGGTGACCTGGTGCGGCGACGCCCGGACGGCTCGCTGGACTACCTCGGGCGGATTGACCACCAGGTCAAGATCCGAGGCTTCCGCATCGAACTCGGCGAGATCGAAGCCGCGCTGGCCGAGCACCCGCGGATTGCGGCGGCGTGCGTGGTGGTCCGCCCGCACGGAGAAGAGAAACGCCTGGTCGGCTACGTGGTGCCCAGCGACGGGGAGGTTAACCTCGACCTGTCCGACGTGCGGACCCAGCTCGCCGCCCGGCTGCCCGGGTACATGGTGCCGGCGGCACTTGTCCCGGTGGACCACATCCCGCTGACGGCGAACGGCAAGGTGGACCGGGCCGCACTGCCCGAACCCACGGCGACCGGGCGACCCCGGGCCGCGGGCGGAGCCCCGCGGACCCCGGCCGAGCGGGCGCTGGCGCCGATCTGGGGGTCCGTGCTCGGCGTCGCCGACGTGGCCCGGGACGACGACTTCTTCGGTTCGGGCGGCACGTCACTGGACCTGACCCGGCTGCGGGCCGAGATCCGCCGCGGGTTCGGCGTTGACCTGGACGTCCGCCGGCTCTACGCGGATCCGGTGTTCGAAACCGTCGCCCGGCTCGTCGACGCCGGCCGACGGGACACGGGCCGACGCGACACCGGCCCGTCGGACGCCGGGTCGCCGGTTATCCCGCTGGCGACCGGCGGGACACGACCGCCGCTGTTCGTGGTGCACGCGGTGGGCGGCTCGGTTGCGCCGTACCTCCCGCTGGCACGCCTGCTGACCGGCATCCGACCGGTGTACGGGTTGGACGGCACCGAGGGAACGCTCCCGGGTTCGGTCGAGGAACTGGCGGCACGTTACGTCGCGGCCGTACGGCGGGTCCAACCGCACGGCCCGTACCACCTGGCCGGCTGGTCCTTCGGCGGTCTGGTGGGGGCGGAGATGTCGTACCTGCTGGAGCGAGCCGGTGAGACGGTGGCGCACCTGATGCTGCTGGACACCTCGGCCGGGCCGTATCCGCGG
Organism: Micromonospora zhanjiangensis; assembly: GCF_042650605.1. Lineage (NCBI taxonomy): Bacteria > Bacillati > Actinomycetota > Actinomycetes > Micromonosporales > Micromonosporaceae > Micromonospora > Micromonospora zhanjiangensis. The sequence goes on along the minus strand of NZ_JBHSBN010000035.1, from coordinate 29,749 downwards.
GTCCCGGCGGATCGACGACTCGATCTGTTGCGCCGGTTCGTCGCCGACGTCGCCGGAATCGCCGGGGCGCCGCCACCGCCGCTGGACGAGGCCACCCTGCTGACGGCGGCACCGGCGGACCAGGATGCGGGGGTCGTCGCGGCGCTGGTGACGGCGGGGCTCGTGCCGGCCGGCGCCACTGACGAGTTGCGCGGCAGGATCTCTCGGTTCGAGGCCAACTGGCGGGCGCTCGCCGCGTACCGACCCCGGGCCTCGGCGCGGCGGGTGACCCTGGTGGCCGCCCGTGACGGCGCCGACCCGGAGGCCTGGCGGCCACTGATCGACGCACGGTTCGCGTGCCGTCTCGTCGATGGCGACCACTACAACGTGCTCAGCGAACCGAACGTGCGCACCGTCCAGGACGAGCTGCAGCGAAGTTTAATTGATGAGGAACAATAGAGATTGGCTGGAGAGCTGCTCAATTAATCGACCCAGGCTCTCCTGAGGCCCATTGCGCCGGCACCGGCCGGGAAACGATGCTGTTGCCATTCGATTTTTACTTCGGCGCGACGCCCGAGGAGAATTGATGGATCTGCTGAAACGGCTGGGCCGGTGGAGCACGAGCACACCAGACGCCGTCGCCGTCGTCTCCGCCACCGGCCGGCGGCACACCTACCGCGAGCTGGAGACCCGGACCGCGCACCTGGCCCGGTATCTTCGGTCGCTCGGCGTGGGGCCGGAAGTGGTCGTCGGCGTCCGGATGGCCCGGCGGTTCGAGGCCGTCGTCGTACTCCTCGCGATCGTCCGGGTCGGCGGGGTGTACCTGCCGCTCGACCCGGCGCATCCGCCGACCCGCCTGGCCGGCATGGTCGCCGCGGCGGGCGCCCGCCTCGTCGTCGCCGACCCCGGCAGCGTCGCCGACCTGGCGGCCGACGGGACCGAGGTGCTCGACGCCGATCTCGCGCTCGCCGCCCGTCCCGAGGCCGGCGACCCGGCCAGCGACCCGGTCCACGGGGCCGGTGACGACAACCTCATGTGCGTGCTGTTCACCTCCGGCTCGACAGGCACGCCGAAGGGCATCGGCATGTGCCCGCCCGCCGTGCGCAACGTCGTGAACTGGGCCGACCGGAGCGGCCGGCCCTGGCGGTGTGCCCAGTTCTCCTCGCCGGGGTTCGACATGTCCCTACAGGAGATCTTCGGCACCCTGGCCGCCGGCGGCACGCTGGTGCAGGTGGGCGAGGAGCACCGGGCCGACCCCACCCTGCTGCTGCGGCTGCTCGCGGCCGAGTCGGTGGACCGCATCTACCTCTCGCCCACCCTCCTGCACCAACTCGCCGAGGCGTGGCAGGCCGGTGGCGAGTTGCCGGCCCGGCTGCGCCACATCGTCGTGGCCGGCGAGCCGCTCCGGCTGACCGCGTCGGTCCGGAAACTGGTCGCCGCGCTGCCGGACGCGGTGCTGGAGAACCAGTACGGCCCTACCGAGACGCACCAGGCCACCGCATACCCGATGACCGGACCACCGGACGCCTGGCCCGACCGCCCGGCCCTCGGCCGCCCGCTGGCCGCCGTCACAGTCCACCTGCTGGACGAGCACGGCAGCCCGGTGGCGCCGGGAACACCGGGCGAGGTCTTCCTCGGCGGGCCGGTCGTGGCGCGCGGCTACGTCGGCCGGCCCGCGCTCACCGCAGCCTACTTCCTGCCGGACCCATTCAGCGGGCGGCCGGGCGCCCGGATGTACCGCACCGGTGACCTGGCCGAGTGGACCGCCGACGGGACGCTCGTCTTCCGCGGCCGGATCGACGACCAGGTGAAGATCCGCGGCTACCGGGTGGAACCGGCCGAGGTCGAGGCGGCACTGACCGAGGATCCCCGGATCCGCGCGGTGGCGGTGCGGGCCGACCGGCGGACGGACGGCACGTCGCAGCTCGTGGCGTACGTGGTGCCGCGGACCCCGGACCTCGACGAGCGTGCGGTCCGCGCCGCCGCCCGCACCCGGCTGCCCGGCTACATGGTGCCCCGTTCGGTGGTGCTGCTGCCGGCCCTGCCGGTCAACCGCAACGGCAAGGTGGACCGGACGGCGCTGTGCCTCCCGGCGACGGGGGTCACCGACGTCACCGCACCCGAGACCGCCGAGGACCTCATGTGCCGCCTCTGGCAGGAGGTGCTGGAACGCACGGCGGTCGGCCCGGACGACAATTTCATGGACCTGGGCGGCGACTCGCTGGCTGCCATGCAGTTGGCCACGAGAATCGGGCGCGCCTTCGGATCCACCATCACCGTCCGCGCCGTCCTGGACCATCCGACACCGCGCGAGTTGACCTCGGCCCTGGAGCGGCTGGTCCTCGCGGAACTCGACACGACCGGCTGCGGCCGTCCGTGACCAGGCACCATCCGTCTCCCCAGGAGGGGGTACCCACCCATGTCCGTCACCAGCCAGGCACCCGTCACCGCCGTCATCGAGGACGCGCTGCAGCGGTACCGGGCCGGCCTCGGTGCGGCGGCCACGCTGGTCGCGGCGCAGCGTCCGGAACCACCGCCGGTCCCCTTCGAACTGCCCGACCCCTCGCCGGAATTCACCCGCTTCGGGTCGGTGGCCCAGCTCGGGCTGACCACCATCGCGGAGCGCACCCACCTGCTCGATCTCACCCGTAACCCCGGAACCCGGACCACCAAGACGCTCGCGTCGCTGTTCATGGTGGCCCGGGCGGTGAGCCACATCCGCCGGACCGGACACCGCCTGCTGCTGCTCACGCCGACCTCCGGCAACAAGGGCACCGCCCTGCGGGACGCGGTGGCCCGCGCGTACGCCAGCGGGCTGGCCACGCCGGACGAGCTGCGCATCGTCGTGATCGCGCCGGAGGCGTCCCGGGCGAAACTGCGCGGTGGGCCGCTCAGCGACGATCCGGACACCGACGCGGCCAACCCGGTCGGGTTGGCGACCGTGGACCGGCCCGCCGACGTCAAGGAACTGGCCGCCGGGGCGGCCGCCAGCAGCACCGGACGGCTGGCTGCGGAGACCGGATTCCACCTCTGGTACACCCTCGACCTCGACAACTACCGCATCGCCGACGCGAGCCGGGCCTTCGTCGAGGCCGAGCTCATGCCGATCACGACGGACTCGCCGCCGCGACTGCACGCGCACGCGGTCTCCAGCGCCTACGGTCTGCTCGGTTACCATCTGGGCCACCGGGTCCTGGCCGAGACGACCGACACCGGGCTCCCCCGGCCGGCCCGGCACCCGGGCCTGTTCCTGATCCAGCAGTTGGCCACCCCGGACATGGTGCTCAGCCTTCTCCGCATCGAGCATCCGCCGTACACCCGCCGGGCCGACGGCCGCTGGACGCAGGAGAGCACTGCCGCGTTCCCGGCGGTCACCGACGACCCGCACGAGGTCCTCGACGCCACGTTCTACACCCGCAAACCGGTCACCTCCGCCCAGCTCGATCCGCTCGTCGCGCAGCACGGCGGCGGCGGGATCGTGGTGTCCCGGCACGAATGCCTGGAGCACTTCGACCAGGTCCGCGCGCTGGCCGCCACGGGCGGCATCGACATCACCCGGGACCCCGCCCAGATCCGGGAGTGGTCGCTGGTGAAGGCGCTGACCGGCATCCTGGTCGCCCGCGAGCGGCGGCTGATCGACCGGAACGTCGACGTCGTCGTCCACGCGTCCGGCTACTACACCGACGACCTGCTACCACCGCTGCCGACGACGCGGACCCACCCGGTCCGCACCGTCGACGACGTCACCGGGCTGTTGTTCGCCGCCGCCCGGTGAGACACCCCTTCCGCAGCCCACTCGACCACCGAGCCGAGGAGTGACCTTGTACCGGACCATGCTCAAGTCGAAGATCCACCGCGCTGTGGTGACCCAGTGCGACCTGCACTACGTGGGTTCGCTCACCATCGACGAGGACCTGATGGACGCCGCGGACCTGCTCGTCGGCGAGCTCGTCCACATCGTGGACATCAACAACGGCGAGCGCCTGCAGACGTACGTCATCGCCGGGCCGCGGGGCACCGGTGTCATCGGGGTCAACGGTGCCGCCGCCCGCCTCGTCCAACAGGGTGACCTGGTCATCATCATCGCGTACGCCACCGTCGACGACGCCGGCCTCGCCGCGCTGCGCCCCCGGGTCGTCTTCGTCGACGACAAGAACCAGCTGGTGCAGCTGACCGACCGTCCCGCAGAGGTTCCCGAGGGGCACGGATTGACCCCCGGCACCGTCGTGGCCCCCCGGTGATCCCCGCCGGTTGGAGCTACGCCTGGCAGAACGGCGCCCACCCGTGGCTGGTCGCCGGCCACCACGCGGTGGACGCCCTGCGCACCGGCCGTGCCCCGCTGATCGAATCGCGGGCGGATCCGGGCGTGGTCCTGGCGTACGCCGGGCTGCCCGACGGAAACCGCCACATCCTGCCGTTCCTGGAGCAGCGCCGGGGCGGGCAGGCGCACCACCGGCGACGCACCGTCCGCTGGTCGGATCTGTTCAGCGGGCGGGCCACGGCCACCGCCGACCTCGCGGCGGTCGGCCTACCAACCCGACGTACGCTGCCGCCCGGCACTCCTCGCAGCCTGGTCCTGCCGCTGCGGGTCACGCTTGTCGTACCGGTGCGGGACGGCGCCGAGGCCGTGCTGCGGGCGGTCTCCCGCAAGGCGCGCCAGCAGCACGTCCGCGAGCTGGCGTCGCGGGGGCGCAGCCTCGAACTGGCGACCGGGGAAGCGGACTTCGACAGCTTCTACGACGACATGCACGTGCCGACCATGGACAACCGGCACGGTGCCGCGACCCGGTCGATGCCCAAGGAGGCGGCCCGCCGCTGCCTGTTCCGGTGCGGCAGGCTGTTCTTCCTGCGGGAGGAGGACCGGCGGGTGGCCGGTCTGCTCTGCCGCACGGAGGGCGAGACGCTGGTGGTCCGGCTGGCCGGGGTGGCCGACGGCGGCCCCGAACCGTACCGGCACGGGACGTACATGTCCCTCTACATCCTCGTACTCCAGTGGGCCGCCGGGCAGGGCCTGGCCCGGGTCGACCTGTCCGGCTGTGAACCCTTTCTCAGCAAGGGGATACTCCAGTTCAAACGCAAGCTGCACCCGACGGTACGGCTGCCCGCGAACCACTTCGCCGGCAAGCGACTCTGGCTGCACGTCCGCCGGGACACCGCAGCCGTCCGCGACTTCCTGGTCGACAACCCGCCGCTCACCGTGGAACCCGACGGCACGTTACGGGCGCTGTACTTCCACGACCGGCAGCGGCCGGCCCGGACCGATCTGCGGTGGGCGTCGCCCGGTATCGCCGGCGCCCGCCTGGCCGACCTGGACGCCTTCCTCACCGGCGAGCCCGCCTCGGTGTGGGCCGGACCGGACCCGGCCGTTCCGCGTTGAACCTCTTCTGCTCGAAAGGAGAACCGTCGTGTGCGGAATCGCGGGATGGGTGGACTTCGTCCGTGATCTGACCACCCAGCGGGACACGGTGCGGGCGATGACCGCCGGCCTGCACCGGCGTGGCCCGGACGCGGAGGGCATGTGGGTCTCCCCGCACGCCGCCCTCGGTCATCGCCGGCTCGCCGTGCTGGACATCCCCGGCGGCCGGCAGCCGATGGTCGACCGCCGCGCCGGGGCCGAGATCGTCCTCAGTTACAGCGGCGAGGTCTACAACTACCGGGAGCTGCGGCGCCAGCTGTCCGCCCGGGGGCACAACTTCCGCACCTCCTCCGACACGGAGGTGGTGCTGCGCGGGTACCTGGAATGGGGGGCCGCGCTGGTCGACCACCTGCGGGGGATGTACGCGTTCGCAATCTGGGACGGGGGCCGCGAGGAACTCCTGCTGGTTCGGGACCGGCTCGGGGTGAAGCCGCTGTACTACCACCCGTACCCGGACGGGATCCTCTTCGGGTCGGAACCCAAGGCGGTCATGGCGAACCCCCGGTTCACCGCCCGGACCAGCGAGCAGGCGTTACCCGTGCTCTTCAACCCCCGGCTGGCCATGCCCGGGGAGACCCCGCTGGACGACCTGCGTCAGGTACGACCGGGGCACCTGGTGCGGGTGGACCGGAGCGGGGTGCACGAGACCCCGTACTGGCGGCTGGTGAGCCGGGAACACACCGATGACGAGGCGACCACGGTGGCCACGGTGCGGGACCTGCTGGCCGAGGTGGTTGGCCAGCAGATGGTGGCCGATGTGCCGCTGTGCGTCCTGCTCTCCGGCGGCCTGGACTCCACCGCCGTCACCGCGCTGGCGGCCCGACACCGCAGCGGCTCGCTGCGCTCGTTCTCGGTCGACTTCGCCGGTGCGGACGCGGAATTCCGGGCCACGCCGCTGCGCCCGGAGCAGGACACCCCGTACGCGCGCCTCGCCGCCCGGCACATCGGTACCGCCCACCAGGAGGTCGTGGTCGACCCGGCCGGCCTCGATGACCTGCTCCCCCGGGCGCTGGCCGCCCGCGACCTGCCCACCCTGGGCCAATTCGACGCGTCGATGTACCAGCTGTTCGGCGAGGTCCGCCGACACTCGACTGTCGCCCTGTCCGGGGAGGCCGCCGACGAGGTGTTCGGTGGGTACCCGTGGTTCTTCGACCACGACACGGTCTGGGGTGACACGTTTCCCTGGCTGGGCAACGGAATCCGGCTCACCGACCTGCTCGTGCCCGAGATCCGCGCCCGGATCCGCCCCGACGACGACGAGCGGGACCGGTACGCCACGCTGCTGCGCCAGGTGCCCCGGCTGGACGGGGAGTCCGGCCTGGAAGCGCGCATGCGCGCCGTGCTCCACCTCAGTCTCCAGGGCCCGCTGCTGTATCTGCTGGACCGCAAGGACCGGATGAGCATGGCGCACGGGCTGGAGGTACGGGTGCCGTTCTGCGACCATCGGCTGCTGGAGTACGTCTGGAACATCCCCTGGAAGATGAAGATCGCCGACGGGCGGGAGAAGAGCGTGCTGCGGGCGGCGGTCGCCGACCTGCTGCCGGCCGAGGTGCTGCGGCGACGCAAGAGCGCCTACCCCGCCACCTTCTCCGCCGAACACGGCAGCGCGGTGCGGACCCGCCTCGACCGGCTGCTGACCGACCCGGCCTCCCCCCTGCGCCCGATGCTGGACCCGGTCCGGGTGCGCGAGGTGGCCGGCGACACCGGCCCGATGATGACCGTCGCCGACAGCATGCACCTGCTGCTGCCGTTGTTGGAGGTGGACCGCTGGCTACGTGACTACCGCGTCCCGGTCCGGACATGACGGCAGCGGCGCTGGACCTGGTGGGCCGGGACTTCTGGGCCTGGCGCGGCGCGACCCAGCCGGATTCCTACGACGACATCGTCCGCCTGCCGCGGCCCGCGGGGTGGCTGCCGGACTGGTCCGCCGACGCGCTGGCCGACCGTCGCCGGGTACGGGACCGGCTGGCCCACCGGCTCGCCGCCCTCGACGTCACCGAGGAGCCCGTGCCGGTGCGCGTGGACGCCCGCTTCCTCGAGGCGGCGCTGGCCCGGGTGAGCTGGGAGCTCGAACAGCTGCGCGGTTGGGCCGAGAACCCCTGCTTCTACCTGGACCAGTGCCTCGTCCCGGTGCACAACGCGCTGCTGTCGGCAGGCCCGGCGACGGGCGAGACAGCGGCGCTGCTCGGCCATGTCCCGGTCGTCCTGGACCAGGCCAGGGCGAACCTGGCGGGCCGGGTCGCGGCGCCGTACGCCCGGGCCGCCGGGCCGCTGCTGCACCGGGCGGCCGGGGCCGTCCGGCACCTCCCGGCGGCGGCGCCGGCGACGCGCGCGTTGCTGGAGTTCGCCCGGTGGCTGGAACGCGGCGCGGCGAATCATGGGCCCCGCCGACCGCTCGGCGCCGACGGGTTCGGCTTCCTGCTACACCGGGTGGCCCTGTTGCCGTACCCGCTCGACGATCTGCGGATGATCGGCGAGCGGGCCGCGCACCGTTACCGGGCCGCCGAGGTGCGGCACCGGCGGCGGTACCGTGAGCACCGCCCGCCCCCGCCGTTCGCGGACGTGGTCGGGCAGATCGCGGCGCAGCGTGCCGCGGAGCGCTCGGTGTACCGGTTCTACCGGCGCCACGATCTGCTGCCTCCGATGGCGGACCTGCGCCGCCGGTACCGCAACGCGGCCATGCCGGCGGAGTTGGCGCCGCTCGCCTGGCTCGCGGTACCGCACCTGTTGCCGCACCGGCCGGACGAGGACGCGGTCCGCTACCTGGAACCTCCGGCGCGGGTCGGCTCCTTCTTCGCCGCCGCGGAGTGCCTCGATCCCCGGGTCGGCGTGGTGCACGAGGGAGTGCACGCCTACCAGGCGGCGCTGTCGGCGACCCGGGCGCGTCCGGTACGGCGGCACGTCATCGACTCGACACCGAACGAGGGCATCGCCTACTACAACGAGCAGCTGCTGCTCGACCGGGGCATGTTCGACGACGCGCCGCACAGTGCCGGATTCCTGAAGCGCGCCATGCGGCTGCGGGCGCTACGGGTGGGCGTGGACATCGGCCTGGCGCTCGGCGAGCTGACCATTCCCGCGGCCGCGAACCGGCTCGCGGACGAGGCGTCGCTGGACCCGGACACCGCCCGGGCCGAGGCGCTGTTCTTCGCCGGCAACCCGGGGCAGGCGCTCAGCTACGAGGTGGGCAAGGCGCAGCTCCTGTCGTTGCTGGACATCGCCTCGGCGGCCGACGACTTCCGGCTGGCCGCGTTCCACGACTGGCTGGTCAGCGACGGCAACACCCCGTTCGCGCTGCGCGCCTGGGAACGGTACGGCCACCGGCAGTGGCTGAACGCGGCGGACCGGCTGGCCGGGCGCCACCGGGACGGTTGAGCCGCGACACACCCACCTCTGGGGACGCTGATCCGGCGGTACGTCCGGATCGGACGTACCGCCGGATGCGTCACCAGTCCAGGCCGCCGTTGACCTCCAGCACGTGCCCGTTGACGTACGTGCTGTCGTCCCCGGCGAGGAAGGCGACCGCGCCGGCGACCTCCTCGCCGTTGCCGGCGCGCCCGAGCACCAGCTTGGCCTGCAACCGTTGCCACAGCGCCGGATTTGCCATCAGGTCGCGTCCCATGCCCTCGTCGATGAAGCCCGGCGAGACGGCGTTGACCAGGATGCCCCGCGGTCCCAGCTCCAACGCGCAGGTCCGGGTCAGCATCTCCAGCGCCGCCTTGGCCGCCGAGTACGCCGAGGCGCCCGCCGCCACCCGGGTGGCCAGCGCGGAGGAGATCGTGACAATCCGTCCCCGTGCCGCCTTTTCCAGGTACGGCACGGCCTCCTGGATGCAGATGAACGCGCCGGTGACGTTGACGTCGAGCACCTCACGCCAGGCCGTCGGCGACAGGGCGCTGACCGGTCCGGGTCGGGCCACGCCGGCATTGCAGACCAGCATGTCCAGACCACCGAACCGGTCGTGCACCGCGGCGAACAGCTCCCGCACCGACTCGGGGGCCGTCACGTCCACCCGGTGCAGGTACACGTCCGGCAGCTCGGCGCGGAGCCCGTCCCACGTCGTGTCGTCTCGGGCGGCACAGACCACCCGGGCGCCCTCGGCCCGCAGGCGCCGGGCCGTGGCCAGGCCCAGTCCCCGGGTTCCACCGGTGACGACGACGACGCGGTCGCTCAACCCGCTTCCCATCAGTCCACCGCGACGCACTCGACGATGCCGCTGGGTGAGTTCGTCCCGATGATCCGCTCCAGCCGGAAGCCGGCCGTGCCCACCAGCTTGTCGAACTCCGCGGCGGTGCGCTCGCGGCCACCATTAGCGATCATCATGTCCAGGTCGATGAACTTGCTGGGCGACGGCGTGTCGCCGGTCGGCACCACGGTGTCGACGATGAGCAGCCGCGACCCGGGCGTCATGGCGGCCCGGACGTTGCGCAGGATGACGCCGCTGTCGGCGTCGTCCCAGTCATGGATGACCCACTTGAGCAGGTACAGGTCACCACCGGTCGGCACGCTGTCGAAGAAGGAGCCCGCCTCGGTGCGGCAGCGGTCGGCGACGCCGGCCGCTTTCAGGTTGGCCGCCGCGCCGGCGATCACGCTGGGCGCGTCGAAGAGCACACCGCTGCCGTTCGGGTGGGACCGCAGCACGGCGGAGAGGAACGCGCCCTGACCGCCGCCGACGTCCACGATGACCCGGTACGGCGTGAAGTCGTACTGGGAGACGACCTCCGCAGCCACGGTACCGGTGAGTTCGGTCATGCTCTTGTTGAAGACCTGACCGTCCGCCTGGTTGTGCACGAAGAAGTATTCCCAGATCGACATGTTGTGCACGTGGTCGAAGGCGATCTCGCCGGTGCGGATCGAGTGCAGCAGGTCGCCCCAGGCCCGGTAGTGCCCGCCGCCGAGTTCCGTGACGGCGAACGCGTGCAGCGAATCCGGTGCGTCCTTGCGCAGGGTGGCACCCAGCGGGGTCAGCGTGAACGCGTTCTTGTCGTCCTCGGTGAGCAGTCCGACGCTGGCGACGGCGCGCAGTAACCGGTAGAGCGCCGGGGCCTGGGTGCCGGTCTTCCCGGCCAGTTGGTCGGCGGTCGCCGGAGAACCGTCCAGCAGGTCGGGGATCTCCAGGGCCGCGACCGCGTGGATCGCCCGGGACACCCAGAACCCGGCGATCATGCCGAACATCTGGTCGGCGGGACGGGGGGCTTCGGTCACGAGGCTTCTCCTGTGGGGTTGACGATCAGTAGCAGTTTTCCGGTGGAAGAACGTCCTTCGAGGTCCTGGTAGGCGCGGACGACCTCGTCCAGCGGGTACCGGCCGCCGATCCGGATCCGGACCTCGCCGGCGGCGACCGCCCGGAACACGGCCTCGGCCCGGCTGACCAGCCGGTGCGGCGGGTTGATGTGATGGACCAGGCTCGGCCGGGTCACGTACAGCGAGCCGATGTCGGTACGCCGCGCGACGGTGTTGCGTACCTCGCCGCCGTCCACGAGCCGGGTCAGATCGAACGGTGGCACGATGCCGCTCGGCTCACCGTAGAGAACCAGCACGCCACGGGCCCGCAGCGCGGCCAGGCTGGCGTCGAAGGTGCTGGCCCCCACACCGTCGTAGCTGGCCGCGACGCCGACGCCGTCGGTCAGCTTCCGGACCTCGGCGGCCAGTTGGTCGCAGGGCCCGTACCGCAGGACCTCGTCGGCACCGGCCGCCCGGGCGATCTCCTCCTTGGCGTCGGACGAGACGGTGGCGATCACCCGCCCGCCGCGCGCCTTGGCGAACTGGGTGACCATCGAGCCCGTCCCCCCGGCGGCGGCGTGCACCAGCACGGTGTCACCGGGCTGCACGGGATAGGTGTCGTGGGTCAGGTAGTGCCCGGTGAGTCCCTGGACCAGTGCGGCGCAGGCGGTGTCGAGACCCAGCTCCGCGGGGATCGCGAGCACCCGGCTCGCCTCGGCCACCGCGTACTCGGCATGCGCGCCTGCCACGTTGACCGCGCAGACCCGCTGCCCGACGGTGAAGCCGTCGACTCCGGCACCGACCGCGGCGACCGTCCCCGCGCACTCCACCCCCGCCACGTAGGGCAGGTCGCCGGACAGCCGGCCCACCCGCGCCCGGGCGTCGAGGAAGTTGATTCCGCTGACCGCCACCTTGATCAGCACCTGACCGGCACCCGCGATCGGCTCGGCCACCTCGGTGACCTCGAAAACCTCCGGCCCGCCGTACGCGGAAACCGTTACTGCACGCATTGTCCAGCCCTTCGCCAGGGGATGCGTCGTTTGTGGAAGGAATTCTTGCCGGCGGCGGTACAGCGTTCCTCGAGAGTCACTGGAGGGTCATCCCAGAATGGCCGGAGACCACCTGTCAATTGCACCACTGTGGACCTCTCGCGCGGTACAGTCATGTCTTCAAATTTTCACTGGGGGTCCCTGATGCCCGTTCCACTCCAACACACCCCGGAAAAGACCCGAGAACTGTTGCAGGAATGGATCCGGCAACGCACGGGCGACGCCGACGTCCTGGTCGGCGACGTGGAGATCCCTCGGGTCGGTGGATTTTCCAACGAGACGCTGTTCTTCACCCTTTCCGGTTCCCGGGTCGGACAGTTGGTGGCCCGGGTGGCGCCGACCGGCCACCAGGTCTACCCGGATCCGAACTTCCGCCAGCAGTACGAGGTGCAGCGCGCGCTGCACCTCGGTGGTGCGGTACGGGTCCCCCGCCCCCACTGGTACGAGGAGGATCCGCACTGGCTGGGCGCGCCCTTCTTCGTCATGGACCAGGTTTCCGGCCGTACCCCCGCCGACTTCCCGTCGTACCATCGCACCGGCTGGGTCGCGGACCTGACGCCGGCGGCCCGGAGCGAGCTCTGGTACGCCGCCGTCCGAGCCATGCACGACCTGCACCGGCTGGATCCCCGGCGGCTTCCGCTCGGCCCGGTTCCGCGTAGCGGCCTCGAGGCCGTGCACCGCACCCTGAGGCGGTACGCCGCCCGGGTGTCCTTCTTCGAGCCCGACTTTCCGGATCTGACCCGACGCACGCTCGACCGGCTCGACGCCATGTCGACCAGGCTCAGGCCCGTGGAGCCCGTGCCGCTGTGGGGCGACGCCCGGATCGGCAACATGGTCTTCGACGATCGCGGCGTCGCGGCCCTGCTCGACTTCGAGATGGCCGGCACGGGACCGGCCGAGATGGACCTGGCCTGGTTCCTGTACCTGGACCGCCATCTGAGCGAGGGCATCGGCGCCACCCGGTTGCCCGGCCTGCCCGACGCCGCCGAGACCGTTGCCCACTACCAGGAACTCGCCGGGCGCAGCGTCGTCGACCTGCGATTCTACGAGCTCCTCGCCGGCTTCCAGTTCTTTCTGATCACAGCCCGGGTGACCAGGCTGGCGATCGCGTCGGGGATCGTCACCTCGCGGTCCGATCTGCCGCTGCACGATAATGCCGCCCGTCTGCTCACCCGGGTCCTGACGGATTGCTGAACCCGATGCGCTCAGCCGCGGCGACTCATGGCACCCCTTTCCAACAGGTCCAGCGAACGCACGATGCCCGAGTGCGCCGGGGGCGGATTCAGCACCGGATCCCCGGTCAGCACGGCCTGATGCAACTGCTGGATGCGGCTGGACGGCTCGATGCCGAGTTCCCCGATCAGTGCCTCGCGGAACTGCCGGTACGTCTGCAACGCCTCGGCCTGCCGGCCGGACCGGCAGAGCGCCACCATGAGTTGGGCGCAGAGATTCTCGTGCGTCCGGAACTGGCTGACCAGACCGGAGAGCTCGCTGATCAACTCGTGGTGCAGTCCGAGCGCCAACTCTGCCTCGATCCGCTGCTCGAGGACGCTGAAGCGGAGTTCCTCCAGGCGGGGCAGGTGGGTGGCGATGATGGGTCCGGCCTGCACGTCGACCAGGACCGGTCCGCGCCAGTAGCCGAGCGCCTCCCGCAACAGCCCCGCGCCGAGCGCGTAGTCCCCGTCGGCGATGAGCCCTCCGCCCTCGGCGACACGGTCCTTGAACCTCAGCAGGTCCACCTCCTCGCGCCCGGCCACGAGCTGGTAGCCGTGATGACGGGTCAGCAGCATGTCGGTGCCGTCCATTCCGGGAATCTGCCGCAGCATGCGTCGAATCTGCAGGATGTAGGTCTGCAGTGTGGAGACGGCGCTACGCGGTGGACGACTCGCCCACAGTTCCTCGATGCACATGGTCGTGGAAACGACCTGATTTGCATTCAACGCGAACAGCGCCAGCAGTTGCCGTGGTTTTGGTGCAGTTGGTAGGTAAGGTACGCCGAAGTCATCTCCGACGAGCAGCGGGCCAAGAATTTCGATTCTCATCGTCCCCCCAGAACGCAAGATCCGAATTGGCGTCGCGTGAATGAAACTGCCTGGTGCACCAATGCAATGACATCCGTGCCGCGCCGTTTCGCAGGGCCGCCCCCGACCTCGGTGTCGACAGGTCCGGATGGATACGTCGACCGACTCCGCCCCCCAGGCCCTGATCCGGAGCCGTCCACCGTTCAGGCGGCGGCCTCCGATGGGTGGAGTGACCGACCTAGATCCGTTAACCCCGCTAGTTATGGGACAGCAAATCACGAAGCAAGTGGCAGGGCAACCCTCCACTTTGTACCCGTATGCCTGCCATGGCGCGAACCCGCAGCTCTCGGCGCCGCCACCACCGACGTGACAAGAAGGACGTACCCGGAAGCAGCCAGTTATTGAACAACACGACCAGGGCGACCCGGCACCGGGTCACCGACCGGCGCCGGGGACGGCCGGTACGGGCCAGGCGTCGTACCGGCGACCGAAATAGGTAAGCGGCGGCCGGTCGTACACCTGGCAGCGCAGTGCGCGGCCCAGGATGATCTGGTGGTCGCCCCCGTCGAGGACGTCGTGCACCCGACATTCGGCACTGGCGGCACTGTCCTCCACCAGCACCGGCGCGTCACCGGTGGGCCCGGAGGCGTGCACCGTCAGACCGGCGAACTTGTCGTCGCCCCCGGTGGCGAACCGACGGGAGATCTCACCGCGGCCGGCCGCCAGGAAGTTGACGACGAAGGCGCCCCGCTCGCGCACCGCCGTCAGGGTGCGGGACCGGTGGTCGAGGCAGACCAGCAGCAGCGGCGGGGACAACGACACCGCGCTGACCGCGTTGCAGGTCATGCCGCGGGCCACCCCGTCCGAGCCGACTGCGGAAACCACGCTGACGACCGACGGCAGGGATCCGAAGAGCCTGCGGAGCTGGTTTCCACCGTCCTGCACGACCGCCACCCTTCTGCCGGGAAAGCTGGACCGTCCCACGATCACCCGGGTCGCTGGAGGAAGACTGGAGCTGCGGTCGGACCGGTCACCCGTCGGCGAGGGTGCCCTTCTCCCGGCGGAGCCGCACCGTCTCGCCGAGCGGTGTGCCGGCGAGGTACGCCTCGAAGAACGCCCGCACCGACGGCAGATCCATCCCGGCGAGTTGACCCTCCAGCCACGCCCGGTAGATCCCCTTCCGCTCGCGTACCCGCTCGACGAGCGCACGGCCGTGCGCGGTGGCGACCAACTCCACCTGCCGCCGGTCGTGCTCGGCGGGTCGGCGCGCGACCAGTCCGGCGCTGACCATCCGGTCGACGAGCCGGCTCGGATGGCCACCCTCCGCCACCAGCAGGCCGCCCAGCTCGCGCAGCGACATCGGCCCCCACCGGTCGAGGAGCTGCAGGGCCTCCGCCTGGCTGGCGGTGATCCCGACCTCGCGCAGCAGATCGTTGAGCCGGCGGTCCGACTCCCTCGTCGCGGCCCGCAACAACAGGCCGATCTCTTCCAGACGATCCATCACGCACTCCTCGGCGACGAATTCCGTGCTATAACACTAGGTGCTACAGCACCTATCTTTCTATCGGGAGGCGCAATGTCTCGATCTGTCCCCGAACTCTCCGGCAACGTCGTCATCACCGGCGCGAACAGCGTAACCGGACGCGAACTGCTGCGGCGCTTGCAGGGTGGCCCGGCACGCACCACCGCCCTGGTCCGGACGCCCACCGAGCTGCCCGCTCACCGGGTCATCCCGAACTGGACCGAGGAGCCGGCGGCGCTCGACGCGATCGCCGGCGCCGACGCCGTGATCCACCTCAGCGGCGTCTTCGCCGCCCCGGACTGGAAGGCGTACGAGGAGGGGACGGTGACCACTACCCGGCGGGTGGTACAGGCGCTCGCCGGCCGGGACACCCGGCTGGTCTACTTCTCCTACGTCGACGCCGCGCCGGACGCCGACAACTGGTACGTCCGGGCCAAGGGCCTGGCCGAGCAGGAGCTGCGGGCCGCGACGAACGCCGTGGTCTTCCGCATCCACCCCATCGTCCGCGGGGGTGCGAGCCCGGCACCGTTCGAGCTCATGCTGCGCCAGCGAGGTCCCGGAGTCCCGGTTCGGGTCTACGGCGACGGCACTCAGCGGTCCCGCCCGGTCGCCCTGGCCGACGTGGTGACCGCGGCCGTGGCCGCCGCCGCGGGTGCGGGCCGGCCCGGCACCTTCGACCTGGGCAGTCCGGACGAGCTGTCGGTGCTGGAGATGGTGCAGCTGGTGAACGGCGCGGCCGTGCCCGTCGAGAAGGTGTCGCCGGAGGCCGCGGCGGCCGTGCCCGGCCCGCCGCCCACCGTCGTCGACCTGCTGGCGAACCTCACTCCGGCGCGTGACGTGCAGGGCACCGCGGACGCGTTCGGGTTCGACCTCACCCCGGTCAGCACGATCTGGCCGCTGTCGGCGGGCCACTGAGACGTACGGGTGCCGCCGCTCCCCCGCTCGGCGGCACCCGTACCCGCCCTCCACCGACTCTCCACCGCCCCTGCGGCGCCCGCTGCGACCGTGACGTCGGCAGAGCAATCCGAGCCGAGAGCGGTGATCGCCCGTGGTGGTTTTCGTGAACAAGCTGACCGTGGTCGGCCCCACCGACCAGCTGGAGGAACTCTACGCCCGGATCGGCGCCTTCATGAGCGCCCAGCCGGGCATCCTCCGATACCAGCTCGTGCGGTCGACCAAGGCCGCCGACGTGTACTTCAACATCGCCGAGTGGGAGACCGCGGAGGACTTCAAGCGGGCCCTGGCGACCGAGGAGTTCCGCGACCTGTACGCCGACCTCAAGCCCCTGATCCGCGGCGACGCCCACCTGTCCGAGGTGGTGCAGACCGGCACCGCGGCCGTCGGCTGAACCGGCGGTGGACAGCGAACTGCGCCCACTCGCCCCGGGGGTGTACGCCTACCTCCAACCACCCGGCGGCTGGTGCGTCAGCAACGCCGGTCTGCTCACCGGGGCCGGGTCCGCCGCGCTGATCGACACCACCGCCACCGAGTCACGGGCCCGGCGACTGTACGACACGGCGGTCGCCACGGCCGGCCGGTCGCCCGGCATCGTGGTCAACACCCACCACCACGGCGACCACACGTTCGGCAACTTCGTGTTCGCCGGAGAGGCGACGGTGATCGCCCACGAGGCCGCCCGCACGGAGATGGCCGACAAGGGGACGGGCCTGCGGCGGGTGTGGCCGGACGTCGGGTGGGGCGAGATCAGTGTCGCGCTGCCCGACCTCACCTTCACCGAGCGGCTCAGCCTGCACATCGGTGATCTACACGCCGAACTGCGGTACGTCGGACCGGCGCACACCAGCAACGACGTCGTGGTGTGGCTTCCGGAGCACGGCGTGCTCTTCGCCGGCGACGTACTGATGGCCGGGGCGACGCCGTTCGTCCTGATGGGTTCGCTGTCCGGATCGCTGCAGGCCGTCGCCGCCCTGCGCCGGCTGCCCGGCCTGCACACCGTCGTGTGCGGGCACGGACCGGTCTGCGGCCCGGAGGTGCTGGACGTGACGGAGGGGTACCTGACCTGGCTGGCCGCGGTCGCGGCCGACGGCGTCCGGCGCGGATGGAACCCACTGGAGGCGGCCCGCCGGGCCGACCTCGGTGAGTTCGCCACGCTGACCGAGCCGGAACGGCTGGTCGCGAACCTGCACCGGGCGTACGCCGAGGAGCGTGGCGCACCGCGCGGGATCCACCTGCCCAGCGCGCCCGCCTTCGACGAGATGGTCGCCTACAACGGGGGACGCCCGCTGACCTGCCGGGCCTGAACGACAGCGGTAACGGCCCGCCGGAACGCCGCCGGATCCCCGGCGAAGACCCCCTCCTCCCGTGGATGGTTGACCACCACGTCGGTGAAGCCCAGGGCGGCGCACCTGCCGACCACCTCCACGAACCGGTCCACCGAGGCGTACGGCTCGGTGACCAGCCGACTCAGGTTGACCAGCCGGCCGATCGAGGCGGGTGACCGCCCCCCGTCCGCGCAGGCCCGTTCCAGGGCGTCGACCTGCCGTTCCAACAGTGCCCAGGCCTCGGCGTCCGGCCGGGCTCCCGGCTGACCGGCCTCGCCGATGGTGACCCAGGTCTGCGCGTACCGGGCGGCGAGGGCGAGACCCCGAGGGCCGCCCGCCGCGATGGCGAACGGAACCCTCGGGTGTTGCACGCAGCCGGGTACCAGGTGGGCGTCCACGGCCCGGTAACGCTCCCCCTCGTACGTCGTCCGTGGCTGCCGGAGCAGCCGGTCGGAGATGGTGACGAACTCCTCGAACCGGCGCGTTCGGCGGACTTCGGGCGGAGCACCGACCGCCGCCTCGTCGGTGCCCGCCGCCCCCGCGCCGATACCGTAGACGAACCGGCCGCCGGAGATCTGGTCCACCGTCATGACCTGGTGTGCCGTCGGCACGGGATGGCGGAAGTTCGGCGAGGCCACCAGCGTCCCGAGACGCAACCGGCGGGTGACCGCGGCGACCGCCGTCAGGGTGGTGAAGGAGTCGTACCAGGGCCGGCCGCGCAGCGTCCGCCAGGACAGGTGGTCATAGGTCCAGCCGTGGGCGAACCCCAGGTCCTCGGCCTCCCGCCAGATCTGCCGGGTCCGCGGCCAGTCGTACTCGGGCAGCACCACCACGCCGAGCCGCGGCGGAACGGCCCCGTCAGCCGACGCCATCGTGGGCGACCATCCGATACCGCACCAGCCACCCCTCGTCCGTGCGGACCAGTTCGTCCTCGCACATCGTGCTCAGGTACACCTCCGCCCGGCCACCCCAGGGCGTCTGGTAGACCACCGCGTAGTAGCGGGTACGAACCAGGTCCGGTCCGTCCGGCCGGGCCGCCAGCATGCCGAACCAGTGCCGTCGTACCAACCCGCTCGCGGCGACCCGGGCCAGGCCGACGGTCATCCGCTCAGTGATCTGCGCACGACCCCGCCACGGCTCCGGCTTGACGTTCTGCGCGAACACCCCGTCCTCGGTGAACGTGCCGGCCCAGGCCGCGGCCGCGCCGTCGTCGAGCAGTTGCATCTGCGTCGCGTAGAACTGCTGGATCTGGTGGTACCGCTCGGCGTCGAGAAGCGCCGGCGAGTTGCTGGTCGGAGTCGTCGTCGACACGCCGCTCACCGCCCCACCCGCGCCGCGCCGGACCGCTCGGCGAACGCCTTCGCGAGTTCCAACGTCGCCATGCTGTTGCCGCTGAGCGCGGATCTGACGAAGGACTTGGCATCCTCGACGGTCGCGCCGTCGCCCAGCACGGTGGCGACCGCCCCGGGCTCGATCACGATGGAGTGTGCCGAGGTCACCGCCACGCCACCGTCCTGCTGCTCGAAGGTCCACCGTCCCAGGTGCGCGCGCAGCAGTGCCGGCAGCACGCTCTGCTTGTAGATGATCGTCCGGTCCGACTCGCAGAGCCGGACCGAGCGGGTGGTGTGCAGGGCACCGTCCTTCGTCCGGGTGTCCATCTCCAGCACCTGCACGTCCGGGGTCTCCTCGGTCAGCCGTACCCGGGCGACGTGCGGCAGCCGTTCCGCCCAGCGGTCCGCGTCGCGGATGAACGCGTACGCGTCCGCCGCCGTACCGTTGACGTGCACGGTGTCGGCGAAGGTCTCGGTGAGCGCGGTGATGCCCCCGCCCGGTGATTCGGCCGCCTTCCGCAGCGCGGCCAGCTCCGCTTCGCTGTTGCGGGCCACCGCCTCCTCGATCCAGCGGACCTGCTCCGGATCGTCGTCGATCGCGCGGAAATCGTGCAGCAGCCGGACCCGGGTACGATCGAGGCCGAGCGGTTCGAGCAGCCAGCTGCCGCCCATGGCGGCGACCGGCGGCGCCGAGACCTCCTGGCGGAACTCGATCCGATGCGCGTGCCGATCGCGCAGCCGCCGCGAGGTCCAGGTTTTGACCTGACCGTTGGCGGTGGCGCAGAGGCGGAGCCGCTCGTGCGGGCCGTCCTGTTCCAGGATCTCCACCCGCAGCGTCGGCGGGAAGATCAGTGGCCAGGCGGTGACCCGTTCGACCAATCCGTAGATCACGTCAGCGGCCGCCGCCACGACGACCTCGTGCTCCGTGGTGTGCGTGTTGTCGCTGGACATGGCTGCTCCTTCGCTCAGTAGTTGCCCAGACCGCCACAGACGTTGATCGCCTGGGCCGTGACCGGTGCGGCCGCGTCGCACACCAGGTAGCCGACCAGTCCGGCCACCTCCTCCGGGGTGGAGTAGCGGCCCAGTGGGATCTTGGCCTGGAACCGCTCCAGGACCTCCTCCTCTGTGGTCTTCCAGGCCGCCGCGTACCCCTGGCGGACCCGGTGCGCCATGGGCGTCTCCACGTAACCGGGGCAGACCGCGTTGACGGTGATCCCGGTCTTGGCCAGTTCGAGTCCCAGCGCCTTGGTGAAGCCCACGACCCCGTGCTTCGAGGCGGAGTACGGCGCACCGAGCACCACACCCTGCTTGCCGCCGGTGGAGGCGATGTTGATGATCCGCCCGGTGCTGAGCGTCCGCATACGGCCGGTCGTGAGCACCGCCTGGGTGACCCGGAACACGCTGTTCAGATTGGTGTCGATGACGTCGAGCCAGAGTTCCTCGGGCACCTCGGCAGTGACGCCACCGCCGCTACGACCCGCGTTGTTGACCAGGATTCCGATCGGGCCGTACCGTTCGACGGCGGCCTCGACCAACCGTCGTACGTCCTCGGTGGAGCGCACGTCCGCGGTCACGCCGTCGACGTCGAGGCCGTCGGCCCGCAGGTCCTTGAGGACCAGCGCGAGATCGTCCGCGGTACGCGCGCAGATGAAGACGCGGTGCCCGGCCCGGGCCAGCTGCCGGCTGACGGCCAGGCCGATGCCGCTTGTCGCGCCGGTGACCAGTGCGACCATGGACCCGGACGTCTGCTGCTCGATGGTCATATCTCCTCCGAGGCGGTGTGGCTGGTCAGTAACGCGCCAGGACGGCGTCGACCAGTGCGGTGTCGTAGCGGCCCTGGTGGAACCGCGGACTGTCCAGTACGGCGGCGAGGAATTCGGTGGTGGTCCGCACGCCCGGCCCGTCGACGCGGAACTCGCCAAGCGCACGCAGCATGCGGGCCACGGCGGTCTCCCGGTCGGGCCCCCAGGTCATCAGCTTGGCCAGCAACGAGTCGTAGCTGGCCGGCACGCGGTAGCCCGGGTAGCCGTGGGTGTCCACCCGGACGTGCTGGCCGCCGGCCGGCCGGAAGACCCGCACCGTCCCCGGGGTGGGGGCCGCCGACGATCGCCGGGCAGTCGCCGGTCAGCCGGTCGCCGTGCAGCTCCTCGAAATCGTCGAACGCCGCCGCGATCACGTCCAGCGTGGTGGGTCGGTGCAGGTCACGCGCCCGTTGCACCGCCCACGCGTCGGCCTCCTCGCCGTCCGGCCCGATCGCCCGCTCCGCCACCGGCCGCGATTCCGCGCTCCCGGCCGACCCGTCTGCGCCGGCCGGCCCTATCCGCCGCGAGCCGTGCGCCAACAGCCGGCCGAGGGTCCCGCGCAACTGGCGGCGATCCCGGATGGCGTCCACGAAACCCGCCTTGAGGATCTTGGCCATCTGGAACAGCGCGAAGGCACCCTCCTGCATCCGCGCGCCCCCGGAGGCGGTCACGATGAGCAGCGGCGTACGGGTCCGCAGCGCCTCCTCCGCCGCAGCGGTGATCAATTCGCCGACATCCACGCCCAAGCTGCCGCCCAGGAAGCGGAAGTCCATCGCCGCCACGACCACCGGGTTGCCCTGGACGGCGCCCCGCGCGCAGACGACCGCCTCCGACAGCCCGGTCCGACGGCGAGCTTCGGCGAGTCGCTCCGGGTACGGCCGGGAGTCCACGAAGCCCAGCGGGTCGGCGCCGGCCCCGGCGGTCGTGAGCGCGACCGCCGAGCCGTCGTCGAGCAACTGCGCCAACCGTTGCGGCGCGGTCACGTGCTGGTGCCGATCACAGTCCGGGCACACACCGAGATTGCGCGCCAGGCGCCGGCCGTAGACCAGGTCCGGCACCCACCGCACCGAACCCAGTCACTCATGCCGCGCCCGCCAGCTGGGCGTTGACCAGGGCGACCACGTCCCGTGGGCGGGCGAAGCCGGTGACCGCGTCGTCGGCCAGCCGGGTGCCGTACTCCTGCTGGATCCGGGAGGTCACCTCCAGGATGGCTATCGAGTCGTAGCCCAGGTTCTCGAAGGTGATGTCGGCGACGTCCCCGTCGATGTCGGCGGCCTCCGTGTCGCCAGCCGCGTCGCGCAGGATCCGGCGCAGGTCGTCGAGGGTCATTTCCTGGACAGCCATGGCTGTTCTCCTTCTGTGATCAGGTGTCGGCCGGTGCGCCGACAACCAGGGCCGAGTTGAATCCGCCGTAACCGCGGGCCAGCACCAGCGCCGTCCGGAGCGGCATCCGGCGGGGTCGGTCAGTGACCAGGTCGAGGGCCAGGTTCGCGGCCAACTCACCGACGTGCACCGTCGGCGGCACCACACCGTCCCGGATCGCCAGCAGCGCGGTGGCCACGTCCAGCGCCGCCGCGCCGGAGCTGAGCCGGCCCACCATGGTCTTCGGAGCGGTGACCGGAACCGCGGCCGGGCCGAAGACCGCGCTGATCGCCTCGGCCTCCTCGGCGTCGAGCTGCGGGACCGCTGCGGCGTCCGCAAACACCACGTCGATCTCTACCGCGGCACGCCCGGCGTCGGCCAGCGCCAACTCGATGGCCCGCCGCAGTGCGGGCGGCCGGCCGGAACCGGGCCGGGGGTCGAACGTGGAGCCGTAACCGAGGATCCGGCCGTACGGCCGCACACCCCGGGCCGCGGCCAGTCCGGCGTCCTCCAGGATCAGCAGCGCCCCGCCCTCCCCCGGCACGTGCCCGGCGGCGTCCCGGTCGAACGGCAGGTACGCCCGCCGTGGATCGTCGCTGACGCTGATCCGCCCGGAGGCGAGTTGGGCCACCCATCCCCAGGGGCAGAGGGAGCTGTCGACGCCGCCGGTGACGACCTGACCGGTCCCCTTGCGGAGCTGGCGGCGTGCCTGCGCGATCGCGTCGAGCCCGCCCGCCTGTTCGGTGACGATCACCCCGGAGGGCCCACGTGCCTGGTGCCGGATGGAGATCTGGCCGGTGTTCACCGCGTAGAACCACGCGAACGACTGGTAGGCACTGACGAAGGCGCCGCCCTTGCTCCACAGCTTGCCCAGCTCGCGCTGGCCGAACTCGAATCCGCCGGAGGAGCTGGCAGTGATCACCCCGACGCCGAACTCCGGCTGTCCGGCCACGTCCAGCCGGGCATCCGCCAGGGCGTGCTCGGCAACGTAGAGGGCGAGCTGCGTCATCCGGTCGGTCTGCGGCAGCAACCGACTGGGCAGATGCGCGGCCGGGTCGAACCCGGGCACCTCGCCCGCCAACCGGGCGGGATACCGGTCCGGGTCGAACCGGGTCAGCCGGCTGATGCCGCTGGTCCCGGCGAGCGCGGCCGCCCAGTACGACTCGGTGGTCAGGCCCGTCGCGGCGACCACGCCTAGCCCCGTCACGACCGGAGCCCCGCGCGTGCCCGGGGCCGCCGACCCGTCCCGCGCATCCGGCGCGTACCGGCCGGTCGGCGCGACCGGGGCCGTCATGCGGCGGCGCTCGTCGGCGAGGCGAGCACCATCGCGCTCTGAAAACCGCCGAATCCGCTGCCGACGCTGAGCACTACGTCGGTCCGCTGCTCACGCGCGTGCAGCGGTACGTAGTCCAGGTCGCACAGGGGATCCGGCTCGTGCAGGTTCGCCGTCGGCGGAATCACCCCTCGGTCGATCGCCAACGCGCAGGCCGCGACCTCCAGGGCGCCGATGGCACCCAACGAGTGCCCGATCATCGACTTGATCGAGCTCACCGGCACCCGGTACGCGTGCGGGCCGAGGCTGTGTTTGAACGCCGCCGTCTCGTGGATGTCGTTCTGCCTGGTACCGGAGCCGTGCGCGTTGACGTAGTCGACCTCGGTCGGGTCCGTCGTCGCCTCGTCGAGGGCGACCCGGATCGCCTCGGCCATCTCCCGCCCGTCGGGACGCAGCCCGGTCATGTGGAACGCGTTGGACCGGGTGGCGAAACCGGCGATCTCGGCATAGACCTTCGCGCCCCGACGGCGGGCATGCTGGTACTCCTCCACCACGAAGACCGCGCATCCCTCACCGAGGACGAAACCGTCTCGGCTGCGGTCGAAGGGCCGCGACGCGTGCTCGGCGTCGTCGTTGCGCGCGGTGGTCGCCTTGATCGCGTCGAAGCAGGCGACGGTGATGGGCGAGATCGGCGCGTCGGTGGCGCCGGCGATCACCACGTCGGCCGTACCCTCTCGGATCAGTTCACGGGCATGACCGACGGCGTCGAGACCGGAGGTGCAGCCGGTGGAGATCACCGCGGCCGGTCCCTCCGCACCGGTGGCCCAGGCCACTTCGGCGGCGAACGAACTCGGGACGAAGTAGTCGTACAGATGGGGCGTGCCGTACCGGTGGTCGACCAGCCAGTTCCGGCCCGAGTCGCTGACGATGGAGTATTCGGTGTCCAAACTCCGGGTCGCGCCCACCGCGCTGCCGATGGAAACCCCGATCCGGTACGGGTCCAGGGCGGCCACCGGGAGCCCGCTGTCCTCCACCGCTTCCCGGGCGCTTACCACCGCCAACTGCGCAGCGCGATCCATCCGGCGCAATTCCTGCGGGGTCAACCCGTGCGCGGCGCCGTCGAAGTCGCATTCGGCAGCGACCCGGGACCGGAACGACGACGCGTCGAAGCAGGTGATGCCGCGGGTCGCGGTCCGGCCGGCGGTCAGCAGATCCCAGAACTCCTTGACACCAGTACCGCCGGGAGCGACCACACCGATGCCGGTGATGAGCGCTCTTCTCTCGTCTGTCGATGTCACGAACGTCCCCGCTCTGTCCAATCTGATCGATGGATCAAGGGTGGCCGCGGGACCTGGAGTACCAACACAGCCGAATTCGACGGCAGACGGAGGCTCGATCGAGCGGCGCTCCAGGAGTGGCGCCGACCGGGGACGGGGGCCCGTACAGGGATGAGCCGGACCGCCGCGGGCGGTCCGGCTCATCAGGGACGGTGCGAATCAGTTGACGGTGAAGAGCACGATCTGACCCATCGCCGCGTGCGACTCGTACGGCGGGTAGGGACTGTGCACGAAGCAGATCGCCGCGTACTGCCCGGGGGGCAGGTCCAGGTAGAACCAGCCGGTGCCGCCGGTGGGCAGGGCGCCGAACCCGCCGGCGGCGGTGAACGGCTTCGGGCCCGTCTCCGTCATCGCCCAGTCCAGCACGTCGTCGCGGGTGACACCGGGCGCGAGCCGGATGAACCCGACCTCGTGCGGAACCTTCGGATCAGTCACGGTGAACTGGTAGACGCCGTGGCCGTCCAGCGTGCTGGGCAGGGTGTAGGTCATGTCATGCGCGGTGATCATGCCCTTCACCAGGCCGGCGGGCAGAGTGACCGACGGCGCGCCGTCGTCGACGACAGTCAGCGGCGTGTACATACCCTTCACCACCTCGGGCACGGCGTTCTCGTCCTGCGCGTACGACAGGACCAGGTACTGGCCGGCGGTGAGCGACTGCACGGTGACCTGGGACTTCCCCGGCCGCACGACGTTGGCGCCACCGGAGTAGACCAGCAGCGCGTTCGCGGCACCCAGCCCGCTGTTGGTGAGGGTGTCCACGTACTGCTGGACGGTCACACCGGGCTTGAGCTTCATCAGCAACGCCTCGTGGTCGACGGTGCCGGCGTTCCGCAGGTCGAGGGCGACGAGACCGGACGAGACAGTGCTGCGCCCGAGTCGCAGCGCGTCGTCGCGAGCGACGACCGACAGCACCCGGCTGGCAGGGTAGGACGGGATGGTGGATGCGGCGGTTCGCGCCGCCGGCAGTCCGGCGGCGGCGGCCGGGGGCGCGACGGTGAGTGCCGTGACGATCGCACCCGCAGCAAGCGCGCCGAGGCGGCGTCGAGAGAGTTTGGACATCCTGGTTCCTGTTCTGCAGTGGTGCTCGGGAGCTTCGGTCCTGCCAAGCCTCACTACGGGGGCGGTGAGGACCACTGGACGCCTGGTGGAGACTGGCTCGACAGTGGTTTGTGTTCCTGGCCGAAGTGTGTTTCGATCCCCGTCGAGGCCATCGCACGGCCATCGAAGGTTGTGACTGCAGTGCCAAACGACGCGATGAATAATTCCTCAATGCTGCGGCTCGACGCCCGACGCAACCGGGAAAAGATCCTCCTCGCCGCTCGACTCGCCTTCCTCGAGTCGGGCCCGGACGCGTCCCTGGAGGAGATCGCCCGCCGGGCCTCGGTCGGCATCGCCACCCTCTATCGACGGTTCCCCACCCGCGAGGCCCTCATCCGCGAGGTCGTCGTGCTGACCAAGCAGGAGTTACTCGCCGAGGCGCGGCAGGCGCAGGCCGACCAGCCGCGGGCGTGGGACGCGCTGGCCCAGTTCCTGCGGCGGGTCGCCATCCGGCGGCTCGGCTCCCTGCTGCCGGTCCTGGGTGGTCGCGTCGAACCGGACCAGGTGTTCTACGACGTGCGCGACGCCCTGATCGCCACGGTGCGGGATCTGATCGAACGCGCCCAGGCCGACGGTGACCTACGCTCCGACGTCGGGTTCGGCGACGTCCAGGTCATGACGAATCTGTTGTCCCGGGGGGTGCAGGCGCCACCCGGACCGGTGAGCGACCGGTTGACCGCGCGCTACACCGAGCTGTTCCTGGCCGCCCTGCGGGCGCGCCCGGATCTGCCCGCGCTGCCCGGCGAGTCGTTGGCGAACGGCGATCTGGAGCATTACCTGGCACACCTCGACACGGCCCCCGACAAGGCCGGTTGACCGGCGCTCGAGCCAGCGTCGACCGCCGCTGGACGGCGCGCTCCGAGGCTGGTGGCACCAAGCCGCCAGCACCGGGAGTGCACATGCAGTTCGGCATCAATCTGTTTCCCACCGTGACCCCGGCCGAGAAACCGGCCGCGCAGCACTTCGACGAGGCGCTGCGCCTCGCCGCGTTGGCCGATGAACTCGGCTTCCATCACGTCAAGACGGTCGAGCACTACTTCACGCCCTACGGTGGGTACAGCCCCGACCCGGTCACCTTCCTCGCCGCGGCGGCGGCCCGGACCCGGCGGATCCGCCTGGTCACCGGCGCGGTCATCCCCGCGTTCAGTCATCCCATCAAGCTCGCCGGCAAGCTGGCGATGCTTGACAACATCTCGCACGGCCGGCTCGACATCGGCTTCGGCAGGGCGTTCCTGCCACCGGAGTTCGAGGCGTTCCAGGTCGCCATGGACGAGAGCCGCGACCGGTTCGACGAGGGTGTGGAGGCCTGCCGCCGACTCTGGGCGGAGCAGGAGGTCGTGTGGCAGGGCCGGTTCCACCAGTTCGGCCCGGTGACGATGCTGCCCCGGCCGTACCAGCAGCCACATCCGCCGATCCTCGTCGCCACGGCCACCACCCCCGTCTCCTGTGAGGCCGCCGGCCGGGCCGGCTACGGACTGATGATGGTCCCGTCGATCAACAAGCCGGAGAAGCTGCAGGAGATGTTGGAGTTGTACCGCAAGAGCCGTCAAGCCGCGGGGCACGACCCGAACACCGGCGACATCCACTTCAGCTACAACTGCTATCTGGCCACCGACGCCACGACGGCGTACCGGAATGGTCGGCGGTACTCGGAGCACACGCACCAGAAGCTGGTGGACGCGGTGGCCGAGTGGAGCCGCACGCGCAGCGCCGACTACCCCGGCTACGAGAACATCGTGCAGCGGGTCAGGAGCAGCGATTTCGACAAGTCGCTCGCCGAGGACAAGGTGCTCGTCGGCACCCCCGAGGAAGTCACCGCGCGGCTGTCGCGCATCAGGGACCTGTACGGCGACATCACCGTCTCCCTTCAGGTGATCTCCGGGAACATGCCGTACGAGGAATCGGCCGAGACGATGCGGCTGTTCGCGGACGCCGTACTGCCGCGATTCCCGCAGCCGGCACCGGCGGACGACGCGACGAGCACTGCCGAACGGCGGTAGCGGGCGCGGATCCGGTCGACGGGCGTGGGGCCAGCCGCGCGGCGTGACCTGCGCGCCGCCGGCTTCCCGAAAAATGGATCGGTGAACCGGGGAGCTGCGAAGGAGTTTCGTCCACAGTGACGTGAAAGCGGCATGCAAGCGGGCGACGCTAGCTTGGGTCGTCCCGTCATCGCCGGCGTCGGGGCGCGGCATGGCCGAGAGGGGGGTCTCGGCCATGCCGCTCACGGGGCAGTGGGCCACGCCCGCGTTGTCGACAAGCATCATGACCGGCTGGTCGGCGACCGAGGCGACAACCTGGTCGATGCCGTCGCGTGTCGCCAGGTCGGCGAATCAAGGCCGTGACCCGCGTTTCCGCTGGTCACGGCCTTGATTGTGTTGTGCGCCCGAAGGGACTCGAACCCCTAACCTTCTGATCCGTAGATCTTGCAGAGAGTGGCGAAGTCCGCTGGCGTCCAGCCGCGCCCGAGCCAATCCGGCCGCGTCCCCGCAGGTCCGGCATCACATCGACCGAAGCGGATCATTGACGCCCCCGGCAGACCGGCGGAATCCATCCCGGTCCCGGAACGTCCGTGTCAGTTCTCCGACGTCCGAGCACCCACCGAGCAACCGCCGCAAGGCGGACCGACGCAGCGCCGGGCAGCAACGACCGGACCACCATCGGCAAAATCGTCCATCCGTTCGTACCGGTCTGCGCCGGCACGTGCGAGCCCCACCGTACGGTCGGGTCAGGAGGTGGAGCGATGGTGAGGGCAGGCGGCGCGCCTGCTGGTTCAGGGTACGCGGACCAGCGGCACTACGTCGTACCCACGAGTCTGGCCGACCTGCGTGGTCCGGTCAGCGGCGTGGTGACGCTCGACCGACGTCTCGACTGGTCCGGCGACGCCACGTATCACCTGGACGACCCCGGAGATTTCCAGGTGATGTACCAGACGGTGCTGAACCAGGCCGCCCACGATCAGCAAATACACCTCGGCCGAGGTGACACCCTTGAGACAGACCTCACGGCTCGGCAACGTCTGGGCAGTGAAGTCCTCGAAGCGCACCGGTGTATGCCCGAGCGCCGAGATCAAGCCCGGAAGTGCGTCGCGCTCCTCCTCGAGCTCCCGGCGAACACTGCTGATGAAGACCCTCATGTACTCATTCTCCCCCGCGCCCGCCGTCCCTCGGCGACGGCATCGCTGCACACGCAGCTCGATGGTCGATGTGAATACGGCCGTGTGGCATGCTGCCGACACCGCGCAGGTCAGGTGCTCGCAGGCTCGCTCGTAGGCCAGTCTGGACACCGCGCCGCCCCGCAGCCGACAGCGGCTTATGCCCGCTGGGCCGCGAGTCGCATAGCCCATCGATCGGCGGCAGCCTCGGCTGGTCCGAAGCTGGTGTCGGTCGATCCGGAGCCCATGATCATGTGCACGGATCTGCCGCGATCCGCGCGCAACTGCCGATGAGGGCGTTGACTCCAAGTACGAAGGCGACTCGTGAGGAACGGAATCGCCGCGCACGTCTGCTTTGGCGCGAGCTCCGCGCAGCGGCCCCACCGCCCCGACAGAAGGCGCTTGTGGCGGCGCCTCAGTCCGACTTCACGACCGAGGAAATAGGGCCCTGCGAATGTCGGCGAGTGGGACGACCAGGTAAATTGCGAGGGCGAGGAACAGGAGAGTGGCAGCGATCGTGAACACTCCGTCGCTGAATGCCTCCATCCGTGAGGAGCACTCGGCTGGGAGTGTTGATGGCGGGTTGATTTGGCGGAATCCGCCGCTGTAGCGTTTCTTTTCTACCCGGAAAGGCACGCGCGTGGAGGCCCAACAGCCGTCAACCATGGGCCTCGTGGCGTGCTCGGGCTCTCTTCACGCTGGCAGCGCCGTGAGGAAGTTCGGCGTCCGCAAGAACGAAGCCGGCAACCCGACGCATCAGCGGTTCCAGTGCGTGCCCGTACGACCGGCCAGCGCGGCCGATGACGACACGCGGTGGAACCTGCACGTCTTCCACGTCCCGCCGTCCCAACGTGCTGACCGGCAGCGATTGGCCGGGGGGGGGGGGGGGGGGGGTGTTTGTCT